>JAISBY010000002.1 GCA_031265955.1 Mycoplasmataceae bacterium | reverse complement strand
CAAGTCCTCTCAAAACTAAATAGAATCCGACCAAATGTTAACGTTATCAATTGGGTAATGTTAATCATCTGGATTTATTTTGTGTACACATTTTCTTGTGTAGTTAAATTAATTTAACTCCGAAGAAAGGAGGTGATCCACCCCCACGTTCTCGTAGGGGTACCTTGTTACGACTTAACTCCAATCACCATTCCTACCATAGGCGTTCGCCTCCTTGCGGTTAGCAAAACGGTTTTAGGTATTAACGGCTCTCATAGTTGGACGGGCGGTGTGTACAAGACCCGAGAACGCATTCACCACGACATGACTTATTCGCGATTACTAGTGATTCCAACTTCACGAGGACAAATTGCAGCCCTCGATCCGAACTGAAATTGTTTTTTTAGTTCTAATTTAACTCTGCTTCTATAAATGAATCAGACCGTTCAATATCAACCATTTGTTGGTTTTCTAAAAAATTGAGAACAGCAGTACTTGTTTTTATTCTGTCTTCTCGTATTTTATGGTTTGCATAAATTTTATTAACATCTTTGACACGTGAAAGTGCCACATACATTTGTCCGTCTCATTTAATCCCGTCTATCACTATGTAAGCCGAATCAAGCGACATTCCTTGACTTTTGTGTATGGTAACTGCATAGGCTAATCTAATCGGAAATTGTCTCAATGTAGCCAAAACTTCTGAATTTGCATTTTCAATATTTCATTCATATCTTTCAATTTTATAAATATTTCCACCATCAAATTTAACCTCTATAAAATCTTCGCCCAAAGATATTACTGTGCCTCTTGAACCGTTATAAAAACGATTGTTTCTATCGTTAGCTATAGTCATAACATTACAATTATTCTTTAGTTCAAGAGTGCTGCGAAATAATTCATATTCTTTATCGTGCTTAAGCTGTTTTTTTGCATATTCACCTTCAACATTTTCCTTTTTTAGGATTATTTCGGATTCATATTTTTTGCTGTTTCCAGGTATTTTTTTAAGCTTTCTAGCATTTTCTTCGTTTACGGTCTTATTATCATTAGCTAAAACAATTACGTCGTCTGGTTTTTCGCTAAGATCACATGCTTTAATTTTTTGGAGAAATCATCTAACCTCATTTGTTTTTGTGTTGCCTACTCTTATATCATTTAAAGCTTTAATAAATTTTTTATCATCATCGGTGCCACTTTTTTGGCGATAATTCTCAGTTAATTCAATGCGTTTTGGTTTCATTTCTTTTCAAATTTTAGAATTAAACGCCCAAATTTCATCGCTATCTTTGCTATCAGTAGTAACTGGCGGTAGTTGAAGAAAATCTCCGCAAAAAACCACTATTTTGCCTCCAAACGGTTTGTCATTTTTAGTTGCTTTTCTAAATATTTGGTCTAAAAGATCAATAATTTCCGAATTAACCATGGAAATTTCATCAATTATTACTATATCAGGATCATTTAATCTATCGGCAATACGATCCCAGTATTCGTGATTCAAAATTTTTGGAAGAGAATTTGTATTTTTACCATACCCGATGAATTTATGAATCGTACTTCCGTGCAGTGCCAATGATGCTATACCAGTTGATGCTAATGGAACAATATTTTTTTGATTTTCACGACCAAAATGCTTGTAATGATATATAAGATTTTGTAATTTTATTGTTTTTCCAGTTCCTCCAGGTCCTTCAATAAAAATACTTTGATTTGCATCAATAGATTGATAAATTTCCTCAAGTTTGTGATCGTGTTTTATATCTAAATATATACAGCCTGGAAATATTTTATTTATCTCAGTTTGATAATCTTTACCGTCGTTTTGTTGATTTTTTTCTGTTTCATTAGTTAAATTATTCTTTTTATTTTTTCTAACAATTCAAAAAATTACAATTGTAAAAATAATTGTAACTGCTAAAATAACGACTAATATTGAAACTGGTTTCATACTTCACTAATATATCACTAATTACTGTCGTGGTTTTAATTCTTTATTATTTGAACTGCTCCCATAAAAAACAGAAGATTTTTCACTTATTTACCACCTTGCTTTTGATAGAAAATTTTATTTAATTTAGAATATACTCAATTAGTGCTAGAGAGAGAGAGAGAGAGAGAGTAATACTTACAACGTAGGTTTTATTTACTTTCACGAAGCAAGATTGTTTTAACCGCAATCTTGCTTTTTTTATTTTTCAAAACAGCATGGAGGAACGATATGAAGAATATTGCAGCATATTTGGTAGATAAAAGAAAATTAGAGTTTCGAGAAATACCCATTCCAAAACCTAAACCTAACGAAGTGCTAGTTCAAATTGAATATGTCGGGATTTGCGGCTCAGACATTCATTATTATGCAGATAGACAAAACGGATATCGAATTTTAACTGAAAATCATATTTTAGGTCACGAACCAGCAGGCACAGTCATAGAAATTGGTAATGATGTTAAACATTTGAAAGTTGGTGACAAAGTAACAATTGAACCTGGTGTGCCGTGTGGCAAATGCGAATATTGTCGCTCGGGCAATTACAACTTATGCCATCAAGTACAATTCTTGGGATCAGCATTTCCAAAAGTGGATGGTGCTTTTAGGAATTACATTGTTCATGATGCTGGTTTTTGTTATAAACTTCCAAAAAATGTTTCTACCAAGCAAGGAGCGTTAATTGAACCGTTGGGAATAGGGATTGAGGCTACGAATGTTGGGAAAGTGAAACTAGGTGATACGGTTGCAATTTTTGGCGCAGGATGTATTGGATTAGTAACAGCATTAGCTTGCAAAGCTCGTGGAGCGAGTAACATTATTGTTATTGATGTAATTAATAATAGATTGCAGAAAGCATTAGAAATCGGTGCTAATCATGTTTTAAATTCTAAAGATGTAAATGTGAAAAATGAAATCATGAAATTTACCAATCAACGTGGAGTAGATGTTGTAATTGATTGTGCGGGCTTTCAAGAATCAATTAACACTGGAGTTGAATTAATTAAAAGAGGCGGACGAATTGTTATGGTAGGATTAGGTACGCTACAACCAATGACTTTTGATTTTGTTAAATTTGCAGCGAACGTTGGACAAATGTTAAGCATTTTTAGATCTAAGAATGCTTATCCTATCGCTATTAATGCGTTACAAAATAAACAAATTGATTTATCAAAAATAATCACACATGAATATGATTTTAAAAATTTACCTGAGGCATTTGAAACAACAATCAATAAAAAAGATGAAGTTACTAAGATAGTAATTAGGATGTAAGTTATGGAATTTTTGTATTTAATACAAGGATTTTTCGGAGCGCCAGGATTAGTAATTGGTTTATTTGCGTTAATCGGTTCAATATTAATGCACAAAAAACCAACTGATATCATTTTATCAACTTTAACCACAATATTAGGTTTTTTCTTATTAGCATGTGGTGGAGCTGCGATGGGTGCAGCATTAGTTCATTTTTCTAATGTATTTAAAGCACTAGTCGGAAGTGATGCGGCAATTGGTAATTGTGATGCATTAGCATTATTGATAATTAAAGATGCTCCTAAAATGGCTGCAGTCGTAGCTTTGATGCTATTAGTATCAATGATATTAAATTTAGTTCTTGCCAGAACTTCTAAATATAAAGATATTCACTTATCGTCCCACCATATCTTATATCTATGTGTTGGTCTAGTAATTATGTTAGAATTCGCAGGATTAAACATGAATTTAAATAGCACTGATGCTTTATTTGCCGTTATTTTTGGTGGGATTTTAATGTCTTTATATATGACATTAACACCACAATTAACTAAACCAGCGATGCGACAATTAACTGGAGAAGATAAAATGTATATTGCACATTACAACACATTTGCTGCATCACTCGGCGTATTGTTTGGTTACCTATTTGAAAGATACGGCGAAAGGAAAAGTCGATCAGCAGAAGATATTAATATGCCTAAATGATTATCATTTTTTAAACATTCTACAATTACGGTAATTATTACCATGCTTGTAATTCTTACCATAGTTTATATCTCTTGTTGGGCTGTTCATGGCAAAGATTATTTTATAGAAATTGCTGGTGGTGGAGTTAGTGGTTCAACATCAATTCCAGTAATTATTATTACTGATTCTTTTGCTTTTGCTGCCGGACTAGAAGCCTTGATATTTGGTGTTAAGATGATGGTCAAGGGATTGGTTGAACCGTTGGAAGGAATATCAAGAAGAGCAATTCCTAATGCCAAGATGTGCATAGATTCAGCAGTAATCATTGATAAACAGCCGACAGCCGTATTAATTGCTTTCATTTCGTCTTTAACAGGAGGCTTATTAGTAACTGGATTATCTTTTGGTTTAGCCAAATTAGCTCCAGCAGTTTTTACGATGATTATGATTCCGTCGCTGCCAACGCATTTTTTATCTAGTGGAGCTTGTGGAATTATGGCTAATTCTCGTGGTGGCATAAAAGCATGTATTATCGCTCCGTTTTTGTGTGGTATTATCTTCTCTTTTATGCCGCTGGTTTTTGGCATTATATATAACACTATGGGCGATGGATTTGGTAATATTCCACAAATTAGCGACATTAGAATTAATAACCCGAGCGATTGAGCATCAATTACTGCCTTAGGATGAGGTGAGGCTGATTATGCTTGAATCGCATTAGTATCAGTGTTTTTAAAACTCTGATTACCTTCCCGTTGAATTATTTTAAGTATTGCAATACTTATTTTTTTATCTTTAAGTCTAATCGGAATGTTAAGTGAGTTTAAAGATAAAAAAAATAATCCGATGTTTTATTTTAATTTTCATTTGAATAACTTAAATAGTTACCTCCAATTAATTAGTGAACGTCAATCTGACGATATGAGGAATGAAAGTACTCAAATTAATAACATTTTACTCAATAGGAATTGAAAAAATAATACTTTGAATGAAAAAATTAAGAAATATCAAATCATGCTTAATAGAAAAGGTAATGAAAGAATCGTTTTACCTATTCAAAACAAAATGGACAAATATAACAATTCAATTAATTGGGCAAAAACACAAATTAAACTACACGACAATAAAGAATATTATTCTAACCAGAATAAAAAAATATCCAAACTCATTACAGTTTGAACTATCAAACACAAGAAACTTAATGACGAGTATCAAAATTTAAAATTAAAACCTAAATCTCAAATAAATAAAAAACACTATTCTTTAAAAATCCAACGGTTAAGACGTCAAATTTTACAATCAAATCAAAACTATAATCAAAAAATTATGAAAGTAAAAAACCATTTTAAATATATTTATAAGAAACAAGATATGTCCATTAATAAAATCAATTTTAAAATTGCAAATTTACAAAAAAATAATAAAGCTACAGGAGCAAAATAATAATGAAATTAAGCATTAAGAACCTTGAAAATACTAATTCGAAACATTTCAAATTACCTACATACAATATTGAAGAAGTACATAACAAAACGAAGCAATTTCCTAAATGAGTTCACTTTGGCGTCGGCAATATCTTTAGAGGATTCATTAGTTTTTTACAAGATAATTTAATTAAAAGTGGATTTGACGATATTGGAATTATTGCTGTGGAATCGTTTGATTTCGAAATTATTGAAAAAATATATAAGCCATTTGATAACCTAAGTATGCTGGTTACTCTTAATAATAACGGAAAAACTAAATATGAAATTAGTGCAGCGATTGCTGATGCTTTGACAACACAAGCAAACGACTGAATTCAACTAGTGAAATATTTCACCAACGAAACTTTACAAATATCTAGTTTAACAGTTACTGAAAAAGGTTACCAATTAACAAATAATAATGGTGAATATTTACAAATCATAAAAGATGATATTAAAAATGGTCCAAGCAAATGTTACCACTTGATGTCTATTTTAACAAGTCTTTTGTATGAACGATATAAAAGTAACCAAAAAGCATTAGCACTAGTAAGTTTAGACAATATGAGTGAAAATGGCAATAAATTTAAACAAGCAATTTTGGCAATTGCTGAAGAATGGAAGAAATTGAATCATGTTACTCAAGAATTCTTAGATTATATTAACAATGAAGATAAGATTAGTTTTCCATGAACTATGATTGATAAAATTGTTCCTAGACCAAACCCTGTAATCGCTAACCAATTGATTGAATTTGGTTTGGAAAATATGAACCCTATCACTACCAGCAAAGGCACTTTTATTGCTCCATTTGTTAATGCCGAAAAAATTCAATATTTAGTAATTGAAGATAAATTCCCAAATGGAAGACCTTCGTTAGAAAAGAGCGGAGTCTATTTTACCTCTAAAAAAATAGTTGATCAAGTTGAAAAATTAAAAGTAACAACTTGCTTGAATCCTCTTCATACAGCGTTGGCTGTTGTTGGTTGTCTTTTAGGTTACGATAAAATTTACGAGGAAGTGCAAAACAAACACCTTTTAGAATTAATTAAACAAATTGGATATAACGAGGGACTTAAAGTAGTTGAAAACCCAAAAATTATTAATCCAAAAAAATTTATTGATGAGGTAATCTATAAAAGATTACCAAACCCATTCGTTCCCGACACCCCGCAAAGAATTGCGACAGACACTAGTTTAAAAGTTGGCATACGTTTTGGCGTAACCATTAAAGCATATGCTGAAAATCCGCAATTATCTATTAGTTCTTTAATTGGTATTCCTTTCGCTATTGCCGCATGATTACGTTATCTCTTGGGCTATGATGATGAATGAAACACGATGTCTATTAGTTCAGACCCTAATTTAGAATACCTTCAATCTCATTTGCAAGGAATTACATTAGGTGATACAAATTCAGTTAGTAACAAATTAGAAACAATATTAAGTAATAAGAATATTTTTGGGATAGATTTAGTTGAAATTAATCTAAGTAACGCCATTATTAATTTATTCAAAAAGATGATTGCTGAAAAACATTCTGTAAGAGAAACGTTAGAAAGGTTATTTTAAATATGAAACTTACATTTAGATGATTTGGAGAAAAATTAGATTCAATTAGTATTAAAAAAATTAGACAAATACCGATGCTTGATGGTATTGTTTCATCATTAATGGATATTCCGGTAGGCGAAATATGACCACAAGAAAAAATTAATAACTTAGCAAAAACCATTAAAGATAATGATTTAAATTTTGAAGTTATTGAAAGCGTTAATATTCATGAAGACATTAAATTAGGATTAGCATCTCGTGATAAATGGATTGACAATTACATTCAAACCATGAAAAATTTATCCAAGATAGGCATTAAAGTAATATGTTACAACTTTATGCCTGTTTTGGACTGAGCTCGAAGTGAACTGTATTACAATTTGCCAGACGGTTCAAATACGATGTATTTTAATAAAGATTTTATTTTGAATACGACACCACAAGAATTAGCCGACCGTTATGCCAAACAGTCTAATGGTATTGCTTTGCCAGGATGAGAACCAGAAAGACTTGTACATATTAATAAAACGATTGAGTGATATACTCATATCTCTCAAGAACAATATTGACAAAATGTTGCCTACTTTATTAATAGGATTATCCCGTGAGCCGAAAAATTAGATATTAAAATGGCAATTCATCCAGACGATCCACCGTGACCAATCTTTGCTTTACCAAGATTAATTAATAATTATGAAAACATTAAAAGATTTTTAGACATTAATCCTAGCGTTTATCACGGCATTACTTTATGTACTGGGTCAATTGGTGTAGATGCTAATAATGATCTAATTAAAATTATTCAAAAATTTGGTAATCGTATTCATTTTGCCCATGTACGAAATTTAAAATTTTTGAATAATGGTGATTTTTATGAAACATCTCATCCATCATCATGCGGAAGTTTTGATATGTATGAAATTATGAAAGCTCTATATAAATCTGCTCCCAATATTTATATTAGGCCTGACCATGGCAGAATGATATGAAACGAAACAGGTAGACCAGGATATGGTCTATATGATCGAGCGTTAGGAATTACATATCTATATGGTTTATGAGAGGCTATTAGTAAAAGAGATAAGGAAAAATAAAATGAAAGAATTTATTCCGGTATTAACAATTAAAAGTATTAATGAAGTAAAAGATAAAATTACTATCCTAAAAAAATATGGTGTTAAGTATATAGAAATTGCTTATAGAACTAAATATGCTTCTGAAGCTATTAAACTAGCCAATAATTTATTTCCTAAATTAATTATCGGAGCAGGTACAGTAATTAACAAAAAACAATGTCAACTAGCTATTCAAGCAGGAAGTAAATTTATTGTAGGACCTGGTTTTGTTGACGAAGTTTATAAATATTGTAAATTAAAAAAAGTTCCTTACTATCCAGGATGTTTGACTCCAACAGAAATTGCGAATTGCATAAACTTAGGTTTAACTACTTTAAAAATATTTCCAGGCGCTGCATTAGGACCTAATGTTATTAATTGATTATCAGAAGCGTTTAACCAAGTTAAATTTCTAGTAACTGGTGGCATATTTAACCATAATGCCAAGGAATATTTAAAATTATCTGCCGTATGAGCAATCGGTGGCGATTGAATATTTAACAATAAATTTGAGAAAACTACCTCACAATTAATGCAAATTGTCAATTTGCATTAATTCAAAGCTTAACACAGATATCAATATTCGCTTAGTAATCCATGTCTCTAGCAATATCACATTTAGATTTATGATTTTTATTAAAACTAAACTACTATCAGTCGTAAGCGCTCTTCTAACAATAATTTATGTAGTAAATTGTATCCATGAGCTTTGTTAGAAAAACTCTCTCCGTATTTATGAATAAGATTGTAAACTTGCTTAAATATTTCGTGATGAAAACCAAAACAAAACTTAAGAATTATATTTGAATTATAAATATCATAAAAATCAAACAGACTTTGAAAGTAAGAATGATCTTGTTCTCCTAATGAATGGTCGTAAAAAACAATTTGTTTCAATTCATTTTTACTAGGAAGTAAATTCCCGTATATTTTATTTTCTCAACTTCTGCGGACCATTTTCCTATAAGTCTTGGTAAATTTAAAAATATCAAAAGTATAGTTTTTCTCATTGTTAATATTATTACTAGAATTAGCATTTTTATCGTCAATCCCAATGATAATTTCATATCCAAGAGTACCATGAACATTATTTTCAATCATTGATGCAAAATAAAAACTTCCATCGCCTGCATCAATTGTTTTTTTCTTAGGTAATGGAAAAGATTTGAATTGTTTATAAGTATATTTTTTAATCTCAGTATAGTTAAAATTTAATACATATAAATTGTCTTCGGAAAATTCAGCTCCAATTCATATATTTTCTAATAATTTTCTTGCGTTATGAGAATAATCTTTTTCATTTAATTTCAACTCATTTTGCAAATAATTTTTAAAATTTTTTTCAAAGTTTCTTATTCCATTTAATAATTCATTTTCAATCGTTTCATTTCTATAGAGTGCTCTATCTTCAATTTTATTGCGCACTTCAATTTCTAATTCATTCAAATAATTTGAAACTATATTTTTAATTCATTCTTCTACTTCATATCACGCAGGATCAGTTAAAGAACTTTTACTTTTTATATATTCAAGTAAACCGAATCAGCACGAAATGCTTCTGTCTGATAACAAGAAAAATCATTCACTGTGAGGATTTGCTCTTTGTTTATCAAGCCAAAACGAACTATCGTAAAAATCCTTAAACGAAGATTTTAAGCCACATTGTTTATCAAAACCATTACCAATAACAAGAATAGTTGTAGCCATATTTTCTCTCCAAAACAAGTCCTCTCAAAACTAAATAGAATCCGACCAAATGTTAACGTTATCAATTGGGTAATGTTAATCATCTGGATTTATTTTGTGTACACATTTTCTTGTGTAGTTAAATTAATTTAACT
>JAISBY010000003.1 GCA_031265955.1 Mycoplasmataceae bacterium | reverse complement strand
AGTTAAATTAATTTAACTACACAAGAAAATGTGTACACAAAATAAATCCAGATGATTAACATTACCCAATTGATAACGTTAACATTTGGTCGGATTCTATTTAGTTTTGAGAGGACTTGCTAGTAAATAAACAAAAATTAGAACATACAATTATTTTATGAATTTTGGTTATTCATCATTTGTAAAATATGAATTTGTTAGTGTCTATAATGAATATAGTATGGGAAGCATTATAGACATATTGAAACAAAAAAATATAAAAAATAGTCGTTCTCTTTCTTTTAAGTTTTATACAGTTTATGATTTGTCAACTGGTTGAATAATAGAATCATTTGTTCAAAACAAAGAATGAATTAGAGAATATTTCGAAAATAAAAAATCAGATTTAATTGAAAACGTTGATGATGTATATGATTTTTTATTTATGTACGTTTATGGTAAAAAATTCATAGAATTTAAAAAGGAAATTAAAATCGAGATAGATAGTGGGCGCATTATTTTTAAACCTGAATTTCAAAGCACAATTGAAATTTTTTTTGCAGATAAACTACCTAATGAATTAATACGACAATTTGAAAATCTAATAAAAAATTTTACCAATTATTTTCAGAAAACTGAAAATTGAAATTTATTTTTTATAAATGAACTTGATGATAAAACGCTTCAATTCAATATTAATGAAAATATTTCCGAAATAATTATTTGGTTAAATAATCGTGAGATATTTAAGGCGTTACTTGAATCAAACTTACCAATTTCAAGTATGTCTACTTTTTCTTTGATAGGAGATATTAATTCAAAAACTATTAGAAAAAATAATCCAAATAATTTTACAAACCTGGTATTTACTGAAAAATATTTTGATAAATGATTCAAAGATAAGTATTTTTTTCACATTAATTGACACCTAACTAATGATACGTTTCAATATATAAATAATATTTTACTAATAACTAAAAATATAAAAAATGAGTTGGTAGAAAAAATTAAAAATAAAATTTTTCAGTCATTTATTGAAATAGTTAATAATTTAGAAAATATAGACTTTTTAATGTCTTACCACATATTGCCAAATATTAAAAAATTCAACAAAGCTTGAAAAATATATAAAAACTCTTTAAAATTCGATGAAAAAATAAGAAGAATTAATATTTTAAACGAAAATAAATTTAGAAAAAGTGCTAAGCATCAAATTGTTAACCAACGATTCACTAAAGAGGAAGCTAGTCGCTATGAAAATGATATAAAGTTATTTAAAACTAAAATAAATTTCTCCATATATGATTTTATTAGCCAAACTCATGAATTGAAAGATTTTAATAAAAAAAATTGATTAGCAGTAATTACTAAAATTTTTAATTCAAAGAACTACTCTCCACTTGATTCGTTTTCAAACGTATTCATTACTAAAGAAGGTCCTATTTTTTCTGATGCATTATTACCACATTCTATATTAATGCATTTCAACGTGCAAATAAACTTTTTAATTAAATTTTTTCTTGATTCATATAGCGAAAAGGATTCTCAATTAGCTTTGCGTAGATATATTTCGTCTATTTGTATTCAAGCCGCAAAAGAATCCCTGATTACCGATGCTTTAGAAATTAACGGAATAATTATTGATCTATTCACTAAATATTTTCAAATTAGATTCACAAAAAATATAACAAAAATTATTTATTTAGAATTTCATTCAATATTGTCTGAGGTGTGTATGATTTTTGAAAGGTTTTTAAGGAACACTAGTCATGAACAAATCAATGATTTATTTTGTGAATATAGTCCTCAATTATCATCGTTATTGGACAAAAACAAGTTCAAGATAGACTTCATAGATGAAAACGAAAGAAATATACTAGAATTTTATTTTTGCTATAGGGGTATGAAAAATACCCAAAATAAAATCGATACATGAAATCAAAAAGCTGGATACGATCTAAGAAATAGGACTATTCATTATGGATTTTATGCATATGACAAAATGGAAATGATGAGTCTTTTAGATAAAGCTATTTGACTATTTTATCAAACATTTAATTCCTTTGCTATATACGTTGTGAAGAATTCGTTAGTTTGTTAATCTATTTACAAACTGTTGCCAACTCGCAAGAGGGAGCTAATCAGAAAAAGCCGATCTCAGTTCGGATCGAGAGCTGCGATTTGTCCTCGTGAAGTTGGAATCACTAGTAATCGCGAATAAGTCATGTCGTGGTGAATGCGTTCTCGGGTCTTGTACACACCGCCTCGTCAAACTATGAGAGCCGGTTAATACCTAAAACCGTTTTGCTAACCGCAAGGAGGCGAACATCTATGTTATGATCGGGTGAATGAAGTTAAGTTGTAACACGATGCCTATTCTCTTTATTTCGGAGTTATACAGCTCCGAAAGTTATTGATTTTTTAAAAAAGTTATGCTATATGTGAATTTAGACGAGTGTGAAAATTTCAAGAAAGAAGGTGATAATATGTCATGCAGAAAAACAGTTCATGTAAAGCCGTACAATTATACAAACGATGACGGAACAAGAGTCCATGTTCATGGTTATAATCGTTGTCCACCACATACATGTAGAAGAAAATAGTTAATTCGCAAAAAAGCGAACCCCAGTTCAAATTGATAGATGGCAATCACTAGTAATCGCGAATAAGTCATGTTGTGGCGGATGTGTTTCTAGTTCTTGCACACACCAGTCATAAAACTATAAAAACTGTTAATGTCTAAAACCGTTTTGCTAACCGCAATATGCATTATTACTTTTTACTCTTAAGATGTTCTTTAAATGTCTCTGGTTTATTTACTTTAAGACCGTTTTTATGATATGTTGGTTCAAAACTATGAATAATATATTTATCTTTGATAAAACTAACGAATTTCTGCTTTGAAATTTTATTTTCATAAAATTCCACTAGAGTTACTAATAACTTTGCGGTTTGAGTGTCAGGTATATTGATAAAACCTAATTCTTTACTTAACAATAGGGTATTAGCAAATACTAATGCAGTGCGTTTATTACCATCATTGAAGTATTGTTGTTTCATCGTATCTGCATATAGCCCTAATACATCATCAATATTTCAGCTTTGAGTCAAAATACTATTAATACGTTCTTTCCAAACATCTGGAAAAGTAGGAAACGGAGGTTTGTAAGTTGAATTTTTAATAGTTACTTGTAAATTACGAAAATTACCATTATTGTAGACAATACCTTCCCCAATAATCCGGTGGATGTATAAAAGATCTTTATAGTCAAATTGATAATTTTTTAAATTAGCAAGATCTAATGATGCTTTATAGGCTCTTTTTAAATTAACAATAACATCAATTCCATATGATGAATGTTTATATTTGTTAGCAACAACATATTCGTTTTTATATATTTCTGCGGTTTCTGGAAAAGTAAAAGGAACATGTTCTATTTTAGCAGCTTCATAAACAGCCATGATTAGTCAATCGTGTGCTTGGCGTATTAATTCATTCTTATATTTTTTAATTGTCATATTGGCATAACTATTTTACCAATTATTTAATGTTTATATTACTTTGTTGTTTGATTGTTTTAATCCGTGGCAAATAATAAACTACACAAAATATCTTAAAACGTAATTTTGTGTAGTTTAAATGATAGACTGTGGAGATGAAAGAAATTAAATATATTATGGTGCATGTGTTTCTTAAGAAAAAAGCCGATCTCAGTTCGGATCAAGGGCTGCAATTTGTCCTCGTGAAGTTGAAATCACTAGTAATCGCAAATAAGCCATGTCGTGGCAGGTGAAATTAGAATATTGAAATAATGTATTTATATTTATTGAAAATATGTAATTAAAAATATTGAAATAATGTAATTGGTATATTATAATGAACACCATGAAAAACGCATATTCCCCCAGAATATTTGATCAAAAAGTAATGTCAAAATTGAAAATTAGTGGTGCTGTATGCATTGTAGGTGCTAAAGCTGTTGGTAAAACTAAAACAGGAGAGCATTTTACGACTAGTCAAATTTATTTAAAGGAAAATGCAGGAATTCTCAAACAAGTTGATTTAAACAATGAAATAGCTTTAAACGGTGAATATCCAAGATTAATTGATGAGTGACAAGAAATACCATTTTTGTGAAACGCAGTAAAAACTCGCATAGATAACGAAGGTAAAGATGGTATTTACATATTAACAGGTTCATCCACTCCAAATGAAAAAGAATCAAAATCACTGCATTCTGGAGCTGGAAGAATTTCTATTATTAAAATGAGCACTTTAACTTTGCAAGACATGGGGTTGTCTTTAAAGGCAATTAATTTTCGTGATTTATTTGAGTCCCAAATAAAAGTTCCTAATAAAATTGGTGGTTTGTCTGTGAAAGAATATGCCCAAATTTGTATTAAAGGTGGTTGACCATTAATCTGCAAAACAGAAGAAGAAATTGCCATTTTAAAGATGAATGATTATGTTGACAATATTTTTCAAGTAGATTTACAATCTTTAGTTTCACCGCCAAATCCAGAGCGGATGAAGATTTTAATGAGTGCATTAGCAAGAAACATCGGAACGCAATATCCTGTTAAAAAGCTTTCGTCTGAAGCTAACTTAGATGAACATACAGCTCGAAAATATTTAGATCAGCTCTCTAATATTTATATTTTGGAAGAACTTCAAGCGTGAAAAAATCATATTCGCTCTAGTGTTAGGGTCTTGCAATCTCCTAAATGGTTTTTCGTAGATCCAGCTATTGGAGCATCTTGTTTAAGTTGAACGAGTGATAAATTACTAAGTGATTTGAATGCTTTTGGTTATTATTTTGAAGCTCTAGTTATTAAAGAATTAAGAATATTAGCCAATCTTCTTGACGGTAATGTTTATTTTTATAAGGACACAACAGGCTTAGAAGTTGATGCAATCGTTGAACTTCGAGATGGTAGATGGGCGGCGTTTGAAATTAAATTGGGAGATGACATAGATTTGAAAAATGCTAAAAAGAATCTTAAAAGGTTAAAAGAGAAAATTAATCAGTTTAAATTAAAGCAACTTGTATCTTTAAATATCATTACTGGGGGTCGACATTCTTTTTCAGAAGATGATATCAACGTGATTGCACTTTCTCATTTATTCTTTCAATAAATTCAATCATCTACCAGTTGGTACAAACGTGCTACAATGGTCGGTACAAACTGTTACCAACTCGCAAGAGGGAGCTAATCAGAAAAAGCCGATCTCAGTTCGGATCGAGGGCTGCAATTTGTCCTCATGAAGTTGGAATCACTAGTAATCGCGAATAAGTCATGTCGTGGTGAATGCGTTCTCGGGTCTTGTACACACCGCCCGTCAAACTATGAGAGCCGTTAATACCTAAAACCGTTTTGCTAA
>JAISBY010000011.1 GCA_031265955.1 Mycoplasmataceae bacterium | reverse complement strand
ACTTTTGACGCCACAAAAGGTGAAATTGATTACAAAACAGCAGTGGCAACAAACACTTTTATTACAATTCAATCAGATAGTGATAAAGGTGGTACTGCCCAAATTGAAATTACAATTCTTTCATCTGCTTCATCCCAAGATAACATCAGTTGGGGAACTTATAAAGCGTCAATGTCAGCTGGTGATAAACAAACTATTACAGCAGTATCTTCTAATAGTGGTAAGATCACTTATAAAGCTATTGGCACCATGCCGCCTGAAGTAACTTTCGATACCACAAAAGGTGAAATTGATTACAAAACAGCAGTGGCAACAAACACTTTTATTACAATTCAATCAGATAGTGATAAAGGTGGTACTGCCCAAATGAAAATTACAATTCTCGCTCCTGTTGCGCCACAAGACAACATTAGTTGGGGAACTTATAAAGCGTCAATGTCAGCTGGTGATAAACAAACTATTACAGCAGTATCTTCTAATAGTGGTAAGATCACTTATAAAGCTATTGGCACCATGCCGTCTGAAGTAACTTTTGATGCCACAAAAGGTGAAATTGATTACAAAACAGCAGTGGCAACAAACACTTTTATTACAATTCAATCAGATAGTGATAAAGGTGGTACTGCCCAAATGAGAATTACAATTCTCGCTCCATCAACTCAGGACAATATTGTTTGAAGTAGTTACATGTCTGCAATGTCTTATACAAATTCACAAACATTATCGGCTGCTTCATCCACTAAAGGGAAAATAACGTATTCAGTTATAGGCGCGACTCCAACAGGGGTAACGTTTGACACAGACACCGGTATTTTAACTTACAAAAATTCTATGGCAGTTTTATCCACAATTGAGATTCGCGCCACTAGTTCTCACGGTGGACAAGGTGATATTCTGATTTCTTTCTTACCTGTGCCATCTAATCATGCAATTTACATTAAAAACCCTGCAAGTGGTGATACAGATTATTCAATCAGTGTTCCTGTAAGTACAAGTAAGACATTCTATTTTGCCTTAGATAATGCTGGAGCCTCTATTTATTATTCATATGCATTACGTGCACCAATGTCCCACATGCAAATCGCAGATTTTAACGGACATTATAAGGATGCAACCACAGGCAACTATTGAGCGTCTATTACTTTAGTTGCTGATGCAACAGGGCAAGGCCAAAATTATCTTGAAAATCTTCTCATCGTTGCATCAAACTATAGTAGCGGAGAAACTTTTAGTAATTCTAATTGAACAACAGTTTCAATACCAATTTAGCATTATGGTTGTTATGAAAACACCCGAACCACTTTAATTATTGGCTCAGGTGTTTTTTGACTATATTTTTAAGCTTTACATTAAAACCATTTAGCCCTGCAAGTGTAAGGTACAATAACAGTGTTTTTACGGACACGTTTTGCCTTATATTCTTTGCCGATTTGATCTGCTACTTTCATAGCTGCAAAAACATCTTCAGCAGTTACTTTGAAAGGCATATTTCCCATTGGTACACCAGGACCAGTGGCTTTGGTGGAGATTGCCATTAATTGTTTATCAGTTACATGACCAATGTGTAAATCTTCAAAGGTGATTGGCAAACCACAGTTGTAGCAAAACTTAACTACTTTTTTAATTTCTTCTTTGTCAGCATTTTCTAGTACTAAGTGAGAAATAGTACCAAAAGCTACTTTTTCGCCGTGGAAATTCTTATGCACTTCTGGAACAATTCCTAAAGCATCTTGAATGGAGTGAGCGGCACCCAATCCACCAGACTCAAATCCAATGGTAGACAAATAAGTGTTGGCTTCAATAACATTTTCCAGTGCTTTGGTTGATACATTAAGTTCACAAGCTATCATTGCTTTTTCGCCATCTGCCATAATAGCGTCATAACACAATTTACCTAAAGCATATCCAGTTAATGATTGTTGTGCATGCCATTCAGTAATATTACGTTGTTCAGTACGATGACAACTACGAGCTTCAAAGTAAGTGGACAATGCATCCCCCAAACCACAAGCTAGTAATCTAGCTGGTGCTTCGGCAATAATGTTGCAATCTACAATTACCATATCTGGTGATTTGTTGGGGTAGTAGTATTGATCAAATTCACCATTTTCTTTATAAATGATTGCAGAGTGTGAGCAAGGAGCATCAGTCGAAGCAGCAGTTGCAAATACGACTAATGCACTTTTATTCATGAACGCTACCACTTTACCAGTATCGCATCCCTTGCCACCACCAACAGTAACAATACAATCTGCTTTTTTAGAATTCATGATTTTTGCAACACGCTTGCATTCATTCATTGTGCATTCGCCTTTGAATAATTCAAAGTGTAGCTTTGCCTTCGGAGCAGATGTTTTAAAAGATTTAGTAATCTGGGGAACGCATTTATCTCATACTAATTTGTCAACTAGGAAAAAGAAAGATGTTCCCCAATCTTTAATGTCCTTACCGATATTGTTAATTTCGTGATTGCCTTGAATGTATCTTAAAGGCGATCCAATAATTCTTGCCATATTTTCTCCTTGATATGTTTTGTATTTCGCTATTATATATTGATTTTGTTAGGAAACACATAAGTTAAAGTTGTTATGTTGTTTCGACATATTGCGTCTAATAAAATAATTTAAATTTTATTTATTTTCCAAATTCGTTATACGACTGTCCAATTTTGTTACTTTATCATCTAATTTAATTACATGATTTTCCAAATTTATTAATCGATCTTCTAGTTCTGTAATTCTCTTACCGTGTTCTTTTAGCATGCTTGTATGCTCTTTTAATATCTCAGTATGTTCTAACTGTGTTGCTAATATTTGTTTTAGTAAAACTTTTATAGTTGGCTCTTTAAACCCGATTTTCATTACATCTACCTCGCCATTATTTTCATCAATTCTCTTGGTAATTGAGTATTTGTATTTCATGTATATTATATTCCTTCCATTTTTTGATTTTATCCATGCATTAATTCTTTGGAAGGTATTCTCCCTACTGATAGTTAATATAGGCAAAATAAAAAATGACTAAAATATCTTTAAAATTTTATAACAAATTAATAAATATTTAAACTCTACCATAGATTAATTTGTGTCATTATTAAGAGTTAGTTTATTTTAGAAAGCAGGAGTATAATCTCAACGTTATGAGAGAGTTTATAGGGAATTTCAAAACCCATAGTCATTATGGGTGTTTAAATGTTAACGGATGTCTAATTTACAATAAATTTGGCGATGGTATTAACGAAGTAAATGTTTATTGAATTGATCAAACAGAAGTTGATAAGATGATGTGTCAAGACGATATTTTTGAATTCTATGGCAATGTTTTTGACATTAATATTTATGAATACGATGATAAACCTAAGTCAGGCATTATTTTTTCAACCACGCAACAAATATTCATTAAGCGTGGTGGGATGGCAGAATTTAATGTTTGTATCAATCACTTCAATACCAAAGACGATGTTCTATGTAAGATTCAAGGTAAGAAAATTCGTGAACAAGACATCGTACGCAAGGATTCTTAATTTGAATATGATAAAAGTGTTTTATTCAATTGATAAATATTAGAACACAGTATTAGTACTAGAAAAATTAAAATAGGAATCGCTCCATATGCTGTTGCTACAATTGTTGCATAATTACTAATAAATTCCACTCCTCATATTGCTAAATAATATATGAGACCAAACAATAAAGATATGCAAACCAATACAAATGATGTATAAAAAAATATTTTTCATAATTTATTAAACTTTCATTCTTTTTTCTTAACCATCATATAAATGTTTAATGCAAAGGTAATCGCAATTGAAACGAAAAATATTACTTGTCCAACAATTGTTAAACCATCAATATTAATATGACATGCATTAACAATAAAAATAGAAAGCATAAATAAAAAAGACAGACTAATCAAACAAATAATGAAAATATTGATTTTTATAAAAGTTTTTTTCATTATTTGTACTCCGGAGTTCAATCGCTAGTAATAAAATCTACACCCATTCGAATATATGGTGCTCAAATGGATGGAGAATCATAACTAGAATTAGACCATAAACCAATTTGTTTATTATGCTTATGGGTGTAATCAACAATGTTCCGATTTACGGCTTTAATGGAAAGACTTATATCGAAATCATTATTAATGTAATCTCTAATTCCTCAATCTTGTCACTCAGTATTTTTGTTAATTGTTTTTAAAGCTGATTCAGTTTCGATGAGTTGTTGAAAGTGACAGGTGTCATTAGGATACTCGCTTTGCACGTATGATTTAGCTCAATCCAATTCTTGCGTATCAAAAGTAATAAATGTGACATTATTTAAAGAATTTAGATTATTGCGTGTTACGTCAATTAAGTTGTGAATATCATTTTCACGAAAATAAAAATCTGAACCTTCCGGGTTATAAAAATAATCACTTGTTTGAAGAGCGTGTGAAGGTTCTTTAATTTCGATGAATGCATGTTTATTATTGTTGCGAATAATTTGTAAGTATTCATGGAATGTTGGGACATAGGCATCATCTTCTGAAACTGTGTAGTAACTATGAGATTGGGGAATTAATTTATTTGCAAATTCATAAAATTGTTTATTTAAATATTCAGTAGATCCACCATTAGTTTTTACATCGGTTCAAAACGGATTAGGATCATGTGAACAAAAGAAATGTCCAGTTTCGTCTTCTCCTGCCACGTAAGGAGTTGTGGACTTTCAAATATCGGTTTCAATTCCATAAATGTCTTTATTATCAGCTGCACCTCGGAATGACTTAGTAGTATTTTGCATATATTTACTACTTAAACCTCGGTGGGCTACAAAACTTATGTTATCAAGGTTATGATAAGACAATATTGTAGGTACTATACAAGAAGTGATAGTAAAAGCAACAATACCCCCCCCGATTACTCAGAATTTCTTTTTCATTATTATTTTTTAACTAACAAAACCGCATCACACTTAATGTGATTAGACGGATGTTCGAATCTTGTAGCTTTCACATTAATTAATTTTGTGTGAAGAATTTTAGCGAGAGACTTTTGAATTAATGCTTTATTAGAACCTAATAAAATGTTCTCACAAGTAATAGTCAAATCAATATTCACTAATTTGTATTTAGCTTTTTTAAGTCTATCGATTGCAAAATTAATGATTTTGATAGAATCGATTCCTTTATTTCTAGTCTTATTATCCGGAAAATATAAACCAATATCACCTAGTTGTAAGGCTCCTAATATGGCATTGGCAATGGTATGTAACACAACATCACCATCAGAGAAGGATATAACTCTTCAATGCGTCTTGATAGAACAACCACCTAATTTAATAGTGGCATTTTTCATCTCCGCTAGTTCGTGTGTGTCATTACCTTGGCCGATTAAATACATAACTTTCATATTATTGCATAAAGTATCTGTGTTTTATACAATTTAAGATAGTATATAATGCGTATAGAATATGAAAAAGAAAATTTTTGATTTAGAAGATATTGTAAGTTCAAACGATTGTGAAAGAGTTGCGAAAGCTATCGCTTACCGAGAATCTGGAAAATCAATTGATTTAATTTCTGTTTCCGAAGCTAAAAAACGTTCTCGTCTTTTAGTTAAACAAGTATTTGATAAACATTATTATGAAGAAGAAATATCAAATCAAAATAGCTTGAAATAGTTTTAATGAAGATATTTTAGTCATCAACAATTGCTTAGGGAAGAATTCTCTAATGTTTGAACCGAAGATAATATTATTAAATTCAACGAAGCCAAATATGACGCCATTGAGAGCAATGATTTATTGCAACAATTTCCTCAAGCGGGGTATGATGTTCAATACCTTGGTAAGAAATTTAAATTACTTTATATTGATCGGTATAGACATTATTACATCTTGTATCATATTAATGAAAGTGAAGCGAACATCATTGTTTATCACATTTTGTCCGTTAGAAAATCAATTTAGTTTTTGATAAACAGATTTTGTTATTAATTGCTAATTTAATGATATTTTTATTCTTTAAGATTATTAACTTTGACAAGATTATCAAGTCTTGTATTGATAGCGTGAATGCCAGATTTAATATCTTTAATATCACTAATAATTGGTTTTAAGGATTCTTGAATCATATTAGGTACTAAAGCGGTAATAACATTAGCCACCCTTTCCTCTAATGCCTTCCTTGGTTTAGGTTCTTTTCTTTTATGAACCGTATGAATGGGAAGAGATATACCAACAACGAAATTTTTATTTATCATTTCTGAAATATCTCCGCTCATAACGGTAGTCGTAGCATCTTTTATTGCCCTATTATACATAACCTTACTATCGTTCTATTAATTCGGAGAACAATAATAAGACAAAAAGTTATAAAATCCTTCCACAATTTTTTCGAAGTTTTTTCGGTTAAATTTTGCTGAGATTACAAATTACTTTATTAATTAAAATTCTTTATAATACACGCCTATGCATAAAGACATTGAAAGCATTTGATTAGATGTTGGAACAATTAAAAAAACTGTTCATAAGTTAGCTTTGAAAATTGATAAAGATTACAAGCATAAAAATCCCATCTTAATTGGTGTGTTAAAAGGTTGTTTACCATTTTTTATGGAGTTATTTCTCCAATTAACATGTGACCCAACTATGGATTTTATGATTGTGTCCAGTTATTCTGGAGCACATTCTCAACATATTAAAATTGTGGCTGATCTAAGACAAAATATTCACAACCGTCATGTATTAATTGTTGAAGACATTGTTGATACTGGTAGAACTCTAAAAAAAATAATGCAAATGTTAAAGCTTAGAAAACCTGCTTCATTAAAAGTAGCTTGTTTAGTAGACAAACCACACGCCCATGTCGTTAACTTTAAGCCAGATTACACATGTTTTCATATGGATAAGCCACGCTTTGTAGTCGGCTGAGGCTTTGATTACGATGAAAAGTATCGTAATTTACCATATGTAGGTATACTTAAAAAGTCTGTTTACTCAAAAAAGAGGAGTCCAAATGAAGAATAAGAACATTAATTATCTTGCTGAATCACCTAAGCAAGACAATACACAACCTGCCAATACAAAAGGAGGTAACAACCATCACGCTGATGTTGTTGATCCTGAAAGCAAGACAATAAGACGTAATAAAATTATTAAGTGAGTTGTTCTTGCTGTTATTTTAGGTTTATTAGCTGTCTTAATTTACTTTAGTTGTTTTGCTGGTAATGCTACTAAGATTCATCCGCAACAAGGTAACCAAATTACAGTGACTGGTGCTACTGGTAAACAAGAATTAGATATTTCCACAAATGGCACTACATTCAAAGTTAAGAATGTGGATATGGATAATTTACAAAATAACAATGGTTTATTTTGGTCCAATCCTTATATATCAAACGCTGCTGGTTACAGCGTTTGGTTAGTTTACGCTAAAACCGATCGTGGCACAGTTTGCTTTTATGTTGATGAAGTTTTTGGCGATACTACTCCAGGATACTATGTTGGTGGAATGACGGCGGATAATAAAATAGATGATACTGCTGCTAAGGTAGTTGCATACTCAATTCATGATAACATGTCAATTGCTCAAGAGTCACCTTGGCTATCATTCTTCATAAATTTAATACCTACTCTATTGTTATTAGGTATTATGTTTTGAATTATGAATCGTACGATGAAAATGCAAGGCGGCGGGCAAGGTGATGAAGGATCTATTTTTGGAATTGGTAAATCACAAGCCAAACTTGCTCAATCTAATGTAAGATTTAGTGATGTAGCTGGTATTGAAGAAGAAAAAGCGGAATTAATTGAAATTGTAGATTACTTAAAGAATCCTGAAAAATATGCAGCAATGGGAGCGAGAACTCCGCGTGGTGTTATCTTATATGGTCCACCAGGAACTGGTAAAACATTATTAGCTAAAGCGGTGGCTGGTGAAGCGCGAGTACCTTTCTTTCAAGTATCAGGTTCAGCATTTGAAGATATGTTAGTTGGTGTTGGTGCCAAGCGTGTTCGAGATTTATTCACTAAAGCTAAGAAAGCTGCTCCATCTATCATCTTTATTGACGAGTTAGACTCTGTCGCTTCGAAACGTGGTAAAATGGATGTCGCTGGGGGGGGTAGCGGATTAGCTGATCAAACCATTAACCAATTATTAGCCGAAATGGATGGTTTCAGTACTAAGACTGGTGTAGTAGTAATGGCCGCTACTAACCGTTTAGATGTATTAGACGATGCGATTTTACGCCCTGGTCGTTTCGATCGTCACATTCAAGTTAACTTACCAGACATTAAAGAACGTGAAGCCATTTTGAAAATTCATGCCCGTAATAAAAATTTATCTAGCAAAGTACACTTACAAGATGTTGCTAGACGTACTCCTGGATTCTCTGGCGCCCAACTGGAAAATGTTTTAAACGAAGCAACATTATTGGCTGTGCGTTTCAACAAATCAGCAATAGGTATGGATGAAATTGATGAAGCAATAGATCGTGTTATTGCGGGACCTGCAAAAAAATCAAGAGTAATTACTGAAAACGAGAAGAAGCAAATTGCTTATCATGAAGCTGGCCATGCATTAGTAGGATTACACACTCCTGGTAGTGATGTTGTAGAAAAAATTACCATCATTCCAAGAGGTCAAGCTGCAGGTTATACATTATCAACTCCTGAAAAACAAGAAATTCATATTCAGAAAAAATCCGATTTATTGTCAATCATTACAGCTATTTTAGGTGGACGTGCTTCTGAAGAAGTTATTTATGGTAAATCTGAGATTTCCACAGGAGCAGCTAACGATTTATATAAAGTAACTAACATTGTCCGTTCAATGGTGACACAATTAGGTATGACTGATTTAGGGATGACGCAATATATTCCAAGCGAAGGACAAGTTAGTCCCTACGCAGCGAAATTATATTCTGAAGATACTGCTCAAAAAATTGATAAAGAAATTAATGATTTAATTGATACGCAATATAAGAAAGCAAAAGTGATAATTGAAAAGAATCGTAAGGAATTAGATTTGATTGTTGAAGCTTTAATTCTTTTAGAAACAATTGTCAAAAACCAAATTGACTTTATTCACAAGAATTTAAAATTACCAAAAGAAGCGGTTGATAAAAAAGCTGAAAATGCTAAACTAGCTAAAGAAAAAGGTGAAGAGAAATTAGCGGAAAAAGAAGAAAAGAACAAATCAGACACTGATAAATAATTTTCTTTCGCTACTAACATGTGCAACATTAAGAAATGATCATTTGGTATTAGAAATAAATGTTTTCAGATTTTGAATGATGGTGTTTTAAAAGCACCACGTAAATGATGACAATATATTTACATCATTTACAATTGAACTATTTTTGAACAAGTATTATTTATGGTAAATTTTATCACTACAGTTACTGTGTCTATTTTGTGTTTTATTTACCCGCTGAAATTTGTTGGTTCATATTCACTAACCAAATGTTACATCATTACAGCGGTATCGCTGGTAGGTAATGTAACCAACATTATGTCAATTATCTTAGGTGGTAAGAAACGAATTTCCACATTCACTTGAGGAATCATTGCTTGTTCCACATTAGGAATTACCTCGTTTTTAAGTAAAGCCATTGGAACAGCAATTGTTTACACAATAGTACAACTACCAATGCAGTTTGTAGGGTTCTATTTGTGAAGACGTATTTCCGCTAACAAAATTAATGTTCAACCGCGGAAGATGAAATGGTATGCAATTATATTGACGACATTAGTGATTGCTGGTTGTACTGCTGGATTTTACTACATTGAACAACTTCATGGATTTCAAGAATTTTGAAATGGTTCACCGACAGACAATACTACAACACTAATGGTTTTTGATTCACTTACATTGGTATTAGGGACTGGCGGTATGATAATGATGGTAATTGCTGTAAGAGAACAATGAATTTTATGAATCCTTCTAGATATAGCAGTCATAATAGTTTTTTCAATCAATCAAAATTCGCAAATGATCGCAATGTCTGCCACTGCCTTACTAAATGCCCTTTACGGAATTTGAAATTGATGACGAGCACCAAACCATGAGTAACGCTATAACTAGTACAAAAAATAATTGATATAAAAAAATATTATTCTTTTGGGAATGAAACAAATGAGAAAAAATTTTGTTATTTGCAAACTTATTTATTACGGTTGGTTTATTGATATATCAATGTGTTATTCCCGGTGGAGCAGCAGATAAAAAAACATGAATTGCTTTCGTTGCCAATGTTTTCAATATTGTTAGTGTTATCCTAGCAACCAAAAAAAGAGTTAGTTGTTTTATCTGAGGTATTTTAGCCGTCATAGGATTTGGAGCGGTTGCTTTTTTTAATCAAGCTACTGGCAACTGAATACTATATTGAATATTTTATATACCAGCACAATTGTTTGCTTTGTATTTATGAAGAAAAAACTCTATTAACAAAATTGAAGTTAAACCAACATCAATTAAAAAATGACAAGTTATTGTAGCTTGTGTAGGCAGTGCTATATTCATTTCTTTATTTTCTTGAATAGAAACCATTAATGGATTTCAAAAAATGTGATACGGTCCTGATGCTACCAATCATGGATTAATCACTTATATTTTTGATGCGGCAGTATTAATATTATCAATTACTATGACTGTGTTTACTTGATGTCGTTTCAAACAAAGATGATATGTATCCATAATTGTAGACGCATGTCAAATTGCGCTTTGAATTACTTTTCTTTGTACAGATGTTCAAAACATTAGCGCATGAATTATGATTGTTTCATCGTTAACAATGTTGACTAGTGCAATTTATGGTGTTTTTAATTGACAAAAGTAATAAAATTATTATCTATTAAGGAATTTATATGTTAAATAAAATCATCATCATTTATCAATCAGGATTAAAAACTGGTAATACAAAATATATTGCAGAGCAAATTGCAAAAGAACTAAATTGCAAAGTAGTGGATATAGCTACTAATCCAGTAATAAATTTAGAGGAATATAACTTAATTGGTTTTGGTAGTGGCGTTTATTTTTGAAGTGTAGGATGCAAACTAAAAAAATGAATTAAAAATATCAAATGATCTAGTAAGGAGGCTTGTAAACCAGATGCTTTCATATTTACAACCCAAGGTGCTAAAAAAGCAACCAGAGTTCATGGAAGATTTAACCATTTTTTACATAAAAAAGCAGGGATTACAACTATTACTGGATGAGCATGTCAGACTAAACAAGTTCATAGCTCTGAAGCACTCACTAATTTAAAAGAATGAGTAGATTCTAAGATCCACACACCTTCTCATACCAAAACATCAAGCAAAAATTAATTGATGTAATACTTATTTAGATCACTATAAAATTGTTTCACTTCGTTAGACACAATAATTTGGCCTTTATGAAAATTGAGCACTTTCAAATTTTCTAACTTTCTTACTCTGGATAATGCAACGTACAATTGTCCGCAAGCAAAAATATTCTTGCAGTCAATAATAGCTGCATCTAATGTCATACCCTGACTCTTATGAATTGTTAATGCATATGCTGGTAATAGAGGGATTTGTTTAAATCGAGCTTTAGGTCTTCCATCAAATCCTAGACGAGCTCATGTATAGCGACACAATTTAAGGATATCATTTCGTCCTTCAAATTTAACTGAAACAATATACCTTTTAGAATCACAAGCTGTAACATAACCGACTGAACCATTCATATATCGTCCCTTTTTGTCGTTGCTAATTGCGATTACCCGAGTGCCAACTTTGAGCTGCAAAAGTGGTTTTGCGATACAATCTCTAACAATGGCTTCTTTATCATGTTTAAATTTATGATTACGTTTACCTCTAATTTCAGCTTCAAATGTGTACATAGGGCCATCAATTTCATTTAAACGCTGAATGTTAAAATTATCGCATTCTTCGTTTGTTGAAAAAAATACTGTGGTATCTTTCGGCATCACTCGATTCACGCATTTTTCAAGAACTGAAGCAGTCTTAGGGTTTCATTTACCAGTTCGTATATCGTTTAAAAAACTGACGAAATTTTTATCTTCCTGACGATAAACATCTTGTAAATGGATAGTTTTAATATTTGCTGCCTTTCACGAAAGTGAATTAAATAATCATTGATTTTGTTTTTTTTCTCAACTTTTGACTACTGGAGGAATTTGATAAAAATCACCTGTGAAAATCATAACCTTGCCACCAAATGGTTTGTCTGATTGAGTAGTCTGTTTCAATATCTCATTAATTAATTCAAACGTATCAGCTCGTAGCATTGATACCTCATCAATAATGATGTAATCAACTTTAGTCATACGCATGGAAATTCCTCGGAAGAGAAAAGAAGATTTCATAAAACCAATATATCCCATATCAGTTCGATTTTGCAATCCCATTAACTTGTGAATCGTAATTCCGCCTAAGTTCAAAGCATTAATTCCAGTGGTAGAGGTTAAGACTATTTTTTCGCCTTGTGCTTTTAGAGAGTTATAAATTGCCGTTAATAGGTGCGTTTTGCCAACACCAGCTGGTCCTGTAATAAATAAAGATTGTTTTTTTTCAGTAATTTCATCCAGTAGATTGAGAAAATCGTTATTTTCCATATTCATGTATTATAAAACATCTAATAAAAGCAAAAATGTAATTGTAGTGTTTATAATAACTTTTCATTTATGAATAAAATAAGTAAAGTTTTACAAAAGTATCACATAAATAAAAGTAACACCATTTTATACGGTGATTATTTAGCCAAGATTAAACCCATTTTGAAAAAGCCTTCTGCTAATAAAAAATTAATATTAGTTACAGCTATTTCACCAACACCAGCTGGTGAAGGCAAAACAACAGTTTCTATCGGCTTAAATGACGCACTAAATAAAATTGGTAAAAAATCAATTGTAGCATTACGAGAACCATCGATGGGACCAGTTTTTGGTTTTAAAGGCGGAGCTAATGGGGGCGGCAAATCACAGGTTATCCCAAAAGAAGATATTGATTTGCATTTAACGGGTGATTTTCATGCTATTACCGCAGCCAATAATTTAATTTCTGCTTGTATTGATAATCATATTTATTGAGGTAATGAATTACAGATTGATATAAACAATATTATTTGGCATCGAGTAATGGATGTGAATGATCGCGCCTTAAGAATGATTGAGGTTAATATCAATCCCACGAAAAACATTAAATATCAGTCAGGATTTGATATTACCGCGGCTAGCGAATTAATGGCTATTTTTTGTTTAGCAAACGATGAAAAAGAATTATGCCATCGCATTGATAACATTATTGTGGCGTATACTAAAAACCAAAAACCTATTTATGTTAAAGATTTATGTATTACTGGGGCAATTATAAAAATTTTGCATAATGCTTTATGACCAAATGCTGTCCAATCTTTAGAAGGTAATGTAGGATTGATTCATGGGGGTCCATTTGCTAATATAGCACACGGTTGCAATACTTTATTTGCTACCAAAACCGCTATGAATATTGCTGAGTATACGGTAACAGAGGCTGGATTTGGTAGTGACTTAGGTGCTGAGAAGTTTTTAGATATAGTTTGTGACAACGGAGGATTGAATCCGAATGTCGTTATTTTAGTGGCCAGTATTCGTTCTTTAATAATGCACGGCAACAAAGAACATGGCAACAGTAAAGCTTTGGTAGAAGGAATTGAAAATTTAAAGCAGCATATAGAAAACATTAAAGCTTTTAATTTACCAGTGATTGTTGCAATTAATCATTTTGCAGCTGATTCTAAAGAAGAAATTAATATATTAGAATCTTTTTTGAAAACTAATAAAATTACATATTCTTTTACAAAAGTGTTTGAAAAAGGATCTTTTGGCGGAACAGATTTGGCAAAAAAAGTTGTGGAAGCATGCAAGCATAAGAAATTATTGAAGCCAGCATACTCAAAGGATGATAAACTAGATATTAAAATTTCTAAGATTGTTGCAAGATGCTATGGTGCAGCAGGAGTTAAATATTCTTCTAAAGCTGAAGCGAAACTTAAAACGTTTCAAAATTCTAAGGCATGAGTTTGTATGGCAAAAACTCCACTCACATTTAGTGATAATCCTAAAGAAATTATTCCTGTCAAACCATTTTATATTCATGTGAAAGATTTGATAATAAATAATGGGTCTAATTTTATTGTTGTATTGACTGGAGATATATTTAGAATGCCTGGATTACCTAAAACACCAGCTGCTTGTAAAATGTAATCATGAAGAAATATTTAGCCGCTGTATCTGGCGGGTCAGATTCAATGACAATGCTTGATATGTATGTAAGACAAATTTCGGTAGTGTGCCATGTTAATTATCAAAAACGTTTGTCAGCTAAACGCGATGCTGAGATTGCTGAACAATACTGTAAATCACACAAAATAATATTTAAAAGGTTGTTAGTGACAAAATCTATTTATGATGAATATCATAAGATTAGTCATAATTTTCAAAACATAGCCAGATTAATTCGTTATGATTTTTTTACGAAAATTGCCCATAAATATTCTTTAGATACTGTTTTAATTGCTCACAATAAAGATGATTTTCTAGAAACTGCAATTATGCAAGTTCAAAGAAATACAGCAGCTCCATTTATAGGCATCCAAACTAAAAGTCAGTATAAAGATTTAAATATTTATCGTCCGTTATTGAATGTGTGAAAAAAAACCATATTAAATTATTGCGATCACAACAAGATTAAATATGGGTTAGATGAAACGAACGAATTAAATATTTATGAGAGAAATAGAATTCGTAACAGTATTTCTAAATGATCATTAAAAGACAAAAATATGATTTACAATGAATTTCAAAAATTTAATAAAAAACACAAAAAATTATTTTTCATAATTAACAAATATTATGAACAATGAAAAAAAAGTAAATTTAATATTAATTTGTATAGAAAAATGGAAGATGGGTTACAAATACAAATAATTTATAAATATTTAAGAGAATATGATGTATCTAGATTGTCTTTTAACAAAATGAAATTAGTTCAACAGTTTTTGATGGGTGATAATAATAAAACAAAATTAAGAATTGGAACTAATAGTTATCTAGCTAAAATTAAAGATAAGTTAGTTATTGTAAAATAAAAATGTCTTCATATTAAATAAGACATTTTTATTTAGTATTCATTACCTATTCCAATTCCTAATTCAATGATTCAGGATTTCTGGCAGGAGTGGCAGGACTTGAACCCACAACAGGCGGTTTTGAAGACCGCTGTTCTACCAATTGAACTACACTCCTAGGTAGGAATGGTAAGAACAAGCAATGATTATATGTAATGTTCATAGAATCTATTTTACTAGTTTTTCAAATGATTGAATTAAATCACCTAATGTCTTTAAGTTGGCTAAGTCTTCATCGGGTAAACGAACATTAAGAATCTTTTCAGCACTAATAATAATACTCATGGCATTTAAAGAGTCAACATCAAGTGATTTTAATGTTGAATTATAAGTAGATGGGTCTAAAGTTAAACTAACATTAGCTTCTTGTGATGCTTTTTTAATGGCGTTGATAATTTTTGGGTTAGACATAAATTCCTTAAAAATATAAAGTGAATTATATGTGGATTAAATAAACATTTGAGCGAAATATTCATCATGCATTTTTTTGAAATTAATTATATTTTGGTAATAAAAATAGTTTTTTTGCATTCATTTATCACATAATTAAGCATTCGTAAATTAAGAGGATTACAAAAACAAATATAAAATTATGAAAAAATGAAAATGATTTTATATTCCAGTGTTTATAGTGTGGGCTGCTATCATTTGAATCATCGTTCAATTTTATGTCATCCATTTATGAAATAGTGATGCGATATTTCAAAGCTATTCAGTAACTACTATTCGCATTTTTTTAGTTTTTACGGCTTTCTGAACAATCTTAGGTTGAACTATTGGATTTTGTAATTTATATACCATCATTTTTTCACATCTTACAAGACGTTCTATTACAAGAGAATTGGTTCGGTTGAGAGTGAATGCTAAAATGCCTGAAAAATTACCGAAGGTGTTGGTTTTATATCCTACTCGTAATGATTTTGTACCTAATGTCCTATTACAATCTATGAAACAAGAATATAAAAATTATGAATTTTACATTTTAGATGATTCCGATGATTTAGTCTTTATCAAACGTATTGATGAATTTGCTAAAAAGCATAATGTCAAAGTTGTGAGAAGAAACATTCATGACAACAAGGCGGGAAATATCAATCATTTCTTCAGAAATTTACCAGGAGGAGCAAACAAATACCAGTGGGATTATTTTGCTATTTTAGATGCTGATATAGTTGCTCCTAAAAATTTTTTATCTGATTCAATTCCGTTATTTTATTCAACTCAAAAAAAGCTGGGCTATATTCAAACATTTCAAACTGGTTATAAAACCAATAGTGTTTATCAAAATATAAGAATGCCCAATTACGAAGCTGGTTTTCACTTGAACTTTTTTCAAAACCGTATTACTCAGCCGCTTTGTCTAGGAAGAGGAGTAATAATTAGTAAAAAATGTTTTGCTGATATTGGTTATGCTTTTCCTAATTTTGTTAGCGAAGATGTGGCTCTTTCATTTGAAGTAATTTCAAAAGGATGGACTTCCATAATTTCTAACTTAGTAACATGTGGTAATATGTCGCAAGTAAATTATGTAAACGAAAAAAAGTTAATGGTTCGTATGGATTATGCGAACATTACATTAGTAGAAAGAAAATGAAGAAAAATTTTTAGAATGAAATCTTTATTTAATGCCAAAGTGTTTTTTTCGATAAGGTTTATTTACGAAATTAGTGCTATTACCCCATCATTCTTTAGTTTCGTGAATACTTGTGTATTTGTTGCTCTAAATTTTCATCAATCAACTAGCCAGTTTTTATTATTTGGAACAATCATATTTGCAATAGTTCCGTTTTTAAATGACATTCTATGTTATGTGGGAAGAATGAATATTTTTGCATTCGTTATATATGCTATAGTAACGGGAATTTCTCTTTCAGCAATGTTTTATTCTCGAATTGAAGCTTGAGTTTTAAAGGTAATTTTTAGAAAAAAAGCATTTTTTTGAGTTAGTCCAAAGCACAAACATAAAATTTCATTCATCAGAAATTTAATTCATAATCGACGGGAATTAATTGCTATGTCTTGCATGATTTTATTTTCAATACTTGCGTATTTTTATATATTAACTCCAGCGACTCAAAACGAAAAATGATGGATTATTCCTAATTTTTTATATATGCCTTTATGGTTTCAAGCATTTTTTGTCATTAATTTCTGTCAATTCTTATCTATTTTTATGACTCTAATTGTTAATATTAGACCTGATAAGAATAACGAAACATTTAATACTAATTCCAACATTCAACCTATTAAATATTTAAAAATGGATAGGGTCATAAACAGCGAATTAGCCAAACATCACCTTCAAAGTACTAGGAAAGCTAGTTAAACAAAGGTCTAAAATATGTTAGCACTCACTATTGACAAGTGCTAACATGTATGCTATAATGGTCTCACAATTAACAAAGCTAAATTTAAAAATAGGAGAAAATTATGGCAAAGAATGTTATTTTAGGTATTGACCTAGGTACAACAAATTCATGTGTAGCTATTATGGAGGGTGATAAGCCCAAAGTATTAGAAACACCAGAAGGAAAAAGAACTGTTCCTTCAGTAGTTTCATTTAAAAATGGTGAATTTATTATTGGCGAATCTGCTAAAAGACAGATGATTACAAACAAAGATTCAATTGCATCTATTAAACGTAAAATGGGCACAAATGAAAAAGTGGAATTAGGAGGAAAACAATATACTCCCGAGGAAATTTCAGCAAAGATTTTGGGATATATTAAAAAATATGCAGAAGATAAAATTGGTAGAACTGTTAGTAAAGCAGTTATTACCGTTCCCGCATATTTTAATGATGCACAACGACAAGCTACCAAGAACGCTGGTAAAATTGCAGGATTAGATGTAGAGCGTATTATTAACGAACCAACTGCCGCTGCTTTGGCATACGGTTTAGACAAACTAGATAAAGAACAAAAAATCTTAGTCTACGATTTAGGTGGTGGAACATTTGACGTATCTGTTCTTGATATGGCTGGCGGGACTTTTGAAGTACTATCTACTAGTGGAGATAATAAATTAGGTGGAGATGATTGGGATCAAAAAATTATTGATTGATTAGTTAAAGACATTAAATCTGATTCTGGTGTTGATTTATCAAAAGATAAAATGGCAATGCAACGTTTAAAAGAATCAGCTGAAAAAGCCAAGATTGATTTGTCAGGACAATTAGAGACAGAAATATTATTGCCTTATTTATCTATGACAGATAGCGGCCCTTTAAATGTTCAAAAGAAATTAACACGGGCTCAATTTGAAAAATTAACTATTGATTTATTAGAACGAACCAAAAAACCAGTGGAAGATGCTATTAAAGAGTCTAAATTATCTTTAAGTAATATTCAACAGGTTTTATTAGTAGGTGGTTCAACAAGAATGCCTATGGTATATGAGCTAGTAAAGAAATTAACTAAAAAAGAACCTAATAGAACTATTAATCCAGACGAAGTAGTAGCAATGGGTGCTGCTGTTCAAGGTGGTGTACTTACAGGCGATGTAGACAACATTCTTTTATTGGATGTTACTCCATTAACATTATCCATTGAAACATTAGGTGGTGTCGCAACTCCACTAATTAAACGTAATACTACAATTCCGGTAAGTAAATCACAAGTGTTCTCAACTGCTGCAGACAACCAGCCTGCTGTAGACGTTCATGTTGTGCAAGGAGAAAGACCAATGTCACGTGACAACAAATCATTGGGTAATTTCTCGTTGAGCGGAATTGAACCAGCACCACGTGGTGTACCTCAAATTGAGATTACATTCAACATTGATGCAAACGGCATTATGAATGTTACTGCCAAAGATTTAAAAACTAACAAAGAAAATACCATTACTATCAAAGGTTCAACCAATTTATCTGAAGATGAAATTAACCGTATGGTGAAGGAAGCTGAGGATAATAAGGAAAATGATGAAAAAACAAAATCACAATCGGAAATTCGTTACCGTGCTGAATCTTTAATTCACCAATTTGAAGCATCAATGAAAGATGAAAAAACAAAAGATATGCCTGCCGATCAAAAAGAGAAAGCTCAAAAAGAAGTAGATGAATTAAAGCAACTACTAAAAGATGAAAAATGAGATGAGTTAAAAACAAAACTAGATGCTTTTGATGCGATGGCCCAGCAATTTGCAAAAGGTGCAGAAGGTCCAAAACCAGAAGAACCAAAAAAATAAAACAAAAATGCAGTGATGAACTGCATTTTTTTATTTAAATGTTAAAAAAGTGGTTTTTTAAGCAAAAAATATGAAATAAGTAATCATTTTTTTGAAAAATTTGTTACAATTGTAATGCAATCAGCAATATGTTGTGTTAAGACATGTGAATGATTAGACTTCTATGTATCTAAAACATAAAGTCGCTAGTTTCTTGAACGGCCACGAATGCTAAGACCCAAAAACTAAATCTATCCAAAATGAGCCATAAAGGTTTATTTTATGTCTAAACCATAGGAATATTTCTGATTGTAAATTAGCATTAATAAAATAATAAGGAAAACCATGATTATTACATTTAGAATTGATGACAAAGAAAAATTAGAATTTGAACAATTCTGTGGATCCGTAGGAATTACTCCATCTGCTGCTTTAAGTTTATTTATTAGAAAAACTATAACAACTAAAAGAATCCCTTTCGATATTTCTCATATTGATAGACATTTAGCAGAAAGAGAAGAAATTAAGACAGCTGTTGAAAGCAAAAAAGCAATTGATGAAGCTGTTAGCAAATTTAGTAATTTACTTGCAGATTTAAACAAATTTTCTGAATCACTAAAATCAAAAACAAAATAACAAAAATATTACTCATTTAAGAGGAATAAACTAAGCTAATATTAAATATTAGCTTAGTTTTGTTTTTTTGCCTTGTTTTGTTTTTTCATAATGATCGCTGTATCTTTATTTGGATAATAATTTAACCTTTCATGTGTGCAAATAAAACCTATTTTCTTATATAGAGTAATAGCTACATCATTATTTTTATTAACCTCTAATCATATTGTTTTATTTTCATATGTTTTGACTAATGTATTCATTAACCGAGTCGCATAACCTTGATGACGATATTCTGATTCAACATAAATTCAAACTAAATCTACATCATCGCTAACAGAAGCTAGGATATAGCCAACAACCACTTGATCATTAAAAATACCATAATGAAAATAATTAATATTAGAAATCATGTTTTCTAATTGCTTTAACGAAAAATGATTGTCTCAATTTACAATATATTTAATATCTTGAAGTGATAATTTTTTAAGCATTAGACCGCTTTCTTTACATAAAGAGGGATTAATGTATTAATGTTTCTAACTAAAGTAAAATCATGCAAGTGGTGAATTAAATTATCAAACACATTAACAGACTTATATTGAATATAAACACCTAAATTCTTATATGTTTTTATTAATAACTCAGCTTTTTGCTCAGTAATGATTGTGGGTTTCATGATACATTTTCTATTCTTATATACCGCCACATAAACCATTGTACCCCGAGCATCCAGAATTGATAATCCCGAATTTTTTGGTAGTTGTAGTCACAAAGAATCTATGATATATATATGTGTTCTATTTATTAAAGATCATGTTTTGGCAATCAATATACCAACACGCACACCAGTAAAACTACCTGGGCCTATTGTTACAAAAATTTTTTTAATTTTACTCTTATTGATTTTATATTTTTTTAATAAGTTATTAATGTGTTCAACAACAATATCAGTTAAATTATTGTGAGTGCTAGTAGAGAACTTGGTCATTATTTTATTATTTTTCAAAATAGCTAAATTGCAATGAGTTTGAGTTACATCTATAAATAGAACAAACATTATTTTGCATCCTTTAATTTACTTTTTAAATTATTGAATGTTTTGTCAGGATTACTATTGAATTGCAAGAATTTATGAGAAGTAGGATGGATAAAAGATAGAGAATGTGCATGCAAGAACTGTCCGTAGTCTTTGTAACCATCATATTTTCCGTACAATTCATCATTGAACACAGGGTGGTGGATGTAGGCCATATGTACTCTTATTTGATGAGTTCTTCCAGTTAACAAACGACATTCAATTAAGGAACCATTTTTATAGTTCTCTAAGACAGTTACTTCAGTTTGTGCGGGTTTAGCTTTCGAATCATCGCTTACTACCATTTTTAATGAATTTTGTTTGCTTCTATCAATTGGGACTTTAATTAATAAAAATTGATCCACAAAATTGTAATGCACTAATGCAAGATATTTACGAATAAGAGTTTTATTGGAAATTTGAGCAATTAAAGATTCGCAAGTTTTTTTATTTTTAGCTATTACTAATAAACCAGTTGTATCTCTATCTAATCGATGAACAATGCCGGGTCTTAATGAATCTTTGAATTCTTTAATTTTAATTTTTTTTAACAAAATATTCACAACTGTGTTGCCTTCGTTAAAAGTAGTTGGATGAACTAATATATGTTTTGGTTTATCAACCACAATTAAATCATTATCCTCATAAACAATTTTTAGTTTATTTTTAGATGGTAATAAACTAGTAGGTTTCGCAGACAAATTTTCTATTTCAATAATAAAACCATTTTCTATCAATAAACCAGCTTTACCAGGCAATTGATCATTGACTAAAACGAGCTTTTGGTCTAACAATTTTCCGACAGTTGTTCTATTTTCTTTTAAATGCTTAACAAGATAAAGATCTAAACGTGTTCTCTCTAGCAAACCGCTAACTTTTATTTTTGTCATTTTTATCTTGCTTGTTTTTACGTTTAGTAAGTCCATAGATAGTAATTATTACATATAGAACTGAAAAACCAATGACACCTGTAAGGATAAAAACGTCTGGAAAATTAGAAGTGGTATTACCAGTGGGTAAATAGTCAATTACTGTATTTAAATGAGGTGATGGTTGTGTTGCTCTATCAATAAGATTAAAAAGTCCTCCAACTAAAGCTAGTGATAATAATAGAGAATGATATCATTTATCAGTAAAAAGAGTGGCTAATAGAACGATGAAGCAAATGAATGCCTGTAGGAAATAAATTAATGCTGTTTTGCCAACCAATGCACTAAAAGCGATACCATCATTGTAAGCGATATTGTGAGGTCATTGTCAATCACCGTTACGAATCATTAAATTACATGTTAACGATGGAACTAGAACAACAACTAACGCTATAGCAAAACCAAATAACCTTCACAAATTATTTTTTTTAGAAAAATTATTTTTCAAATACTTTAAGAATTTATTCCAAATGTCGTTTTGTTTTTTATCTGAAACTTGTTCCATAGAGTTATTAATTTTATCATTAATTTATCAATGTATCAAAATAGATAATGGTTTCTAACCATACTAGAATACCTGGACAAGTTCGTATTTAATTTTTATATATAATAAAAATCATTAAGGCGGTAATTTAATGAAGACGAAAGTGATGGTTATTTTTGGTGGTGTATATAGTTCTTTAGGCAAAGGTATAGTAGCATCATCCATCGCTCGTATTTTGACTGAACTAGGAAATAAAGTTTCCATGATGAAATTTGATCCATATCTTAATGTTGATCCAGGGACTTTAAGCCCGTTACAACATGGGGAAGTATTCGTTACACAAGATGGTGGTGAAACGGATTTAGATTTGGGAAGTTACGAAAGATTTTTAGGCCGTAAAATTACTAAATTATCTACAATTACCAGTGGTCGTATTTATAAAGAAATTATTGAAAAAGAACGTGCCGGTGGGTATAACGGTAAAACTGTCCAAGTTATACCTCACGTTACTGATCAAATTAAATCTAAAATTATGAACATCATCAAGGCTGAGACGCCCGATTTCTTAATTATTGAAGTTGGTGGAACGGTGGGCGATATTGAATCTATTCCGTTTGTAGAGGCTCTAGGTCAGTTTAGAGGTGAATATGGTAGAGATGATGTTTTATTTATTTTATGTTCCCCATTAATTAAAGTAGTTACCAGTGGTGAACTTAAAACTAAGCCTACACAGCATGCTGTAAAAACAATTGGTAATATGGGTGTTATGCCGGCAATGCTGGTATTACGTAGCGATGTGGCTATTGATAAAAATACAGTTGAAAAAATTGGTATGCTGTCGCATATTTCAGTTGAAAACATCTTTAAATCACTAAACTTACCATCCGTTTATTATTTACCTACCGAACTTTACAAACAAAATATGCACAAGGCTATATATAAATATTTTGGTTTAGAACTAAAACAATCACAAAATATCAATAAATGAAATCGATATGTTCATAAAATTAAGAACATCAAGCAGAAAATTAAAATTGCGATGGTTGGTAAATATAACGATTTACATGACTCATATTATTCTTTAGTGGAATCGTTAAAACTAGCTTCATGAGAATTTTCACGAAATATTAATATAGCTTGAATAAATTCTGAAGAATTAGAAAAACCTAATGCGAGCATGAAGAAGGTTTTTAGGGGTTGTCACGGTATTTTAGTACCTGGAGGATTTGGCAGTCGTGGTATTGAGGGTAAATTACAAGCAATTAAATATGCCAGGGAGAACAAGATTCCATATTTGGGTATTTGTTATGGAATGCAAACTGCTACAATCGAATTTGGTCGTAATGTTCTAGGCTTAAAAAATGCAAATACTACTGAAATTAATCCTGATGCAGAATTTAAATTATTTGATTACATAGATGGACGTATGCGATTAGGCGAACAACAATGTGTTATCACCGATAAAAATTCTTTAGCTTATAAACTTTATAAAAGCGATATGGTTGGCGAAAGACATCGCCATCGTTGGGAATTTAATAATCAGTTTATTCCTATTTTTGAAAAAGCTGGTTTTAAATTTACCGCTTTTTCAAATGATAAGGAGAGAACTGTGGAAATGGCTGAAATACCAGACCACCCTTTCTTTTTCGGGGTACAGTTTCACCCGGAATTTAACTCATGACCTGGACGACCGGATCCAGTTTTCACGGGTTTTGTTGGCTCAGCAATTAAACATGAGAAACACAAGTTATAAAATTGATTAGAACAATTGAATTAATTTTTTAATTTCGCTAAACCCATTTTTGAAGGGAATATTCTTTATTTGTTTACCATTCTTATAAAGAACTAAAGAATTTTTATTGCCGTAAATACCAATATTAGCTTTTTCACATTCGCCAATACCGTTGACAGCACAGCCCATAATTACGATAGATAAATGCTTATTTATATTTTGAGTATATTGCTCAACTTGTTTTAATAGATCCAATAAGTTTCATTGCAATCTACCGCATGTCGGACATGAAATGATATTAGGGATATTTCTGTATAAACCAGTATTATTTAATATTTTTTTGGCTGCGATTGGTTCGATGATTGGATTTCCAGTTATTGAGATACGGATAGTATCACCAATTCCTTTTAACAACAACGGAGACAGCCCTAATGTACTTTTGATTAACGCATTATCATAGGTTCCAGCTTCGGTGACACCTAAATGTAATGGATATTTAATTTTTTGCGCGGCCAATTCATATAGTTCAATTACTGATAATGGATCAGATGATTTTAAACTCACAATAATCTTTTTAAAATTTCATGACTCAAATTTTCTAATAAAACTTAAAGCACAATTTACCATGTCTTTGATGTTTTTATAACCATGATTATTTAATCTAGAGCCTTGATTAATGCCAATGCGGATAGCTGTTTTATGTTTCTTGGCGTATTCTACAATTTCTTTTAATGAATCCAGTTTGATATTGGCAGGATTAATGCGAATTTTGCCGACTCCGCTTTCAATAGCTGTAATGGCAAAATGATTATTGTAATGAATGTCGGCAATGATGGGGCAAGACGATAATTTAACGATTTGTTTTAAAGCATTTGCATCAGCATTGTCTAAAACAGCCACTCTAACTAATTCAGCGCCATTTTTAACTAAAGCTTTAATTTGGTTAACAGTAGCGGATATGTCGCTAGTTTTAGTGTTAGTCATAGATTGAATAACAACTCTGTTTTGATGACCAATTTGGACATTGCCTACCAAAACTTTAATAGTATTTTTTCTTATAATGATTGCCATTTATTTTAACGAATATAATCCTATTATATTTATTAGCACAATAGATATTTAATTGACTCACTTAGGTAGGCGCATATGGTAAGAAAATGATTTAAACAATGAGATGGTTTTGTATCTGGATTTTGATGTGACGAAGTAGATGTTAGAAGTTTTATCCAATTAAATTACACTCCCTACGAAGGTGACGAATCTTTTTTGGCTCCGCCTACTGAAAATACCAAAAAACTTTGAAATAAAGTTCTCAAATTAATGGATGAAGAGCGTAAACAAGGTGGTGTTTTAGACATGGATCAACGCGTTTCTTTTATTGACGCTTATGGTCCCGGGTACATTGACAAAAAGTTAGAAAAGATTGTTGGGGTGCAAACTGATGTGCCACTTAAAAGAGCTTACATGCCAATCGGTGGTGTTCGTATGGCTAAAGAAGCTGCCCAAGCTTTTGGCTTTAAGACAGACCCACATATTAATGAAATTTACACTAAATACCGAAAGACACATAATCAAGGAGTGTTTGATGCTTACACCGAAGAGATGCGTAAAGCTCGACATTTACATATTATTACAGGACTACCAGACGCTTACTCTAGAGGACGTATTATCGGTGATTATCGAAGAATTGCCTTGTATGGAATAGATTATTTGGTTGCTGAGAAAAAAGCAACGCGTAATCTTATTCCGTACGATATGAACGATGCTGTCATTCGTTTAAGAGAAGAGTCTTCTGATCAAATTAGGGCATTAGAAGCGATGAAAAAAATGGCAATGGCTTATGGTCATGATATTTCTACTCCTGCGAAAAATGCTCAAGAAGCGATTCAATGAACGTATTATGGATATTTAGCTGCTATCAAAGATCAAAACGGAGCCGCAATGTCTGTAGGACGTATTTCTACTTTTTTAGACATTTATATTCAACGAGATTTAAAGAAAAAAAACATTACTGAAAAAGAAGCGCAAGAGTTAATTGACCACTTGGTAATGAAATTAAGAATGGTACGTTTTATGAGGACGCCTGAATATAATGATATTTTTGCAGGTGATCCGGTATGAGCGACTGAGTCAGTCGCTGGAATGGGCATAGATGGACGTACTTTAGTCACTAAAACTTCTTTTCGTACATTACATACATTAGCAAATATGGGCCCTGCACCTGAGCCAAATTTAACAGTACTATGATCGAAAAATTTACCTAGAAAGTTTAAAGAATTTTGTGCCAAGTACTCCATTCTTTATTCATCAATTCAATATGAATCTGATGATTTGATGCGCGTAACTCATGGTGATGATTATGGTATTGCCTGTTGTGTTTCACCAATGAAAATTGGTAAACAAATGCAATTCTTTGGGGCGAGGGCTAATCTTGCTAAAGCATTACTTTATGCCATTAATGGTGGCTTTGATGAAATTCATCCAGAGCACCAAATTGGTCCAAGACAAGGACAACTTGATCTTACTAAGCCATTGGACTTTCAAGAAATCTGAGACCGTTATTTAGTCGTATTACGTTGATTAGCTTCTCTATATATTAAAACACTTAACATCATTCATTACATGCATGACAAGTACTATTATGAAGCCGGGCAAATGGCGTTATATGATTTTCATATTCACCGTTTCTTTGCAACTGGCATTGCCGGATTATCAGTCGTAGCTGATTCGCTATCCGCTATTAAGCATGCGAAAGTGTATCCAGTATGAAAACAAATTCCTAATACAGAACGTTATATTGCAATTGACTATCGAGTCGAGGGAGAATACCCGAAATATGGTAACGATGATGATCGTGTTGACTCGCTAGCACAAGATGTATTGCGATTATTTGTAAATATGTTAAGACGACACGGGACTTATCGCTTATCAGAATTAACTACTTCCGTTTTAACTATTACTTCTAATGTAATGTATGGTCGCAACACTGGATCAACACCAGATGGACGCAAGGGTGGAGAACCGTTTGCGCCAGGTGCTAATCCAATGCATGGCAGAGATAAAAACGGGGCGGTGGCATCATTAGCTTCAGTTGCTAAAATTCCATTCAAACATGCCTCTGACGGGATATCAAATACTTTTAGTATCATTCCTGATGCATTAGGTAAAGGCGATGAGTTTATAATCACTCATGATGATGCATTCAACATTGATGCTGTTCATCGTGTCAAAACTAAAAAGCATAAAGCTTCTAATAAAAAGAAAAATAAGTAGGTAAATTATGACTAATAAAAAACAACAAGAAAATTTAGTGGAATTACTAGATGGATATTTTGAAAAAGGAGCACATCACCTTAATGTTAATGTTTTAACACGCGAAACATTAAAAGACGCTCAAAAGCACCCTGACAAATATCCACAGCTCACCGTTCGTATTAGTGGTTATGCTGTTAATTTTATAAAACTATCTAAAGACCAACAAAACGACATCATCAATCGAACTTTTCACGACAGTCTGTAAAATATTAATTTGGCCATTGAGATAACGATAAGATTGTATTGTTTGATCAAGACGATGCTTTATAAGCATCAATTAAATTATCGGGAACGTATATGGTTCTGCTTGAAAATGTTGCACCAGTAAGTACTTGAGTAGTATTTCTAAAAGCATATTGTGTTGCCGAATATATATTGGAATTAGCGGCAACAGGAGTTGTAGTAAAAGTTTCGGGAAAATCTATTGATTGCAGAGTAGTACTCATAAATCAACAAGTATCAGTGTTAGAATTTGGTATTGAATTTCAACCATTACCAAATACGATATGTTGAATTTTTGTAGCTCTAAATATATCTTTGACTAAATTTCCATATGACGACGGTATAGTTATAGTTCCGATAAGAGACGAGTTATTGGCAAATGCTCCGCCCCAAACTAATGCCGCATCGCTGCCGACAAATCCTGTACATCTGTATATTTTCCCATCAGGACTAATTATTCTAGTGCCAAGTGTTAATTTAGACGTTGAAATTTTTCCAGCAGGAGGTTCGGTTCGTGCATTGACTCCAGGCGAAACATTTTTGTATTTACCAGAGTCACAAACATTTACTTCCTTTGTGTTCTCATCAATTACAAAAAAACTTAGCGTACCTTTAGTATTGTCACCAACTATGTCTCATCCTGAATCATCAGAATTAGCAAGTACTTGATCTAGTGTATAATTTCAAGCTTTACATGTGTCTAAATTAGTAGTATTTACTGTTAGTGTTACTTGTGAGACATTGTAGTATTGATTAGAATTATTAATGGTTAGAGTGATATTAGACGCACCTTTAGCGAGAGAGTAGCTAGTTCCGGCTAACTTACTAGTAGTAATATTAGGATTGCTAACTATAATTTTTGTTAATAAAGTATTGGTAGGAATATTACTCAATGTGTAATATGATGGAATTGATATTGAGTTTACAGTACAATCATCAGCAATATTCATTTTACTTGTACAAAAAAACACTTCAAGTGATCCAGTATAAATATTACTATTTTCGTATGGTTTAACTATGACAGAATGTGCACCTGAATAGTCGCTTCCTGTCATCGTGTGAGTTTCGTCATATTGTATAGAAAAGATGTAGAGTTGATTGATTCGTAAATCATTATCTAAATTAAGCAATGCATTTAATATTTCTCCATCTGCCGGTATAGTTGAATATGGATTGGATAATGAATTTATCTCACCATTATTCAATAATTGGATATTAGATAAATTTTGTTTGACAGAAATTGTGTAGACAATGTTCACGCTTCCTATGTATTTAGTACCTCATGCCACTTTTACGGTTGTTTGCGAACCGCCGATGGAACCGTCAATTTCTAAATCATTAATTAAATCCTTATATTGTGTGGACATAATTTGATTATTGATAAACGCCATAATTGTATTAGGTGTCGGTTTTGTCAACAATAAACCCATGTTGGTATTGGTAATAATAGTACCTATATCTATAGATTCAACATTTGCAAGTGAATGATTTATATTTGCATTAGAAGTTAATGAAACAGCCCCTACGATAGGAACGATTAGATTACATAAGTGCTTTTTCATATGTTTTTATAGACAATATGTTAATTAAACGGGAATGTAATTCCAAGATTGTCAAGTTATGTTTAATGAACCAGAATAAATTGTTGAACCACTAAGTGCGCTAATAGTGATCGTTCCTTTATTACCGCTAGTTCCAGCACTAGCATTTACTCCTGTAGCGTACATTGATGTAAAATCTAAACTATTGAAATTAATTCAAGTTTCACTTCCATAATTACCAACATATCTATTTGTTAATAAGACATATACGTCTTGATAAGCGTTTGATAAATCAGCGCTAGATGGATCTGTATAGAATACTAATGGTGTAGCAATTGTATCGTTCACAATGTTTAGAGATTTATCGTCACTTAAAAATAATTCAGAAATTGCTGTAGGATTATCGATATTTAGTGTGAATGATGTAGAACCCGATAAATAATATTGATTAGCATCTCCATACGTAAGTGTGCATGAAGTGGAGATAGTTCCTCAAGATAAATTAGTTGACACAGACATAAAGTTCGTGTATCAAGATTGAGCAGAATAAGCACTATCAAATGTATCTTTTACTTGCTCTAAGTTAGGAACTTCATAAAAATGTCTTGCAAATGTTACCGCTGATTCCAGTGGGTAAGCAGTTCTTTGTAATTTAACATTAATTAAAATGCTTTGGCCTGTGTATTGTGAATTGTCTAAGCCACTTAGTGTGAATTGATATGCATAGTAGTGATTAGTGGAGTCGTATTCAGTTCATAAAGAACTTGCTGTATCTCTACTAATAGTAGCGCTAGGATCAACAAAACCTGCAGTAGAAATTGCTACTGCATTTAAATTTAGATTTGTATTATTATCTTTAAGTTTTTGCAATACTGCTCCTACAGTTGTTCCTAGCACAGATGTATCGTCAACAATTTTGTTTGACACGTCGGTATTCAAATTATGCGTGGATGTGTCAATGTAAATACTAGTAATTGTAAAACTACCTGAATAGCTAGAACCAGAAGTAGTGACAGTAATGGTATAAGTACTTCCTGAAATAACTGGCGCGCCATATATTAAGTCATTAACTACATTGAAATATTGGGTTTTATCATTTTCAGTTAATCATGTCATAATTCTGGCATTCATTACATCGATGTTTGGATTGTCGTTTAATGCATTTGCTTCTGATGAACCAGGTCCTTCATAATTATTTGCATTTCAAGCAAAACCTATTCCAAAAATTTCGTTAACGTTTATTGCGTTATGTGCCAACGGGCCAACATGGAATACATATCCAGCAATCGCTAGTCCTCCATAAGTACCGCCACCCACGCCTATTGTTATTGATGGAATCAATAATGTAAATTTCGCCTTTTTTGACCAATGTTTTTTCATTATCTATTTGTCTCCTTTTCTAGTTTGTATTTAGACTGAGAGGTGCAAAAAAACAAGATATAGCAAAAGCTATATCTTGTTTAGAGAAAGAAGAAAAAACTATGCCGTAGGCATATTTACTCTCTCTCTCTCTCTCTCTCTCATGTTGGAATACATTATAGCATTAACATATTTTCCCATTTCAATTATTGTAAATCATTATTCCTAACGCAGTAGTCAAAGGTAATGAGTTACATCCGTGATGATTCATTTAATATTTATGCGTCACAAAATTCATACCATGTATAGTGTTTGCATTACAAAAAAATCATTTTTTATGAACATTAGTTAAATATTTTAAAGAAGTAAATTTTCCCAATATATTAGTAATATGTTATTCAAAATAATTGTGAGTAATAGTAAAAATAACTATTCATTTATTGTGATTTTGAATAATGACAATTAATAAATATATTTAAAGAGAACAAATATGGAAAACAAAGAAATACAAAAATGATTAAAATCATGGAAAAATCGTAGAAGGAAAATTATGCTAGGCATAGCTTCTTCGTTCGTTATATCTGGAGGAATTGGATTGGGTATTGGCTATGCAATATGGCATACTAAGCAAAATAACATTCCGCCACAACCTCCAATAGTTTCTAAAACCTTGTCACCTAATAGTCCAGATTGAGATACCTATTTTGCTGAAAGAAACGGTGCATTGAGTGGTTTTAAAAAGGATACAACCAAAGCATTCGCTGCATCAGCATACGAATGTATAGATTTATCTAATTTTTCTTCTATTAAAGAAAAAGCTTTTATGGAAAATCCAATTCTAACAACTGAAGCAAGAAACATTAAAATTACTTTTGAAAATAACACATCTGGTCTTTCTATTGACATGGGTGCCTTCGCTGCATGTGCTAAGATTGAAACCGTGGTGCTACCAAAATCTGGTAGTCTTTCAATCGGAGATTTTGCTTTTACTCAATGCACTGGTTTAAAAAATGTCTTATTTCCTATAGATTCTAACGTTACATTATCATTATTTGGGGCCAGCGCCTTCTTCCGCTGTGAATCAATAGAAAAAATTGACTTGTCGTCAACATCTTTTGCAGGTACTATTGCTAAAAGAGCATTTAGCCAGTGTAAAAATCTTAAGGAAATTTTATTGCCAGGAGGTACTTTTTCTATTGGAATAAATGTTTTTGAAGAATGTACAAATTTGGAAACAATCACCCCTTCAACTAGTAAGACTACGATAATTGATTCTATCGCCGATGGTACTTTTGAAGGCTGTCCAAGCTTAACAGTTTCAGGAATTGAGAAATTAAAAAATAGTATCAATAAAAGTAATCTCGCTTATGTAGAAAATAAATCAGGAAATAATATTGTTGGTGCAGCAATCGTTGCTGCAATTGGGAAAACTTGAATTCGTAAAGCAGGACTAATTTCTGGTGATATGAAGGATTCTCTTAATGATTGATTTACTTCGGAAAATTCTATCGTTGACGCAGCCTTTTCGGAATGCACAAGTTTGAAGAGTATCGATTTAACAAATGCCAAAGCAACTGGTAAAATTTGTAATTCAACTTTTTATAAATGTACAAGTCTTAAAGAAATTCATATTCCAGTAGGGGTGACTAGTATCGGCTCACTGCTATTTTACGGATGCAATAATTTAACCGATGTATATTGAAATAATTCTAGTAATCCAACATCTATTGGCAATCAAGCTTTTGATGAATGTGGGGTTGGGGCAAATCACACAATTCACTACAACAACAATAATTCAACTACTGCATGAGCTTGGAATGACAATCAAGGAGAGCATAAACCCATAGCAAATATACCGGACGATTGATCTTATGTAGGGTTTAAATTACCGTAAATATAAAGAGTTCTTAAATCATCTAGAAATTTGCCTTGATCGTTGTTTGAGCATAAATGGCAGAACTACAAATTTTATCACTATGAAGAAACTTTCCACAACGATCTGTAAAATACTAATTCGGTCACTGAGATAACGATAGAATTGTGTTATTTAATCAAGACGATGCTTTGTAAGCATCAATTAAATTATCGGGAACATAAATGGTTCTACTAGAAAATGTTACCCCAGTAAGTATTTTGAATAGTGCTTCTAAATATTAATACAAGTTTTTACCTGTTCAAAATAAAAATTTAAAAATAATTTAGCAAATTTATTTTTTTGCCTGTATTAAATAGATATAGGAGAGAATAGCTAAAAAGAATATGACTATACCAATTACTATTTATATATCAGCAAATACATTGGCCGATAAAATCGCAACAATTAAACAAATTTGCCTTAAAAACAATGGAAAAGAGATCTCGGATGTCTTGTCTAACACTATCATCTTTCATTTTTATAACAATAACGCATGAACCAAGGCAAAAGAAGAAATTCAACGTTCCGTTGATCGTGTAAATTTTAAATTATCAACAAAACGTGTTATCATAATGGAGGAAATGAAGGACACAATTGTTGAACCACCACAACCACCTGCTTGGTTTTTAGAATTTCAAAAATGAATCGTAAATAAATTCGAGCAAATTGATGCTCGGTTTGATAAACAGGATGAACGCCTTAAGAATATGGATACTCATCAACCGGCTTGATTTGGTGATTGGGTTAAAAGCGACTTTAATCCACTAAAAGAAAAAGTTGACAAGATTGGCAATCGTTTAGACAATGTCATTAGACTTAACCATTTAATTGAATAATATAGGGAAGTTAACAAATAACTTATTTTATATATAACAATGGATTTAACCCCCATCATCTCCAACAAATTTTGTGCAAGTTGAATTAAATAAACATAAAGATATAATGTTTTTATGGGCAACAGCAATATTAAAACTGTTAATTTATCAAAAATATCAACAGAGGGGCATAACGAACATACTGCGGCAATTGATTCGGTTAGTACATTAAAATTAGCTAAATTAATTAATGAACAAGATGAACAGATAACTCAGGCTGTCAAAACTCAGCTTCCCGCTATTGCCAACGGCATTCGTGCCATTGCTGCTTGTTTTAGAAATGGTGGTCGTTTAGTTTATATTGGTGCTGGTACGAGCGGACGCCTTGGCGTGCTTGATGCTAGTGAAATGCCACCAACTTTTGGTGTAAGCAATAAATTGGTAATTGGTTTAATTGCGGGTGGCGACCAAGCCATTCGTAATCCAATTGAAGGTGCTGAAGATGATGAAGCTGCCTGCGTTAGAGATTTAAAAAGAATTAAATTAACTAAGAAAGATGTGTTGGTGGGAATTAGCGCTAGCGGAAGAACGCCGTATGTTATTAGTGGATTAAAGTATGCCAATAAATTAGGGTGTAAAACCATTAGTGTTGCTACAAGTAGTAATTCTGAAATTGGCGAAATTGCTCAAATTAAAATTGAAGCAGTTACTGGCCCCGAAACAATAGTTGGTTCAACGCGAATGAAATCAGGTACTGCTCAAAAAATGATTTTAAATATGTTGTCTACTGGCGCCATGATTAAAATTGGTAAAGTTTATGGTAATTTAATGGTGGATGTGCAACCAACAAATCAGAAATTAATTGCACGTGCTCATAGCCTAGTTAAAAAAATTACTAATGCAGACGATAAACAAATTAAAAAAATAATGCAAACCACACACAATCAAGTCAAGCCAGCGGTTGTTATGATTTCAAAAAAAGTAAATTATCAAGATGCATTAAAATTATTGAAGGTAAATAATCAAGATCTTAGAAAAATAATAGGTTAGTTATGAAGAAACGTAATGTTTTGGGTTTGACTTCTATTATTGTCGGCACAAGTGCTTTAAGCTTAAGTTCATGTTCTTCCTACGGACCAACATTACAAGACTACACAAACAATCCAACTGCAGCTGGTTTTGATCCAATCAAACTAGATATAATTAACGGGAATATTAACGAACAAATCGAAAGAGTAATCACTGATAGTAATGGTGATCCTTCTCAAGGATTTCCAAGTCTTCAAATTTGTGTTACTAAAAATAGCAAAGTGGTTTACAATAAAGCCTTTGGTAAATCTCTTCGTTTTTCACAAGGTGATACTGGAGACACCACTTGACCCAGAAATGGTTATTACGAAGAGTTACCAGCTGTCGAACAAGTTGATGCTACTACTAATACCTTATATGATTTAGCTAGTAATACCAAAATGTATGCAGGAATGTTTGCAATTCAAAAATTACTTTATGAGCGCAAAATTGAATCATTAGATGATAAATTAAGTAAATATATTCCAAGTTTTCAAAAGCAACAAGAAATGGGGGGGATATAGTTGAATGAGGTGACATTACCATCCGTCAAATTCTTACTCATACTTCTGGTTTTATTCCTGATCCATCTGATTTTGTAACAGGCGCTACTAATCCTAACTTAAAATTTAGAGATAAAAATTTAGCGTTAGAGAAAATATTGATGTTAGATTTAGAAAATAAACCAGGGACGGTACAAGCATATAGTGATGTTGATTTTATGTTAGTAGATATATTGATTCACGAAGTTATAGGGTTATGAATTGACGAATACACTGAAAATCAAATCTATAAACCGCTAGGTTTAAAAAACACTATGTTTAATCCTTTAGACAAAGGGTTAAACAAAACACGCATGGCGGCTACCGAATTAATTGGTAATACAAGAGAACTACAAAGATCATGAGACGATATTCGTACGCAAACAATTATGGGCGAAGTTCATGATGAAAAGGCATATTACTGTATGAATGGAGCTTCTGGACATGCTGGTTTATTTTCGACTGCTTGTGATTTATCAGTTTTAATGAATATGATGTTAAATAATGGTACATATGGAAATCATAAATTTTTTGATAAACAAATTGTAAATAATGTCACTACACCTATTGCTGCACCAGGAACTCATACATTTGAATTTGATACAGGCTGAAAAACACATTATGGTAATGCCAATAACTATATTTTCGGTGATGTTGCATCAACATCAAGTTATGGCCACGATGGTTGAACTGGTACGTACACCATAATCGATCCACTAAACCATTTAACAATTTGTATTTTAACAAACGCGATTCATAGTCCTTTATTTAATCACGATGTCGACGGAAATAATTTCTTTGCTAAAAATCATTATTTTTTACCAGATGGTGTTTCCTCTGGCAATCGAATTGGTAAAGTTATTTCTGAGTGAATCTACGATGCTCGAATTATTGATTAAATGTAAGGTATTTTCGGAAATTATTCTAAATTCCAATTAATTTTTGGGTTGTTTTTGAACAAACGATAACCTAGTAAACCAGTTGCGAATCCAGAAGCATAACCAATTAGTAAAGCGGAGGTATAAACAGCGATACCAATTCCCATCCCCTTCGCACTAGTAATCATAAAAATAGCTAAGATACCGCTAGGGCCAGAAATAGAATTTAATCCCATGTCAATTCCACCTCAAGCGTTAATTGCGCCAACGAAGAATCCTGGTACTGCTGCGCCAACACAAGCTGAAATAAAAGGGATTATTCTTGGTAATGAAACTCCGTAAATTAATGGTTCACCAATCCCTAGAAAACCAGGAATAATCGCTCCTTGAATTTGTTTGCGAAATGTGCCGCCTTTTTTAGCAATTACTCACATTGCTAACGCACATCCAACTTGACTCGCTCCAGCTAACGCTAACACTGGGAATAGTATGTTAATGCCAATGTTTGGATCTTGAATCATCGCTACATATACTGGTAAAAAACCTTGATGAATTCCGAACATTACCGCAATTAAGAACACTGATGCTAAAACCATATCGCCGAATGGGGCTCCTGGGCCACGGCATAATTTACTAAACAATCAAGTCATGCCAAAGAATAGGTAACCAGAAACTGGAATAATTAAGAAGATGTTAATGAATACCATAAATAAAGCAACTAAAAACGGAGTCACGACAGTATCCAATTGTACAGGCATTACTTTGGTAATATATTTTTCTAAATAAATTGCCACAGTACAACCTAGTATAATTCCAAATATTGATCCATGAGGTGTACCAACACCTGTAGGATTACCATCATTACCTAATGTTACCAATCCCGAAGTTAATCAAAATGTGTCTAAATGATTTTGAACAACATGTATGCCTAAGAATGTTTGTGCTGTGGCATTATACATGCTTGCAAAAGCAGTACCAGCCAACGGTGTATAGATGGCACCAATTAGCGCGCCAATTCACCCTGTGCCACCAAAAGCTTCGGAAAAACGATAACCTACTATTATTAAGAATCCGGTAGATCATGCTGAAATCAATAATTGGAATACTCAGTATCATTCACTAGCAGTAGTGTTAGTTCAAATTCTACTACCGGTAATATCAACGGTTGTATAAATAGATTGTAATATGCCTGCTACTCCTGCTAAAATACCAGCAGCAATAAAAGTTGGAATTAGTGGTGTAAATATCTTTGCAAATTTACTCAAAGCAATCGCCACTAAATTAGATTGGCGTTTACTTTTATTTTCACTTTTAACTTGATCAGCAACTTCTTTCAAACTAGGAGCACAGTTAGCTGCCACTTTAGAACTTACTGCAACATCGGAATCTAATAACGGTTTAAAACTAGCATAAACTTTTTTTACTACACCAGGGCCAACTACAAATTGAAATTCATCACCAGTTACAATGACACCTAAGACACCTGGAATCTTTTTTAATTTAGGTAAATCTACTTTAGTAGCTTTTAGTTTTATTCGTAGACGTGTCATGCATATGTCAGCACTAACAATACCGTATTTTTGTACCTCATCAAATATATCTTTTGCAATTTTGTTGTAATCTTGCGCCATAGTTCCCTTTATTTAGTTTTGACTTTCTTTAGAAATTTTGCGAGCTCAAAATAATCATAGAATGCTTATGGAAATTAAAATAACCGTACCAATTATTGCCAAAATACAACCTGTAATTAAGTAAGATTTAGTGGCTAATAAAGCAATGCCTAATCCAGCTATTAACATACCAATAATCATACTAAGATAAATAAAACGTTTTCGCTTGCTACTTAATGCATTCCATCCGGACGATTCATTTTTAGTTTTGTACTTATCAACAAATTCCATCAAAGATTTATACCATTTTATAGTGTATTGAGAGTAGATATTAATACATATAAATTTGGCTAAATATTTTATACTTATTGAGTAATGGTAAAACCAATAAAAAAATTATCTAAAACCCAAATATTAAAAATTGTTGGCCATGGTATGTTTGGATTAGCTGGTGGTGCGTTAATTGCTTCTCCATTTATATGGTCGTCAACATCTGTTCAAAATAAATTACCTAAAGCTAAGTTAACATTGGTTGAAACAAATAATTCTGCTACTTTGAGTATGAAAATTGTGCGATATGAAGGGTTTTTAGCAGTTATTAAAGATTTGCAAGTGAAATTCGTTAATCATAGTGGAAAAGAACAAATATTATCTTTGGTCGATAACACAATATGAAATAGTAAAAATATTTCATCATTAGAAGAACAAGCAAATTTGCAAGTAAATCAAGGACCTTTTCCTAATGTTGGACAAGATTTATCGTTTGTTTTAACTACCAATGATAATACAAAAATACAAAATATTAACTTTCAAGCTCAGGTGATATATCACAACAAATATAAAGTGCCATACACTCAAGTATCTAATATTGTGACTTACAAAATAAAATAATGGAAAATCTTATGATTGATGATGTACTGTTGCAAATGGTTGCCAGTAAGTACATATCTCATAATAGGAACATTTCAAAATATATGACATCACCCTCACTGAATTATCCTTGAGCATCACTTTTTTAAATTTCTCTATGAATACAACAATTTGGATTTAAAAAAGCTAGGGTAATATACAATCTTTGTGTACGAAATTTTCTACCTAAGTCTGGGAATCAGGTTAAAGACCTCCTTTTAGTATTGCCGTTAGAGGACCGCCAGTAAATTCATAACCTGAAGCCGACATTTCAAAATATACCATTTTACCATTACTAAATTGTGCCTGAGCGTCACCTGTTAAAACAATAGTAATATAATCTGTGTTTTTTTCAATCGTTAGTCCTTTGCCAGCAAAAACTGGATTACCATCTATTGTAAATGTCATATTATCATCTGCAGTTCAACTATCATCTCACTTACTTAAATCATCAATAAATAGATACAATTGACTGGTCCAATGACCATCCCCACCATTTGCTACCAAAGTTAACAAATGGATGTGAGTTTGATTATCTTTGTATAACGTAACGGTTGGGTTATCTATTGTAAATTTGTATCCTGCTTTTGTAATGCTTAATGTTGCACTGGTAGAATCCTCTCAAGTACCAGAAATTTCCAAAAAATATTTTCCAGTGTCAACATCATAATAAACATGTTCTTTATTAATAGTTGCAGTACCACCTGGGGTTAAGGTAATATCGTCAACGGTAAATCTAATAGATTGATTATTCATAGTTCAACTAATGTTGGTGGTAGTTGATTCGTCACTAGTTCCATTAGATTGTAAATCAGAAACAACAATTTGTGGTCTGATATCTTTGTATAAAGTAACGGCATTAGTATCATTTGTAATGACATCTCCGGCAGGGCTTTCAATCGTCATAGTAGTGGTGTCAGTATTACTTCAAGTACCATCAATGGTAACAGTATAAGTTGTACCACTGACACTCAACTCACCTTTGTTAATTTTGGCATTAGTGAAAGTAATATCACCAACGGCTAAATCATCAATGACACTATCCGCATCGAAAGACAAAGACTGCGTGTCGGCAGTACCAGACTTACCATCATTTTGACGTAAGTTAGAAATGGTAACATATTCTTGGGTGTCTTTGTACAAAGTAACGGCATTAGTATCATTTGTAATGACATCCCCCACAGGACTTTCAATCGTCATAGTAGTGGTATCGGTGTTGCCTCAAGTACCATCAATGGTAACAGTATAGGTTGTGCCAATGACACTCAACTCACCTTTGTTAATCTTGGAATTAGTGAAGGTAATATCACCAACGGCTAAACCAGGAATGGCAGCATTTGCATCAAAGGACAAAGACACCGTGTCGGCAGTATCAGGCTTACCACCATTCTGACGCAAGTTAGAAATGGTAATATAGTCTTGGGTGTCTTTGTATAAAATAACAGCATTAGTATCGTTCGTAATGACATCTCCCACAGGATTTTCAATCGTCATAGTAGTGGTGTCCTTGTCGGCTCAATTACCAGTAATAGCAACGGTATAGGTTGTGCCACTGACACTCAACTCACCCTTGTTAATTTTGGAATTAGTGAAAGTAATATCACCAACGGTTAAATTATCAATGACACTATCCGCATCAAAAGACAAAGACACCGTGCCAGCAGTGCCAGACTCACCACCATTCTGACGCAAATTAGAAATGGTAACATATTCTTGGGTGTCTTTGTAAAGAGTGACGGCAGTAGTATCGTTGGTAATGACATCTCCCGTTGGATTGTCAATCGTCATAGTGGTGGTATCGTTGTTAGCTCAATTACCAGTAATAGTAATCGTATAAGTTGTGCCAGTGAAACTCAATGTACCCTTGTTAATTTTGGAATTAGTGAAGGTAATATTATCAATGGTTAAATCAGGAATGACACTATCCGCATCAAAAGATAAAGATTTCGTGTCAACAGTTGCAAACATGCCACCATTTTGACGTAAATTGGTAACGTCAACATAGTCTTGTGTATCTTTTCATAAAGTTATTGATGATGTTTTGTTAGCGAACCTATAACCTTTTTTAGAAACTTTAATACCGACTGTTGTATTATTAATTCAATCACCTGTTATGTTAATGGTATAAACATTCTTGTCGGTAGTAACACTATTAACAACCACATTAGCATTGGTGAAAGAAATGTCATTATTGCTTAATCCGATGATTGGTTTATCGCTAGTTAAAGTTACTATGGTTGTATCAATGGTACCGTTTTGACCATTTCCTAATAAAGTTAGCAAAGTGATTGAAGTGCTACATGCAGTTAAATTTACTGTTAAACTAGCCACCGTCACCCCTAAAGGAACCGCAGAAATTAATGAACGAATAACTTTCTTTTTTAATGGCATTGTTACTGCCTTAAATAGTCACTTAGAGAAATGGTGGATGAAAAAGTATCGTTATCAGTTCAAGATGCATCATAACGCGAAGATGGTTGCTTATCATTAGTAGATCCTTGTATCTGGAAAGATATTGTTATGTCCAAATTAGAATCATATTGCAAATAGGCATAATATTTGTCATCAGAGAGTTTCCGAATTTTTATCATATTGTTTCAGTTGGCTTCTACACCACTAGATACTGGGACAAGTGAGCAACTTATTGAAGTTCAAAAAATTTCAATTTGTCCATTGTATTGATTGCTCACATTGACATCTGGTAGCATTGCTATGTTATATGTTAATAGGGGATCTGGCGTAGTGATAATTGAAAAAGAACTATTCGTTGATGCACCAATTGTGCCGTATGATGTAGGTAAATATCTAGCCATTGAGCCTGTAGATATATTTACTTCATCCGGTTCGTTTATGCCAACATGTTTTGTTTCATAGTAATCCACCATTAATTGCTGAAATAGTCAAGATATGACGCTACTATTGCTAGGATCCACCTCTTCATTGCTCCAGCGCTGATAATAATCAAATCAATCAGAATACACATAATTTAACATAATATCATTATTTGCTCGGGGCACAAAACCCAAGTCAATGTCATTATCAATACAATTTAATGTATTTATTAGAGTATCTAATGGTACATCTATGTACGGATCATCCGGATGAGTTCCGTCAAAAGCTGTACTAAAAGTGGTGGCATCAATGATTCTCAAACCTAAGTTTAAATCTGCAAAAGCAGATGTGGTAAGGTAATGACTATTGTCACTGTTCAAAAATTTGCCGCCTTGAAAAACAGGGTTCTGACTTTGAAACCCCGCATAAAAAGATACAGGAGAATCGGCTGAATTGACTTCGTCATTTTTTTCTGAATTAGCTTGTGGAGAATTTTCTGAAGACTGAAAATAAGTAATAAACGGGATTAAACTTGCCGTCATTATCCCGGCAGTTAAAACTTTCGTTACATTAATTTCGTTGTTTTTCATCGTGTCCTCCTTTATTTACTATCACTTGGTGCTCAATCCATAGCTGTTTGTGCACATGTATCACAGATGATGCTAACGATTGACAAAACTAATGATAAAACATCTAGTAACGGTGACGCTTCCATCGCATTGTTAGCAACTGCTTGAACAGTGGTTAAAACAGTTTTTAATGCATCAATTCCGTCAATAACAGTTCGTATCGTTGTTAAAATTTCGGCTGTTTTAAAGATATCCTCCGAAATTTCTAAGATTTCTTGAGAACTGTCATTTGTGCAAGCTAAAACATTACTTAATTCTTGTTTTAAAGTCGTAATTAGTGATTCAAATTTTTCCATTCGATCATCACTTTGATCACCTTCTGATGCAATCAAATTAAAAGCATTGAGAATCGCATTGCTAGCAAGTAAAGTGGATTTGTTAATTAAAGCTGCAACATTAACTGCATGATTGTCAGTTGCTGTATTGTCAGGATCAATATTATTGAATTCATTACTAATTTGATTTTTCTCATCAGCACTCAATTGACTCTCGCCATGATTAATTCTAAAATTATTGAAAGATGAGACTAGTCAATTTTCAATGTAGGTAAAGATAGCGACATCTTGAAATGTAGCAGTACTTAAAACCAAATTGACTTGCTTAGCGGCACTCACTTTATCATTAATTACACCTTCAGGGTCATCCATTAATTCATCTACTTTATTAACAAAATTAATAAATTTATCTGTGATTGTTGCGTTAGTATTTCAATCAGTTCAAGTAACTTCTAAATCATCTAAAGAATCACTATCAAACTTGTTTGTATTTGGGTTAAATCCAGCGATTGCTCCAGAAGTTTTTTCTACACTGATAGCATCGCTTTCAATATTACTTTCCTCTTCTGTAACAATACCTTCACAAATGTCTGCAGCAGTATCAATCGCAAGCACAACAACATCTGCAGCTAGTGCTGTGCCGTTAAAAGAAATGGCATCTATTACTGCTGCAACAATAGCTGCTGCTGCGCTTAACGCTCTAAAAGCAATAGCAATTTTTCGGTCGGTAATAGCATTGTCAAGTGCACTAGTAACTCCGTCGTAATTACTTCAGTGTGATTTTAGTGTATCGGCAACAGTTAAAATGCTCTTAACTCCGTCAGTAATTCTTGTTCCATATTCAACTCATTTTCGGTCGTTGCCATTAAGATTAAAACCAATCATAACAGTTTCAGAAGGATTACCGTTTAATAAACAAGGTAACTTCTTAACAATTTCGATATCATTTGTATCATTAGCAGCTTTTTTATTATCAACGACACCAAAATAACCAATTAGTGCAGAAGTACCACTATCAGTATTGATGTCAGTAACTACAAATTGTAATTGTTGGTTAGTATGGAGTAAACCTCCATAAGGTGTTAGAGTGTTACCGTCTGCTAATGAAATTGAATTGATTGGAATGTCTACGATATCTGATAAAGCTAAAGCTATATTGTGGTCTGTAAAATCATATTCACGCACACCAGATGAATTGGTTTTAAAACAATTAGAAAATTTGGCAATTACATCTTCTAAAAAAGGACGATTACCAATACCAGTGGTTATTCTGTTATTGCCACCATCAACATCTAAACTACCAAAGTCATATTGAATCTCTGGGTAATAAGTGTTATCAGCAATATATTGTTTATTAGCCAGATTTTCAACAGGAATATTAACATCTTGTTTGATAATAATTGTATCGTCACTACCTCATCATATATCAGGTTCATCGTTTAAACTAACACCAAATTGTAATGTTGCTTTACATACAGAAGAATCGGTTGTATTATCAAGTTCTATGATTTTGATATGAAGTTGATAACCAGGAATGGGTTCGCATTCACTTCACACTACTTGTGAGACATCATTTTTATATCCCTGTGAAAAATCTATGTCTTTGTAGATACTTAAAGTTGAATCAAAAGTTGTAGTTGACGAAATTTTAGTGTAATCAATACTTGGAATATCACTGTCACTATAATCTACACTATAGGTTGTATCCACACGTAGATTAAACATTTGTGCAACATCTGTTTTATCTATTTCATTATTTTCAGGATTTGTATTGTATGGTGCATTATCTGAATAACCATCAATCTTACTAATCAAAAAAGCTAAATCAGGTCCTGATTTAAGGGATAAATCCCCCCCCAGCATAACTTGGAACTTACTTAAAACACCAGCTAAAACGGCATTTTGATAATTAATTTGGTCAGTACTTTTTAAGTAAGTATTGATGTGGTGTTCTTCTAAGTTAGTAACATTGTAGTTATTGATTTGGAAAGTATCAGCATAATTACTTCCACCAGTTGTTGCGGCATCAGAATAAGCGGTTCGCATAATTGATGCAACATCATCAGCTTCAGCGTTGGTATAACCTCTTGATTGATAGCTACTATAAGTTGAGTCGTAAATGTCGCTTGGACGATTATTAATCTCACTAATTCAATCAATTGTTGGTAAGCCAAGCTCTTTATTTAAATTTACAACTAAACCGTAAGCATCTGAAACATCTTGATCATCAAAACCTTGGTTATCATCAATGGGGACAGAAATTTTATTTTGAATAATGGCTTTCAAACAATCAGATGAATCAGCTAATCTAGCGTTATAAACGCTCACTTGCGTTAAGGCCGCATCGTTTGGCGACAATAATGTTTCAATTAAACCGTTTTGTACTAATCAGGCAGTTTTTGTTGCTAAAGCTTCGCGTGATTTAGTCAGTAAATCACTAACACTTTTGAGTTGAGATACATATGCATCGTTTAGCGTATAATAATTTTGTTTTTTCCAATGCAAAGCTAGTGGGGTTAAAATAGCAGCACTTGCAACCAAACCAACGCCAATTGCTGTAATCGGAACCATTTCCCTTTTTAATTTCATATTCTTTCCCTCTCAATTCTAAGCAACATTTAGAATCACTACCAAATCATATTAATTATATGTTATTCGGGGGGGGATTGAATGATGTTTTTTAACTGCTGATAACGTGAATATCTCAGGGAAATTGCTAATATTTTTTAGCAATAATTAATTTCAATATTCTAGACTATTAAAAATATCTTATATTTATTAAAATGCAAGTATCTGCCCCATATTTTAAAATAGAAACATTTGGTGCTGTTGATGGACCTGGTGTTCGCTTGGTAGTATTTTTGCAAGGTTGCCCATTACGATGCATTTATTGTCACAACCCTGAATCTTGATCGTTAAAAAGTAATTTAAGTATAACTCCCAACGAAGTCATAGAAATTTACATGAAAAATCATGGTTTTTATCGCAATGGTGGTATTACCTTAAGTGGTGGTGAACCATTGATTCATGAAAAGTTTTGTTTAGAATTAGCAAAATTATGTAATGAGCAAAACATTAGTTTAGCTTTGGATACATCTGGAGCTACATTCAGTAAGTCTCATGTAATTTTTTATAGAAAATTGATTAAATATCGTCCGTTATGAATTGTTGACATTAAACATATTAATCCAAAAAAGCATAAATTAATTACGGGAGTATCAATTCAAAACGAACTATCATTGATTAAATTCTTAGAGAGAAACAAACAACATTATTGAATTAGACAAGTTTTAGTACCTAAATATACAGATGATCCTAAAGATTTAAAATTGCTTCATAAATTTATTAGTAATCTTAAATTTATGGATCGTTTCGAAATTTTACCATATCATCGCTTGGGTATAAACAAATATAAGCAGTTAGGATTAGAAAATTCTGTCATCAACGTTAAAGAACCTTCTAAATTAGACGTTGCCAAAGCAAAACAGTTGATTTTAGTCAAATAAAAAGCCACTGCACACATCAGTTATATCTTAGTGCTGCTCCATTTCTGGTCTGACACGGTTCGAAACCGATGTTGCAACGGCTTTAATATTATAAGTTATTACTTATCATTTATAATATGAATACATTTTAGTCAATGGGGTTTATGTGAATAAAATAGATAAGAGTCGTATCCATATCATCGGGTTATCTGGTGCGAAGAAATTAGCTGCTAGCGTGTGTAAATATTTAGGGGTTAAAGAAGTGCCTGTTACCATTGCTCGCTTTGCAGATGGTGAAATAATGGTACGACCAGAAATTACATTACGATATCACAACGTTACTGTGATTCAATCGCTTACTAAATCAGTGAATGAGAACATTATGGAATTATTAATTACTATCGATGCTCTTAAACGGGCATCAGTCCGTTACATTAATGTGGTGATACCTTATTATGCATATGCAAGACAAGATCGCAAAACATTAGGCAGAGAACCGATTACCAGTAAATTAATTGCTTCTTTAATTGAAAGAGCTGGAGCCACTAGAGTGGCAATTGTAGATATTCATAGTGAGCAAACACAAGGTTTTTTTGATATTCCTGTAGATACTTTAAAGGCTTCGTTTATAACGGTAAGAGAGGCTATTAAAAAACTGCATTGCCGTAATTTAGTTGTAGTATCACCTGATTATGGTGGTATTAAAAGATCGCGTCAAATTGCTAATGTATTAAATTTACCTTTAGCAATTTTAGATAAGAGACGACCATCACCAAACCACGCTGAAATTTCTAATGTATTAGGTGATGTAAAAGGGAAAGACTGTTTAATTAGCGATGACATGATTGATACTGCTGGTACAATCGTTGCCGCTTGCAAAGTTTTAAAAGGCCACGGGGCTAAGAGCATTACTATCGCTGCATCTCATGGTATTTTAAGCGATCCAGCTTCAGAAAGACTAACTAAAGCTGTGAAAACAGGAGTTGTTTCTAATATCTATTTAACCAACTCTATTGAATCTGTTTACCAACGAAAGATTCCTAATTTGCACATATGTGATCTAGGTAAATATTTATCAGAAATTATTCAAGTTTATTACGGCGAGAGTGGTTCCATTTCTAAAATCTATGAGCATTACGCACCTCGTTATGCTAAATAATGAAACAAAACATTAGAGAAGTTATTATTGTTGAAGGTAAAACTGACACTGTTAAATTAAAGTCATTATTTAATGTTGACACAATTGAAACAAATGGTAGTCATCTTAAAAAACAAACAATTTCTTTAATTCAACAAGCTGCGCTACATCGTGGGGTAATTTTATTTTTGGATCCTGATGGTGTAGGAGAAGCAATTAGACGTAAATTAGAAAACTCATTGGTTGAATTTAAACAAGCCTTTATTAGAAAAACTGATGTGGTAAAAGGTAGGAAAATAGGTGTTGCAGAAGCTAACGATTTAGCAATTGTGAATGCTTTAAAATCGGCTATCACTTTTACTAAGCTTGCCCAAAGTATTGATTGAAATGATTATTTATTCTTTGATATGAATGCTATGAAAAGAAAAATAGTTACTGATTATTTTAAAATAAGTGAATCAAATAACAAGCAACTATTTAAACGTTTGAACATGATGGGGATAACACCCAAAATGTTAAAAGAAGTTTTTATTTCTTGCAAGGACCGCCAGTACGGCATCCGCAACTCTTAGGGCAAGTACATTTATCAATTGTATGTCCACAGCCACAAGGGCACATTTTTTTCTTACTCATATTTCTCTCCTACAATAATATATTATCATGCGGTTTCATAATGTCAAGTATGTACATATAAGTACTATAATACCTAAAAGGAAACCATGAGACATATTCACGATACGATTCACCATTGCCCTGTAACAGCAACAATTAGTTTAATTGGAGGTAAATATAAACCTGTTATTTTGTGATATTTAACCAAAGGCACAACGAGATATGGTGAATTAAAACGCTACATTGACAATGCTACTCCTAAAATGCTCACCCAACAATTGCGAGAACTAGAAAAGGATAAATTGATAGTTCGTAAAGTTTATCCTGTAGTGCCACCGAAAGTAGAATACAGTCTTACGACTTTTGGAGAGACGATAAGTAATGTAATGAAAGAAATGTATAAGTGAGGTAAAAATTATTTGACAAAACAAGGCATACATGTGGATTGTGAAATGTATAAGGGTGTAAAATAGTGAAACAACCTTTAGCATTAATTTTAAGGCCTAAAAGTATTGGTGAAATTATTGGCCAATCCCATCTATTCAACGAAAATTCTGTTCTAGACCGAATGGTCAAAGTTAAAGCTTTGTACTCTTTGATTTTTTATGGAGTACCAGGCATTGGCAAGACTTCTATTGCATTAGCTTTAGCTAATGATATTGGTGTACCGCACACTATCTACAATGCGGTTGTAGACAAAAAAGAACAGTTGATGAGTATCATTGAAATGGCAAAACGATCCGACAATGGTTATGTAATTATTTTGGAGGAGGTACATCGTTTAAATCGTGATAAACAAGACATTCTTTTACCGTTTTTGGAAAATGGTATTGTACATATTTTTGCAACTACTACTGAAAATCCATATTTTACTATCAATCCTGCGATTCGTAGTCGTTGTCAAATTTTTGAATTAAACCCCTTATCCAAAGAAGATGTTTTTAAAGGATTAAAAAAACGTATTTCCACAATTGAGTTAAATACTAAATTTGATGACGATGTAATTGAAACAATTGCCGAACAAACAAATGGTGATTTAAGAGCAGCCATTAATATCGTTGATATATTGAATACACTTTATGCGAAAGAAAAAATTAATAAAGATATCTTAAAAGATGTAATGCAACAATCTTATGTTTTATCCGCAGACTATGGTGATGAATATTACGATATTAAATCAGCATTTCATAAATCGTTAAGAGGTAGTGATCCAGACGCAGCTATTTATTATTTAGCTAGACTATTAACAGCTGGGGATATTGAATCTCTATGCCGCAGGTTAATTGCAATGGCATATGAAGATATTGGATTAGCTAACCCTCAATTATGTAATCGAATTATTGCAGCATGCGATGCAGCGAAAGAAGTTGGCTTTCCTGAATGTAAACAAATTTTTGCTTCAATTGTAATTGAAATTTGTTTATCGCCTAAATCTAATTCAGCTTATTTAGCGATCGTTGAAGCCTTGGAAGATGTGAAAAACGGCAAAACATATAGTATTCCAAAACATATTAAGGATCAATCTTATAAATCTGCAAGTAAACTAGGACGCACAGGCTATAAATATCCACACGATTACCAAAACGCATATGTTAATCAACAATATTTGCCCAATGAGTTAATTGACAAAAAATACTATAAGATTAATGTGAATAATCCGATTGAACCAAAAATGAATGAGTATTTAAAAAAGATTAAAGAAAATAGTAGATAAAAATTTATCTACTATTTTTGTATTATTAATAATTTTTTTTAGGTAATTCTTGAAAGTAAGATTGTGGGTGAGCACACACTGGGCAAACCATTGGCGCAGTTGTTCCGACGTGGTGATGGCCACAATTTTGACATTGTCAAGTAACGGCTTTAGAACGTTTGAACACAGTCTTTTTTTGTACTGCTTCTAATAAATCTCGGTAACGTCTTTCGTGAATGGACTCAATTTTTGCAACACCTTCCATGCGGTTAGCGATATCATGGAATCCTTCTTGGTGTGCTACTTTAGCCATTTCTTTGTACATTGAAGTTCATTCGTAATGTTCGCCGCTAGCAGCATCTAATAGATTGACTGTGGTAACAGGCATTCCTTTGTGAAGAGCTTTAAATCAAAGCTCAGCATGTTCTTTTTCATTACCAGCTGTTTCCTCGAAGATCTTTTGAATTTGAACAAATCCGTCTTTCTTGGCTTGTGAAGCATAGTATGTATATTTCATTCTTGCTTGAGATTCACCTGCAAATGCAGTTCATAAGTTTTTTTCTGTTTGTGATCCCTTTAAAGTTTTTGTTTGTTTAGTCATTGTTTTTCCTTCTAATTATTTATTGTTATTATATATTTTTTAAAATCTTAATCAATTAAAGCGAAGAGATTTTAGTGGTAAAATCAGTTCAGCCACTCTTGAAATCATCCAAGAGTGAATTTGGGACATAAATTTTTCCGTCAGCATTTTCTTTGATGTATGAAAATGATAAGAAATCTTTTGGATAAGCAAAATAGTTATCAATATTTAAATGTAGACTTTTTGCTTTTGTACCATCCAAAACATTAGTGCCGAATGTATTCCCGCTTGAACTATTAACAATAATCAAATCAGCCATATTACTGTTAAATGAATTGTTAGCATATGTTTTTAAACTAGATGGTAAATTAAGTGTTCCGGTACATTTCATTACTGCAAAAGAAGCATACGCTACGCTTTTAAGTGTGGAATTATTTTCAAAAAATAGCGCTATTCCCTGTCCGTTATAACCTGCATTTAAAAACGCTTCTTCACCAATAGTAGTTACACTTCTAGGAATGATTAAGTTTCCGGTTAAGCCTAAGCTATCTTCAAATGCTTCATTACTTATGGTTATACAATTAGGAGGTAAAATTAATGTTTTTAAATTTGAAGAATGTGCTCCAACCCACTTTGGAAGGTTAGTGATTTTCTGGTTTTTTGAAAAATCCAATTCTTGTAATGACGAACACAACATAAAGCATGATTCACCAAGATTAGTGATGTTAGGAGACAAAACGATGTTTGCAATGGTTGAATTCTCAGCAAAAGCATAAGAACTGATGGTAACACAATTACTATCAGATGGAAATTCAACTTGAGTAATGCCATCGAGTTTATTCTTTGAAAATGCATTTGCTGATATAGTGGTAACATCTTTTGGTATGTGTAAAATTGTTTTTGATGATAGAGAAGTAACACCAGATAAAACATTATTATTGATAATTAAATTTTCTTTTGGCACTCATGTTGCATCCCAAGCTTCAGGAGGTGGTGCTGGTGGTATATATTGTTCGACATTGATTTGAATTTCGACTCTTGGTTTGTTACTAGATTTTGGATATGTAGCATAAATTAAAATAATTTCATTCTTCTCAATTCTAGAACCTACTTGTAGAGAAATAATCAAAGCATTAGCACTTTGTTGAAAGCTAATAGGAAAATTATCGGCGTTATCATGCTCATAGGTAATATCAATTGGAGGTGTTAAGTCAGAAATAGTTATAGTGCCATTAATTGTGTCGGAGTGATTGCTTTGGTTTAAATTTACAACAGTCTTGCTCAATGAAATATCAACATTAGGGAATGATGGAATAAATTTTTCAACAGTTATTCTGATGACTACTACTGGTTTGTTTTGAGAATTAGGATAAGTAGCGTAAATTTCTACGGTTTGTTGTGTTGATACTTCCTCTCCAGTATTTAGGCTTATTACTAATGTGTTACGATCTTTTCTATTTTCGTCAATTATGCATAGCAGTGGTAATGAATGTGTTGCCGAGAAGTCATATAAAACATTTGTTGGTTTTGAACCGTCAGATAGTGTTACATTAGCACTAATTGAGGCAACATCATTTGTTTGATTTAAAACTATATGACTAGTATCTAAATTAATAGTTGCATTTGGTAACGATGGCTTTGTAGCGCATGATGAAAATGTTAATGTGGCTTGGCAAATTAAGGCTGCAGGTAATATTTGCAACATTTTCCTCTTTTTTCTCATGCTTTAATAAAAATATCCCTTATTTTATGGGAATATTATTATTGATTATCAACAGATACCGTAGTAGCGTTTAAAACATTTTCATATTTGTAATACAAATGGTATACATATGTTAATTTGACACGTCAAAGGTCTCTTAGCTAAACTGTATATATTTACATAAATAATTGTTTAAAGTAAGTTAAAATTACAAGATATGTCTACAAAGATTACTAAAGCGGTAATTCCGGCGGCTGGATTAGGTTCGCGTTTTTTACCAGTTACTAAATCAATCCCCAAAGAAATGATTCCTATTTTAGACACACCTACAATTGATCTCATAGTACAAGAGGCAATTCAAAGTGGCATTAAAGATATATTAATCATTGTTTCGTTTACTAAGCACAGTATTCAGCATTTTTACCGCCGTTATCCTAAACTAGAAAAGCATTTATTAAAGGCAAATAAACAAAATTTATACGACAAAATAGCCAACATTGCTAAAGGTGTAAATATTTGTTTTAAATATCAAGTCCGACCAAAGGGTTTAGGACATGCTATCTATTTGGCTCGTAAGTTTGTTGGTAATGATCCGTTTGCTATTCTGCTGGGGGATGATGTAATCTTAAAAAAGACTCCACAAACACAACCAGCTATTAAACAGCTTATGGAAGTTTATGAAAAATACCATCTTTCAGTGGTAGGAGTTAAGGATGTTGCTAAAAAAGATGTAAGCAAGTATGGAATTATTAACCCTGAGAAATATTTAGATAAAACAAAACAAATATGCGAGATAGAATCAATGATTGAAAAGCCTACAACTGCTAAAGCTCCCAGTACCTTAGCAATTACAGGTCGTTACATACTAACCCCAGAAATATTTAAATATTTAGGCAAACAACAATTAGGATATGGTGGTGAAATACAATTAACTGACGCTATCATTCAATTACTACAAGAACAAAAAGTCTATGCCATTAATTATGAGGGAATTCGTTATGACATTGGTGCAAAAAGTGGGTTGGTTAAAGCAAATATTGATTTTGCTTTAAAGGATCCAGAAATTAGTCAAGATATAAAAGACTATATTGTAGAATTAGCTAAAACGCTCAAATAATCAATTATTTGAATAATGAAATCATTAAATCCATTCTTTTAAATTATTAAACTTAATAATTCTATCCAAACGATTATCAATCTTTTTGATATCTGTTTCTATTTTATCTAGTCTTGAAATAACGTTACTATTAAACTGCTCTTGTCTATCAAAGTGAGCATCAATTTGTTCAAATTTATTGACTATTCATTTCTGAAATTCTAGAAATCAGGTTGGTGGTTGTGGCGGTTCAACAATTGTGTCTTTCATTTTCTCCATTATGATAACACGTTTCGACGATAACTTGAAATTTATCTGCCCAACTACTAGTAGTTGAATCTCTTGTTTTGCTCGTAACCATAATCCATTATCATGAAAATAGAACAAAATAGTGTTAGTGGCATTATCTAAAGTTTCTATTGCTTTGTACTTTCTACAAATACTTCTAATATCTTTGAGTTTGTCTGCAAATTCATTAATTGATACAAGAACGATGATTGGCGTTGTTTTATTATTTTGAGCCTTATTTCCCATACTTATTTAATACAAGCCAAAAATAAAATTTGCTAAATTATTTTTATAAATGTTCTAAAAAATTATTAAAAATATCAATCAAATTTGCTCAAATTAACAGTTATTTCTTAATTTGTAAAACCTGGTTGCCTGTAATGTAAGAAAGACCCACAACATCATCTTTGCTAGCACCACGACTTAAATCGTTTACCGGTAAAGCTAAACCAATTAGTGTAGGACCAATGGCTTTGTAATTACCCATACGTTGAGCTATTTTATAACCAATATTACCAGCATCAATATTTGGAAAAATAAAGGCGTTAGCAGGTTTACTTCATGAAATACCTTTAGCCTTCTTTTGCATAACTTGTGAATTGAAAGCAGCATCAAATTGCATTTCACCAAAGATTTGAATATTCTGTGCCTTCAATTCTGAATCATTTTGAATCAGTTGATATGCAGACTTAACTTTATCAACCGATTCACCAGCACCACTGCCACTTGTGGAATAGCTTAGCATTGCAGTACGTACATCGGGAATATTGGCAGTGTTGTGAGCAAATAAAGAGATCATTTTGGTAATATTGGCTAATTCTTCGCTTGTGGGATAAATATTAATGGCACAATCGCCAAAAACATATACTTCATCATTTTTTTCCATAATAAAAGCACTAGTAACTAATTTTGCGCCTGGAGCAGTTTTAATAATTTGTAACGCTGGTTTTAGTGTATCTTTCGTAGTGTAATCAATCCCGCAAATTTCACCATCAGCATCATTAGCTTTAACAATTAATGTAGCCAAGTAATTGGGTTGTTTAACCAATTGTTGTGCTTGTTCTATGGTCATGCCTTTAGATTTTCTTAATTCAAATAATAAGTTGGTATATTTCGACAAATCAGTTTCATCAATAATGATATGAGGTAAATTAAAACCACTAGGTACTTCACTTTTAGTATGAAAAATTAAAAAAGGATTAATGGTTTTATTATTACTTACTTCTAATGCAGCATCACGAATGTTAGAATTTCATCCTTCCACATAAACAATTTTTGGTTTATATGTAGTGTTTTGTAATTTTTGTTTTAAAGTTTCAATTATTGACATGAAGCACTCCTAATTTATGTTGGAATATTATATATGTATAGATTTTCTTTAATTGATAAGAAAATTTTAGATAAAATCTAAAAAATAATTTGCCAAGTTTTATTTTTCTTTGAATTACACACGCAGGATAGGTGCTCTATATAAAATGAAAAGGAGAAGCGACATAATGAATAGAAAATTGAAGCAAAATGCATTCTTAGCATATTAATCATTTAGTATGTAGTAGTTTCGAATTTGATACCAATATTTTTTTTATGAAAATTGATTATCATTTCACTTTAACTAATCAATCTTCCTTTTTACTAACGCAATATATTTTTTAGCAATGTAACTGACTCAAACTTTTTCATCTAAATCTACGACTTTATAGTAAGGGTTGATTATTACGTTATTTACATCATTCTTATCAAAAATTAAATAATACAATTGACGCCATTTTTCGTTTTTAGTATTTAAAACAATATGGACATAATCCTTTGTAAAGTCGTTTAAAGCAATTTGAGTAAATGTTTCTTGAATATCATTTAATAAAAAATCAATATTTAATTTAGTAAAAGTTAGAATACGGAAATAATTAAACACTCCTATTTGAAAAGCAAGAATAAAACCTAAAAGCTGGAAACGATCATTAGTTACATTGGTAGGTAGCTGCGCACTTTGAAGACTAATATATTTATTAATACCAACGACTGTATGATTTAAAATTTTCATTTGGTAATCTGTGAAATCCAAATTAATTTCTAGTTTTAAATACATACGATAGTTTTTCTTATATTCGTGTCACGAGCGGTGGGCAACAGGTTTATTTGTAGTTAAATGCAGTAGAACCGAATCGTGAATAGATAAATAAATTTTCATTTTGAATTTTATTTCTAATGATTGAGCAATACCCTTGATGGTGGTATTTAAATTAATTTGTTTAAAATCTATTAAATGAAAATAAATGGGATGCCCATTTTCATCAAGTAATAGATAAAATAGACGATCTTTTGTTTCATCTCCATGATAGACACTTAATTTTTGAACAATTAATATTCCACATTTACTTGCGTTGCCTAGTTTGCTTGTCAATTGTTGTAGCACTATATATTTAGGAAATTTAATTTTGTCATTAAACGATCCTTCAAAAAATAATTCGTGTTGAAAAGTAGCTTGATTACTGTAAATTGTTCGGTAAAGTAAATAACGATAAAATCTTCCAAGATTCAATTGTCGTATAGTTTTCAAAAAATCATGTCTAAAAGCTACAATTACTGCCTTAACAAAAATATATCCAATGTTATAAATATTGTGTCAATTGCCTGGACGAGTTAGGTCAATGGTGATCTTATTATCTATTTCCCTTTTATTTTCATATTCTTTAGCCTCTTGCTTTAAAACATTCATAAATTGTGAATTTTGGCTTGCTAATTTTTTGTATGAGCCGTAACATTTCATAAATTTATGACGTGACTTGCCGTTTATATCGCGATAAGATTTTATTAGGTAAACTCTAGATTTTTTGGTAATAGGTTTAGGCTTTATTAAAATAAACATAGTACAAATTATAATATTCATCCACTACATCCACTACATTTTTTTATTCTAAATTGTTAATGTATGGTTGAACAAAACGTTGTCTATGTTCTAATATGTGCATTATGAAATTAAACTTTAAAAAATCACTAATCACCGTAAGCTCAATTTTAGTTGTTGCCGGTATTGGTACAACAATAGCAACAACCGTTACATCATGTTCAAATATTGGTGATAACAAAATCGCCGAGTTAATAGACGACTATGAAATTAACCAATCAAAATATGATCTTGATATGATTTCAGGAATGATCATTTCAGCACGTTCTGAAGGTTGAATTGTGGATGAAAATAATAACATTCAACGTAGCCAATTATCGTTTGACGAAGTAAACTCATTTTTTAATCAATTGACTGACGTAGTTAATAACGGTTTAGAAAAAGCACCACCTTTTCATTGATATGATTACGAACCAGCAGATTGAATTCAAGGGACATTGCAATTATTTAAACCAGTTGTTATGCCTATATTCAATTGATTTATCAATGATACATTCTTTATGAAGTTTTTATTATCTCCTGAAGAACGTGCAGCTGCAACCAACTGATGCCAAGGAATGCTAAATGACGAATTTAGAATTAAAGATTGGGCTAAAAATGAATTAGGTTTACGTGAAACTATTTTTAAAGGATTATTAAAACCAATATTATGTAATCGTTACACTCCGGGTGTGGGATTATGAGACTGAATTTCTTTATTCTATGGCAACCCATGATATTTAGGAATTAATTGTGAACACTACGGCGATGGTAATGTGTTAAGCTCAGACAAAATTGACCTTGAAGCACTTCCGAACTTTGAAATGCCAACTTACACTAAATATGACTACTCTACAGTTCAAGCTGGTGATTTAGTATATTCTGCTAACGGATTCGCTATTGGAGATGTCAACACTGGACATATGGGAATAATTACCGGTTGAAAAACTGATGCTAACGGAATTCGTTACCTTCAATGTATTGAACCTGACCAATATGGTGTAAATTATTGTGCAGTTTGTGATGAAAGAATTGATCTTGACAATTTATCAATATTACACATTGCTAATAGCGATCAATCACAAAGGGAACAAGTTGTAGCTTTTGCACAAAAACAATTATTCAAAGATTACTATTTGCCACTTTTCATGACTATGTCAACAGATATTGATAGTCCGTCATGATATTGTTCTGAATTAGCTTGAGCTGCTTACAAATCTGTGGGTTTAGACATTCAAAATCATGAATGAGTAGCCACTATAGGTTGCGAGCCAGGTGCTACCCCTCACAATATTTATAATTACGAACATACTAAAATTCTAATTCAAAACGAAAAAGGAATTATTTAAAAAATCAATAAATTAAAAACAAGGCCCAAAAGGCTTTGTTTTTAATTTGCATTTTTTTTATAATTGTCTCAATATCAACACCATTGTGATGCTTTCTTAGATTTATGATCAATAGGTGAATTTCTTTTAAATTATTTTTAATAACTATAATTAGGAAACTAATGAGTTACATTTCTCTGTATCGTAAATATCGTCCTAAAAGTTTTCGTGACATTACTGGTCAAGAATTCATTGTTCGTACTCTTACCAACGCTATTAAGCAAAGCAAAGTATCTCATGCTTACATTTTTGCTGGGCCTAAAGGCATTGGTAAGACTACAATTGCGAAAATTTTTGCCAAAGCTGTTAATTGTTTACACCCCATTGACGGTGATGCTTGTAATCAATGTGAACATTGCAAGATTATTAATGAAAATCAAACAACTGATATTTTAGAGCTTGATGCTGCTAGTAATAATGGTGTTGATGAAGTACGTAGCATCATTGAAGGCGTTAGATTTTTACCAGCTAATCTTAATAAAAAAGTTTACATTATTGATGAAGCACACATGTTAACTACTCAAGCATGGAATGCCATGCTTAAAACAGTTGAAGAAGCACCAAGCCATGTAATCTTTATATTTGCGACTACAGAAATGCATAAAATACCGGCTACTATTTTGTCAAGATCACAACATTTCTTATTTAGCCGTTTAACTAATGAACAATTAACTAATATGATCAGCGATATTGCTAGTAAAGAAAGTATCAAGGTTGACCAAGATGCTATAGCCAAAATAGTAGTACTAGCGGATGGTTCAGCTCGAGATGCTTTGAGTATCTTAGAACAAATGGCAATGTATACCAACAATCAAGTAGCTTTGAAAGATATCATAGAACTTTTTGGTTTGATAGATCTTGATAATAAAATAAATCTAATTAATTTAGTTTTAGCTAAAGACACACAAGCGATTATGAAGTTATTAGATCAATATAGTGAAAACGGCATTAACTTTTCACAATTAGCCAACGATTTAACCGTTATTTTAATTGACAAGTTAATTTATCTTCAAACCAAAAACATTGCAATTCTTAAAGCCCTTAACGAAACTAATGTAGAAGCTATCAATATTAATGAAAATGAATGTATTAAATTGATTAATGTGTGGCAAGAATCATTTATGAAGATGCGTAATGCCATTGATTTACGTTTTTATTTTGAATTAGCTATCTTTAATTCGTTTGAGATAAATAGCCAAGAAGCTCAAAAGATACCATCGTCTATTGTTCAACCAAAAAATGAAATTAAACAACCAATTCAAACAAAAAACGAGAGTCCATCAAATATGGAATTACCACCATTAGACAAAGTATTTAAAGTAACAACGTATGCAAAACCAGACAAGCCTAAAATTAAAGAAACTGTTATTAAACCATCTGTGGTTTTAGACAAAGAGTTACTTTTTAATCAAATTGCACACAACAACAATAAAACATCGCAAGATATTGTAAAAACATTTTTAAGCGGTGTAAAAGATCATAATAGACTCAAAGTTTTATCTTTTGTTGTTGCAGCAGAAAAAGTTTTAGTAGCTTCTAATAATGGCGCTATTTTACTTTTTAATGACGAAATTGATGCTGAGCTTTTAAACATAAAAACAAAAAACTATGATTTTTTAATTGAAATTAAAAAATATTTTGGGCACCCAATTTATTTCATTGGTTTTTCCAAGGAAGAAAGTAAAAAGTTAGCTCAGAGCTATATGCTAGCTCGTAAACAAGGTCAGACATACGATGAACCTGATGTTACGCCACTAAAAGAAATTTTAAAAGCTAATAACTCAATTGAACAGGCAGCATTCGAGATTTTCGGAGGCGAATAATGCATTTAACTGCTACCGAGCCATTAAAATTTCAACCAGGTTTTTTAGTGTTTTATATTTTTTGTTGTATTTTATATATTGTTGTTTTTATCTTCAGCTATGCTTTTTATAAAAATGCCAGTATGAAAGTGTACAACAAATTAAAAGTTAAAATGACTACTTACCTTCTTGTAGGATTTGTTATCTTATTATTTTTATTAATTGCTTTAATTGTTACAATCCTACACTATGGTAGCAGCAATGATTTGTTTGATAACAATCTTTATATGATTTCTCTATCATGAATATTAACAACTCTAGGCATTATTCATTTACTTTTGCTTATTTTTATTCCCAAAATAGCTAATAAAAATAAAAAACAGATTCAAAACTTTCGTCAAGAGGACTTTAAAAGTTTATTACATGACCTGGAGTCACATAAACCAGACGAAGCTTATATCGCTCGTTTTAAGGTCAGGTCGGCTCGGTATCTTTCTAACTTGGACCAACATTTTAAAATAATTATTTTGTCGATTGAAAACTATGATCAAAAATCATACGAGCAGACATTACTCAATATTCTCGTTTTTAACGATAATTACACGACAAAATGAACGTCACGAGCTAATTATTTTCAACTAAAAATGTTCTACGAAATGTGTGCAGTTTTTCAAAAAAAACAAAAATAATTTAGCAAATTTATTTTTTTACTTGAATTATATAGTGGAGGACAAATAAACAAAAATGAGCATAAATGAACAAAAATTATTTGATGAAGCTATTAAACAAATTGAGATTCAATTTGGGAAAGGAAGCGTTACCACGTTTGCTAATGACAATGAGCCGATTGAAGTAATTCCGTCAGGAAGCATTCAATTAGATCGTGCATTAGGTGTAGGAGGTTACCCCAAAGGTAGGGTGATTGAAATCTATGGAAATGAATCGAGTGGGAAAACCACTTTAGCATTACAAGCAATTTCACAATGTCAAAAATTAAATGGTAAGTGCGCCTATATCGATTTAGAACATGCGCTTGATGGTAAATATTGCGAGGTGAACGGGGTTGATTTATCAAAACTACTATTAGCCCAACCTGATTCGGGTGAACAAGCATTCGCTTTGATTGAGGCACTAATCAAAACGGATATGATTGACCTAATTGTAGTGGACTCAGTGGCTGCATTAGTACCTAATGCAGAATTAATTGGGGATTTTGAAGATCAGACCATTGGTTTAGTGGCGAGAATGATGTCAAAGGGATTAAGAATTATTCAAGGGTTGATGGCAAAACATAACACTACCGTTATTTTTATTAATCAAATCCGTGAAAAAATTGGTGTAATGTTTGGTAATCCCGAAACTACAACCGGTGGTAGGGCGTTAAAATTTTATTCAACCATTAGAATGGAATTGCGAAAAGTAGAATTAATCAAGAACGGTAATGATTGCATTGGTATTAAAACCAGTGTAAAGATTGTCAAAAATAAAGTGGCTCCGCCACTTTATAAAGCATTCGTAGATATCTATTTTGATAAGGGTATTGATCACACAATTGAAATTATTGATTTTGCATTGGAAAAGGGCGTAATCGAAAAACGTGGTGCATGATATTATTTCACTTGTGATAAAATTGGTCAGGGTAAAGACGGAACCAAAACATTTTTATTGAATAACATTGACTTGTTTGACAAGATAAAACAAAAAGCTTTTGCTGTAACTGAAATTAATAAAGTTAATGAAAAAAATTAACAATTTTGATAGTTCTGTGAAGAATATCAAAAATGGAGTATTGTATAATTGTCATGTTGTGAAAAGACAGGGCAAAGACAATAGTATCGTTGAGTTGAAGCGAATTGGTGGTAAAAGACCAAAGTATGTTGATTGAGATAGTTTCAATGAGTTAAGAGAGTTAGTTGTTAAGATTGCTAACAAAGTAGGTGTCTAATGTCAAACATGGATAAGTCTAAAGAGCAGCTGCTAATAATGGATTCTAAGATGGAAAATATAATAAAAGTTGATAAGCAAGATATCTAAATAGCAATGACTGAATTAGAACAAGCAAAGTATAAGAACGAGTGTAGAAAAGGACAAAAAATGCATGATGTATAATTACAAAGTGCTGAAACGTGAAGACAAGAATAACGGACAAGTAGAATTAACTAGGTTAAATAGCAAAAACTATACATTAGTAGACGTTATTCAAATGATTAAATCACTGGACGCTAAACTTGATAATGTGATTAAGTTAAACAACTTAAAAACAGAGTAAGTAAGATAATTAATATTTAAAATTTTAATAAATTTAATTAATTCAATGATTTCAAGGTAAGTTATTTACAACATTATGAATATAATCATAAATACTATGAAATATGTTAAATCTATCAGCATAAAATCGTTAATAAATAAATTTAACTTTGAAGTTTTATACAAAGGTAGTTCCCGCAACAAAATTACAATTCCTAGTTTAAATCGAACCGGAATTGAACTTGCCTCCAAACACAATGTGTTTGAAAATTTAATTTCTGCAGTTCTATGAAGTGGCAATGAAAGTAAATTTTTGACACAATTTAATAAGAAGAAAATTCTTGATGCTATGAAAAATGTTTTGGCATTAAAACCACCTGTAATTATTGTAACTAAAGCTTTTAAACATATTGATTTATTAAAAAAATTAGCTAAACATTATTCTACTACTATACTTTTTTCATCAATGCCATCGGCACAATTGTACGTAACGGTTGCGGCATGAATTAATGAACAAATGGCTGAATTTAGGACGGTTCACGGTACATTAATTAGTGTATACGGTGTTGGTGTTCTGCTACAAGGTGAATCAGGTGTTGGTAAATCTGAAGTTGCTTTAGAGTTGGTAAGAAAAGGCCACCTATTCATTGCCGATGATGCAGTAGACGTTGCCAATTTGGCGGATCGTTTATATGGCAAACCAAATGCTATCGCTAACAAATTTATAGAAGTACGTGGATTAGGTATTTTAAACATCCCTAGAATGTTAGGAATTGAAAAAACTCAAGACTCTTCTAATATTGATGTCATTATTGAATTAATAGTGGATGATAAAAAAGAATTACAATTTGAACGTCTTGGTGCTAATTTAAAAACAAAAGTTTTAGAGAAAGTTGTAATCCCTTATTATAAATTACCAATCACACCAGGGCGTAAAATGTCTGATCTTATTGAAACTGCTGTGATTGATTTGAAACTTAAACAACACGGCTACAATTCGGCAGATGATTACATGTCAAATTACAAGAAAGTAAATCACAAATAGTAACATGAATTCTCTTTCTGATAACCAACCTCAACAATTACCAAGGGTTTCTGTGCAAAATAGAAATGATTTTTCTATTTTAGATGATCGTAGTGGAACATGAAAGTGAATTATTATTACAGGTTCTATTGCTATATTAGTTCCATTGATCATTTTTCTAGTGAATTCATTAGCATTAAAAACTCCTCCACTTCCTGGCGAAGCAAATATTGCTTTTCATATTGGTTCTTTATCAGTGGCATGGTATGGTATTTTTATTTTTTTTGGATTTGCGTCAGCGATTGCAATAGCTTGTATTAAATTATGAAAACTATACAAAGTATCAATCGATCCTTTTTATTGATTTTGTTTAATGGGAATTCCGACTGCAATTTTAGGAGCTAGATTCTGGTCTTGTGCTATTGGGGACGCACAATGAAATAGTTTTTTTGATTTTCATTCAGGCGGGTTGGCAATTGAAGGGGGAGTGGTATTCACCATAATATTAGCTTGTTGATGGTTCCCCTTCATTTTAAAATATCCCAAATATCAAGTGCGTGATTTATCAATTGAACCTAATAAAGTAAGTCAGGTATCTTTTTTGGCATATGTCGATGCAATTGTGCCCGCCATTTTAATTGGACAAATAATTGGACGTTATGGAAATTATCAAAATCAGGAACTTTATGGAGCTGTTATTTCAAGTGGTTCTTATACTAATACCATTCAAAATCTATTTCCATTGATGAATATCAATGGAATAGTGCATCAACCGTTATTTTTCTATGAAAGTTGCTTAAATTGAATTGGCTTGGCTTTTATTTTCTTTGCCTGTGAATTTATTCCTAAAAAACGAATTGGTGATATGGGTTTTATTTATTTTCTGTGATACGGAATTTTACGTTTAAGCCTAGAACCTTTACGAGATTCACAGTTTTCATTTGCTTCAACATATGTGATGAGCGGTTTATGAGTCGCTCTCGCTATTACATTATTAGTTTTAAACCATACAATTTTCGTTAAATTAAGACAATATAGTCTTGTTTCAACTATTAAAAATAAAAAATTAACGTTAAAAACATTTGATCAAACATTATATTATTTAGGTAGGTAAAATTATGGCTTTAGAAACATTAACAGCAAGCGATGCTAACACTTATGATATTTTAATTATTGGTGCAGGCCCGGCAGGATTGACTGCTGCGATTTACGGCCGTAAGGCTAATATGAAAGTGGGTTTTATTGAACAAGAGGTACCCGGTGGTAAGATTGTGAATTTACCAGAGATCACTAATTATCCTGGACATAAAAATATTTCTGGCGCTGATTTAGCTTTGAATATGTACAACCAGGCTACTGAATTGGGTGCTGTATACATTTATGGTAAGGTTACAGGTATTGTAAAAAAACAAAATTATCATGTTGCCTTTTTGGAAAATGGTGTAAATTATTTCGCCAAAGCTATAATTGTTGCTACAGGAACTACAGAAATAAAATTAAATGTTCCTGGAGAAGACGAATACAAAAACAAAGGTATTTCTTATTGTGCGATATGCGATGGTTCATTAACTAAAGATAAAGTTGTTACCGTTTTTGGGAACAACGATGTGGCACTAAAAGATACCATTTACTTGGCAGGAATTGCTCGTAAAATTTTTTTAGTAATTAAAGAAGAAAAACTGCAGTCTAATAATGACTTGGCAAGTGCCGTTCAAAGATGTTCGAATGTTGAAATTATCACTAACGCTGAATGTATTCGTGTTAAGGGTGATAAACACAAGGTTACAGATGTCGATATTAAAATTAACAGCAAAGAACAAACACTTAAAACTGATTTTATCTTTGTTTTTGTTGGTTCACATACAGGAAGTGATTTTTTGTCAGCCAATAATGAATTAATTAATTCAGATGGAGTTATAGTTGTTGACAAGGATCAACAAACAAAAACTTCTGGTATATTTGCAGCTGGTGATGTTTCTAAAAATATTTATCGTCAAATATCGACTGCTGTAGGTGATGGCGCTACAGCCACTTTATCGGCAATTAAATTTATCAAATTGGAATGACAATCAAAATAAATGCAAACTTTTAGCGAAAAAGTAAAACAAGAACTTACTCAATTTAATTACGAGAACAGTTCAATGAAAGCAATTCTCGCCTCTTTCATTACCAATAATTTAACTATTACCTTTAATGAAAATGGTGAAATTTGAGAACTTCGAACCCAATTTTTATCAACAATTAAATTAATCAGTTCATTTCTAAAACATCTATATAACTTCAAACAGAGTTTTTCATATACAGATATCAATCAACTAAATAAACATCGTACATACAAATTAACTATCACCGGTAATTTTAAAAAGATTTCTAGAGATTTGGAATTAGACGCTAAGGAACCAATTCGTCTTTTAGCAAAAATCATTGACCAGAGAGCTTATCTAGTAGGCGCTTTTCTAAGTGGAGGAAGTATTAGTTCCATTGAAAAAAGTATCTATCACTTAGAAATCCGTTCAACCAAAATTAATTATTTAAGATTGATTCAAAAATTATTAGAACAATTCAATGTTTCTATTTCTTTATTAAAACGTAGAAATATTTTTGTTCTATACATCAAGAAAGCAACAGATGTATCGGATTTTTTAAAAATTATTGGAGCAAATCACTCAATGTATGAGTTGGAAGATAAAATTATTGCCAGGGATTATTACGCCAATATTCAAAGATTAAATAATTTAGATGTAGCTAATTTACACAAATCTTCTCATGCAGGAATTCAACAAATTAAAATGATTAAATTAATAAGAGATAGTAACGAATTCAAGAATCAATCAGACAAATTCAAATTTTATTGTTCCATCAGATTACAAAACCCATATGCATCTTTATCTGAAATGGTAAAGATTTTCCAAGATAGATATAAAATCCGAATTACACGGACTGGAATTAACCATTATGTAATGAAAATCAAGGAATTATTTATTTTGTCAAATAAACGTCATAATTAGCAAAATCTAAAATTCGATAAAATTTAGTCATTTTCCTTCAATCGCCAAGGATTATTATTTTTGAATTATGGTTTAATTTTTCTTGATATTGATAACGAAAATTCATCGGCGTAAAGTGCGTGGTAAAAAGAATGTGATTTTTACGATACAAGTGATCCCAACAAATTTGTACTATTTGATATTTATCTTTGTAAACAATTTTATTTAATTTATCTTTTGGTACAAAACGAATGTTTAATCTAGTTCTTAAAGGACTATCCAACTTACGATTTATCATTTAAGAGTAAATTATATGCCTATAACAATTTGTCTATATAATATTAGTCCTAATATGGGTTGAATAAGTATTGTATTATTAGTTGTATCGATTGTGTGTCTGCTAATCGGCCTTTTGCTATCTGGTTCTGGTTCTACTACAGGATTAACAGCTTTGGCTGGCCAAGATTTAGAATTATTTAAGAAAACAAAAGACCGTGGATTTGTAAAAATTCTACAAATGACCATGTTCATTTTGATGTTTATTATGTTTACTATAGCCATCGTTGGAACCATCACAGGAAAATATTAAAATATGAATGAAAAAAAACCCGAAACGTCGATCAAACAAGAGATAATCGACATTGTTATTAACGAAAAAGGTAGACCAATTCCTGCTGGAATCATTCTTCGTAAATTTAAGGATACCCATCAAAACGATGCCGTCAATAACAAGGGGCTTGTTTACAAAACCATTGATGATTTAGTACGTTCTAGCGAACTCAAACAATTGAAAAATAATTCATTAATCATGGGATATGCAAATGCTCCTGCTGATATGTCTAAATTGCAACATGGTACTATTTCTATTAATAGTGCTGGTTCAGGATTTATTACTTTAGATAATACAGCCAAAGCAACATATTATGTTTTCAAAACAAATCTGAACGGAGCGTTAAATGGAGATTCTGTTGAATTTGCAGAAATGATGAAACCTCCTAAACGAGATTTAAAAGATGCTATTGTTACGAAGATAATTTCTCATGCTAAAAATTTTTATGTTGGTATTATTGTCATTGAAAAAGACGGAACGTATAAAATAAAAGTTGATGATGAGAAATTTTATTTAGACATTAAATTAGACAGTATTCAAGGTTTGGTAACAGGCCAAAAAATATTAATTCAAATCGGAAAATATGAAAACAAAATGGCTTATGGTACAGTGAGCCGTATCATCGGCCACGTTGGAGATGTTGGTGTTGATATTTTATCTATTGTTTATGACAATGGTGTAGAACCCGATTTTCCAAACGAAGTTTTAGAGTATGCTCGTAATATAAAATTGGAAATTGATGAATACCAAAGACAAATACGTAAAGATCTAACTAATTTACCAATTGTCACAATCGATCCTGCTACATCAAAAGATTTTGATGATGCAATTTATACAAAAAAATTGGATAAAGGTAATTTTTTATTATCGGTATCCATCGCTGATGTCAGTCATTATGTAAAGTTTAAATCTATCCTAGACGAAGAAGCATTAAAGCGAGGTTGTTCAATTTATTTAGTAGACCGCGTTATTCCAATGTTGCCTCATAATCTTTCGGATGATTTATGTTCGCTGAATCCCGATGTTGAACGTTTAACATTAACATGTGATACGATTATCAATAGTGTTGGAGCAATTACAGATATTAAAGTTTATCCGGCTATTATCAAATCACACCGTCGTTATAGTTACGATGAGGTTAACGCTTTTTTTAATGGCAAAGATAAATTAGAAAAAGATAGCGATGAAGTGAAGAAAATGCTATTAGATTCATTGGAATTACACAAAATTTTAGACACGGCTAAGAAAAAACGAGGTTATATTAATTTTGAAATTCCTCAACCTATTATTCTTGTGGATGATAAAGGAGTGCCGACCGAAATTAAGAAATACGAATCTGGCACTGCTCAAAAATTAATCGAAGATTTTATGGTGGTTGCTAATGAAGCTGTAACAGAATATGCTGAAAAACAAAAATGACCCTTTGTTTACCGAGTTCATGACAAACCAAAAGATGATCATTTAAAAACTTTTGCTTTGGAAGCTAAAAAATTAGGTTTCAAAATTACAACTGACTTAAAGGATGTAAAACCTGCAGATGTTGCTCGTTGAATCAAAGAAAACGAGAGCAACCCTAATTTAGATTTAATTAATATGATGCTGTTGAGGACGATGGCAAAAGCAACATATGAAGTAAAAAATGTTGGACATTTTGGATTGGCGTTAAAAAATTACACTCATTTTACATCACCAATTCGCCGTTATCCTGACTTATTAGTACATAGAATCTATTGAATGTGTGAATTTGAGAAACAAAAAGTAAATGAAGGCAGTCGCCGTGAAATGTTGGGCTTATTATCAGAGCAAGCGAATTTATCATCTAAAAACGAATTACGTTCTGTGAAATGCGAACGAGATGTAGCTGCGATGAAATTTGCTGAATATATGGAGAAACACATAGATGAAGAATTTGATGGGTTTGTCACATATGTTTCATCTTTCGGTTTGTTCGTGCAATTGGAGAATACAGTCGAAGGATTAATTAAATTAGTTAATTTAAAAAATGATTATTACTCCTTCAACGAAAAAGCCAATGAATTAATAGGCAAAAAAACAGGTATTAGATTTACATTAGGCACTAAATTACGAATTAAAGTAATTGCCTCAAATAAAGAAACTAGAAAAATTGAATTTAGCTTCATATCGTTATTAAGAAAATAATGAAAATACTATTACCTAACAAGAAGATTAGATTAAATTATCACATCTTATCACGTTATGAATGTGGTATTTCTCTTTTTGGAACTGAAGTGAAATCTTTGATAAAAAGTAATGCAAGTATTGACGAATCGTTTGTAATTTTTAAGAGACAAGAAGCATTTATTATAAATATGTATGTTGCCCCATATGAGCATGGCAATATTAATAACAAAGACAGCTATCGCACAAGGAAATTATTACTACATAAAGAAGAAAATATTAAAATTGAGCATCAATTGAAAAAAGAACGTCTAGCATTAATACCTAATAAAGTTTATTTAAATCACAGGAAAATAAAAATTGAAATTGCATTATGTAAATCAAAAAACGCTCGTGATAAACGTCACGACATAAAGGTTAGAGATATTAAAAGAGAAGCTAAGAAATATTATTAATTATTTTTCTCAATTCGATTGTAAATTGGAATAGAAATACCAACTTTATGATTATCAATCAAATCAAAGTTTATTAATTTATCAAAAAGTAGTTGTTCTTTATTTAACTGAAGTTGATTAATCATTGTTTTAGTTCCTTTAGTCAAAACAGGTTGCAATAAAGAAGTGATCACTCTAACAGCATTTGCCAAACAATATAAAAAATTATTAATATGATCCTTTTTGTTTTCTTTTGCCAATACTCACGGTTTGGTATCTTCAACATATTTATTGGCATGCTTTGCAAAATCAAGAATGTTATGAATCAATTCATCAATTTTATATGAATAAATACAATCATTTGTAGCAGTAATAAGTTCTCGTGCACCATTCAATAGCTGAATAGATAAATCATCTAATGGCATATTGCTTTTCTTAATGAGACTATTATTGTATTTAGAAACCATGCCAATTAATCTTGATACAAGATTGCCATAAGTATTGGCTAAATCGGCATTGTAACATTCCAAGAATATTTCGTGATTAAAGATGCCGTCACGCTCAACATTCATTTCCTTCATTAAAAAGTAACGCAAGGCATCGCTTCCAAATTCATTTATATATGCTACTGGGTCAACAACATTTCCTAGTGATTTAGACATTTTACCTTGGTCAGTAATAATTCATCCGTGGGAAATAACTTTAGTAGGCTGACGTAATTTTAAGCAATGCAACATTATCGGTCAGTAAATACAATGAAAACGGGTAATTTCTTTCGACATCAAATGAACAATTTCAACATCATCATTGTTTCAATATTTTTGGAATAGTGCATCATCTTTCTGCTTGTAACCCAATCCACTTAAATAATTTAATAATGCATCAATTCAAACATAAACTTTATGATTGTTGTTTCCGATTACCGGAACGCCTCATTCAATGCTGGTTCTTGAGACGGATAAGTCCTGCAAACCTTCATCGATGAAGCTATTGGTTAGTTCCTTAACTCTTGCTTTTGGGATAATAAAAGTTGGATTTTGGTAGTAAAGTTCTTTAATTCAACTTTGGAATTGACTCATCTTGAAAAAGAATGATGCCTCTTTCTTAGTTGTTAGCTTATGTCCAACCCGACAAGATAATTCGCCGTCTTTATTAACGATGGCTTGCGTTTTTGTGTAATTTTCTTCACAACTCACACAATACAACCCTTCTCATGTTCCTAAATAAATATAATTTTCATCTTGAAATTGTTTAAATACTTCTTGTACTACTTTAACGTGACGAGGTTCACTAGTGCGGATGAATGAACTGTAGTTGATATCTAATTCAGCTCAAAGTTTTAGAAAAATCTTACTCATTTTATCTACAAATACTTGTGGCTCCAAGCCTTGTTTTTTAGCTGATTCAGCAATCTTTTGTCCGTGTTCGTCCATGCCAGTTTGCATGAATGCATCATACCCTATTAAAGTTTTGTAACGACAAATAACATCGGCCAGGATAGTTGAGTAGGCATGCCCTATATGAGGTTGACCTGACGGATAATATATGGGAGTTGTAATGTAAAATTTCTTTTGATTCATAATGCTACGTGTCTAAGTATTATATATTTAGATATAATAATCTACAATTATCACTAAGTCTTGTAAGAAAGGCGATATATGCTAAAAATTAATGTTAAAAAAGGTCATACGTTCGGTGACGTTCTGCTTGTGCCGCAATATTCAGATGTCATTCCAAGAGAAGTTTCCACAAAATCTAAGTTAACTCGTAATCTTAAGTTAAAAATCCCTATTGTTTCTGCAGCAATGGATACTGTAACTGAAGAAAAAATGGCAATTCATATGGCGCTGAATGGTGGTATTGGTTTTATTCATAAAAATCTAGCGCCCAAGGAGCAAGCGTCCATTGTTAAAAATGTGAAAACTTATAAGGTAAATTTTAGAGAATATCCTGATGCTAACGTAGATGACGACAACCATTTAATTGTGGGTGCCGCCATATCAATTGCTAACAATAACGTTGAGCGTGCTAAGCTATTGATTGCTGCAGGCGTTGATGTTTTAACAATTGATAGTGCTCATGGAGATTCTTTAAATGTTATCAATGCTGTGAAGAACATTAAAAAGTTATTCCCTAAAATTCAATTAATAGCTGGTAATATCGCTACTAAATCTGGTGCTACAAATTTGATTAAAGCTGGAGTTGATGGTTTGAAAGTTGGTATTGGTCCCGGTTCCATTTGCACTACAAGAATCATTTCAGGTGTTGGCGTACCACAATTAACTGCAATTTCTGATGTATATGAAATTGCTTCTAAACAAAGAATACCAATTATTGCTGATGGTGGTATTAAATATTCAGGTGATATTACTAAAGCTTTAGCAGCTGGTGCAGATTGTGTGATGTTAGGAAGCATGTTGGCTGCGACTGAAGAATCTCCTGGCAAAATCATCACTATGCATGGAAAAAAATATAAATCATATGTAGGTATGGGTTCAATGATTGCAATGAAACGTGGTTCTAGCGATCGTTATTTTCAAAATAATATGGATGCCTCAAAATTAGTTCCGGAAGGTGTGGAAGCAGCTTTGTTATATAAAGGATCAGTAGATAATATTCTTTATCAACTAGTTGGTGGGTTAAGAAGTGGCATGGGATATTGTGGTTCTAAGGATATTCCAACGCTCCAGAAAAAAGCTGAATTTGTCAAAATATCAATTTCTGGTTTTAACGAATCACATGTTCATCATTTAGATTTTGTTAAAGAAGCTCCAAACTATCATGGCAAATAAAATATTAGTTATTGATTTCGGTAGTCAATATAACCAATTAATTGTTCGACGAATTCGTGATTTTGGAGTATATAGTGAATTAATTACGCCTGATATTAATGTTGATAAAATTCGTAATGATTCTAGTATTAAAGGCATTATTTTTTCTGGAGGGCCTAACTCAGTCTATGAAAAAGACGCTCCCAAAATTGATAAATGTATTTATGATTTAGGATTGCCAATTCTTGGCATTTGCTATGGAATGCAATTAATGGCATACCAAAATGGTGGTAAAGTAAAAGCTTCGCATAAAAAGGAATATGGAAATACAAAACTCACCATTCATAGTAGTAAAATTACCAAAAATCTATCTTCTAATCAATTGGTTTGGATGTCTCATAGTGATCAAGTAAAAGTTTTACCAAAAGGATTTAAAAAAATAGGATCATCTTTAACATGCACCAATGCAATAATGGGGAATGAAAAAGATAATTTGTATGGAATTCAGTTTCATCCAGAAGTTAGGCATTCAGTTAATGGATTGAAATTTTTACATAATTTCATTTTTGATATTTGTAAAGTTAAAGCAGATTGATCAATGAAAACATTTATTAAAAGTGAAATACAAAAGATTAAGAGCCTGATTGGAAATGAGAAAGTTTTATGTGCATTATCCGGTGGGGTTGATTCTGCAGTAACTGCAGCAATTATTGCGAAGGCAATTGGTAAAAACTTGACTTGTTTGTTTGTAGATCATGGATTGCTACGCAAATACGAAAGTGAAGACGTTGTTCGAATCTTTAAAAAACATTTTAATGTCAACTTTATAAAAGTAGATGCATCTAAACATTTTTTAACAAAATTAAACGGAATTTATGAACCTGAACAGAAACGTAAAATTATTGGTAGAGAATTTATAGTTACATTTGACAAATATGCATCAAAAATCAAAAAATTGAAATGGTTAGCACAGGGCACTTTGTATACTGACATCATTGAATCTGGTACAAAAACTGCACATACAATCAAATCACACCATAACGTTGGTGGTTTGCCTAAAGATATGAAATTAAAGTTGATTGAGCCTTTAAATAAGTTATTTAAAGATGAAGTTCGCGAATTAGGAAAACAATTGAGGTTGCCTGAAGTTATGGTTAATCGCCAACCATTTCCTGGCCCAGGCTTAGCAATACGTATTATTGGTGCAATTACAAGAGAGAAGATTAAATTGGTTCAAGATTCTGATGCAATATTACAAGAAGAAATATTTAAGGCAAATTTGACTAAAAGTATTTGACAATTTTTTACTGTTTTACCAGGGGTAAAAACAGTAGGGGTGAAAGGTGACCAACGTTCATATGAAGATGTTATTGTTATTCGTGCGGTTACAAGTCACGACGGTATGACTGCAGACTATGCCAAAATACCATATAAAATTATGGATAGAATATCCAATAGAATAGTCAATGAAATATCAGGCATTAATCGAGTTGTTTACGATGTTACTTCTAAGCCACCAGGCACAATTGAATGAGAATAAATAGTATTATTGAGAATCCAATATCTATTACCGTTCTTGTTCCTTGTTACAACGGAACACAAACAATAAGTAGATGTTTTAATTCAATATTAAATCAAAATTATCCTATAGATTTTTTGAAAATTTTATGCATTGATGATGGAAGCAATGATAATTCTTTGCAAATTATTAAAGAATTTCAAAAAAAATTTCCTAACAGAATAAATGTTATACACCAGGAAAATCACGGTGTTTCATATACCCGACAAAAGTTATTAGACAATGTGTCAACTGCTTATTTCATTTTTTGTGATGTTGATGATTATTTTGCAAATCAAGCTATTCATAATTTATTTATTTCCAGCAATTATGGCGAAGCTGATGCAACTGTTTCTAAAGCTTATAGATTATCTAAAAATGGACATAGACGAGTCTGACCGTTAAATTCGCATTTAAAAAATCATATGACTGCAGAACAATATCTATATTCAAATGTCCCGATTTTATGAAATATCCTTTTTAAAACAGAAAGTGTTAATGAGACTAAATTTAAGTTTAAAAGTGGAATTAATATTGGAGAGGACATGTGTATGCTTTTTTATATGTTTCCAAAGTTTAGTTCAATTGGCATCTGTAGAAAAAAAACTTATTATTTTGTGCAACATGATGATTCGCTAACAGATTCTAGAAATAGTAAATATAAAAATATATTGCCTACAATAAAACAATTACAATACTTTCTAAGCATCAAAAAAGAGCTAAGTGATACTTTGATTAATGAGTATATTTTTTGTAGCTTTTCATATATATATTCCGTGCTATATGTTTTAAGGCGTTGATATCGGTGAGAACCACCAGAAAAAGAATTTACTCATAAAATTTTTAGAGAGTTATATAGGGTGTTTGATAGATTTAATGTTAAATTAAAATCGCCGAAATTCTGAAGAAGAAGAATATTTTGACATTTTTTTTGCAAACGTAAGATTGATAGAAAATATCGTTAATTTTTTATAAATTGAAAATAGTTTCTTATTATTAAAGTATGTCTTTTATTCCGAGCAATCGCTGTGTCGAAAAAATGATTAAAATTGAACCGTATAAATATCCGGTTCCGATACTTTATGTTAAGCCTACTTTGCTTAACGAAGACACTAAGATAATCATTTTTTTAGGTGGTTTAGATGGAACAAATGCGCAAATTAGATTAATGAATTATTCTGCTTTTAATAAAAATTATTTGTTGTCGTATGAACGTATGGGTAGCATTGAAAACCGTAATAATGCAAAGCGATGAATGAAATGTTATGTATGCGAGTTAGATCGTATAGTTGATTATGCAATAAAGAAATTTGGGAATCGTAAGTTATTTTTAGCAGGCGAATCATGAGGGGGGGGGATTGCCTCTGCTTACTATAAGAAACACAAGTCTAAAATTTCAGGAGTTGCTGTTTGAAATATTCCAGATCGTGTTCAAGATTCTAGTGGTCGTTCATTATGATATAAAATTAAAATTGTACCAGGTGTTATATTAAGTGTGTTATTTGGCTTAAAAACATACGATCCTTTCCCTGACACTAATGAAGTAGATATTCTATCTTCTAATGATTTAGTCAGACGAATTAAAAAAATTAATATTAAAAAATATAGGCGTAATAATGTTTCGTTGTTAGCGGCTTGATGAGCAATAAAACCTTCATGAAAGAGAATTAAAGAATTCTTAAAAAACGAAGAATTACCATTTTTTTATATTCAATCTAAGCAAGATAAAATGATGCATTTTTCTTTTTTTAATAAAATTTTACAATTAGATAAATATCATAAATGCCATGTAATAAATGGTGGATATCATGTGCTATCAGCAGAAGAAAAATGAGGAGAAAAGTTATTTGAATTAATAGATAGACTTTTTATTCTTAGTTAATCGCTCACTATCTTTAATTATTTTTATAAAACCTACCTGAATTAGTTTGAAAGCTGCTACAGAGATAGTTTTGGTTGAAAAAAAGTTTAATTTATTTAGAAAAGGTATTGGACTTTGCTTAATAATTTTGTCATAACCATTTTTTCTGGCTTGTTCTACACTTTTCTTTATTAATTCAAAATTCATTTTTTTTTGCCAAAAATACAATTTCTTATTTAGACTAATAAGAATTAATGAGAAAAAATACATAGATTTTAAAATAATCCATAGTGTTTTAATTCTTCTTTTGGACATATGATTATCAAGTTTTATTTGTGAAATAATGGTAAGAGTTTTCCTAGCATCTTGATAATGATTTACCATTTGTTCTAGCGACGTCTGTTGCTCTGGCACGCCAATATGATATCTATATAGAATAAATTGCTTTGGTAAAATTGCAATTTTTTTAGAAAATAAAATAACTTTGTAAATCAAAATATTGTCACTGAAACGAAAACGCTCTTCTACATGCAATTTATTCAGTAAAAATTTTGTGTTGAAGCAAAGAGCGTGGTGAGTCAAAATAGAATTAGTTTTAAATTTATCAAAGGTTGTATATATGATTGATGATTTTTTTGAAATTTTCCTTGGTGTTATTTTATTTTGTCTCATATCAAGAGAAAAATAAAATGATGATAAAACAACATCAACATTTGATTTTAAATGTTTCAAATAATGAATTATTTCACCCAATTTATCAAAAATGAAAGTGTCGTCTGCATCAAGAATTTTAATAAATTTAGTATTTACATGCCTCGCTGCGTAATTTACTACACTACCTCAATTACCGTTTGTTTTTCTAACGCATTTAATAATGGAAGGGAAGCGATCAATTCAAGGTTGAATGAATTTTTTGACAGGTCTTGAACCACCGTCATCTACGATTAATACGTTAAAATCATGTTGATATTTGTAATTTAATGACATTAATGCATTATTAATAGTTGCTTCGGCATTATATGTGGGAATGACTATGGTTAAGATCTTAGACATTAACTAATTGTGCCTATATGTTTCATTCACACACTGGTTTTACGCCTTCGGCTGACATCATTTTGCGACACGCTTTACATTTGCCTCAGTTTGGACAAGTTCTAGTTGCACAAGGACAATCTTTTTTAATTTTCTCTAACATAATGCCTAAATTATAAGCAATCTTTTTTGATAATAAGTTGATTAAGATGAATGAGTATGCAAAATAGTGCAAATTTTAAATCCAAGTGCAACACTTTAAGTTTGACAACGAAATTATACTAGACGTTTCATAAGCTGATTTACCGTTAAGTCTTTTGCGATGTGTAAGGTTGATTAACATATTAA
>JAISBY010000007.1 GCA_031265955.1 Mycoplasmataceae bacterium | reverse complement strand
GAAAGACAAAAATGAGATTCATATAGAATGACTCCAATCCAGTCACTTAATTTTAACTATGCTTTGTATACTTAGTGAGTATTAGAGAATTTTTCCACGATGTCTATGTTCTCAGCATATATCTTTCCTATTGATGAATAATATTTGAGTTTTAATAAAATATACTTTTTTCGTTATTAATATTACAATATATGTCCCTACAAACTAATGTCTGTAGTGGATTTTTATACAAGGAAAACAAATGACAGAAAATAATAAAGATGAATCAGCGAAACCAGTAGCTGTAAAAGCGAGAACATATGTTAAAAGATCAACTCATAAAGTATTTGATCATAAAACCGAACCAAGAAGTTCAGTTGCATCTGACTCCAAAGAGGAAACAAAACCTTTTAATCGTGAATACAAACCACGTGCAAATTCATCTAAAGATTTCCAATCTGCTCGAGATGCCATTGAAAAGAAAATCAATGACTTCTTTGAAGCAAATAAAGAATCAGGCTTACGTAAATTAGTTTCCGCTTCCAAATTAATGGAAGCTGGTGTACATATTGGTATGTCTGCTAAATATTGAAATCCCAAGATGAAACCCTTCATTTACCCCAAACGTGGTAATCGAGCACAAGTAATTGATATTCTTAAGACAATGGTGTTCATGGATCGAGCATATAACTTTCTAAAGGATGTATCACGTGAAGGTGGCACCATTCTATTAGTAGGAACACGTGGTGATATTATTAAGGAACATGTAAAGAATGAAGCTAAGCGAGTTAAATGTTTCTACATTAATCAAAGATGATTAGGCGGTACTTTAACAAATTTTAAAACTTTAAATAATTCTATTAATAAATTAAATAAATTAATTGCTCTACAACTTTCTGACGAAATTAAGAAATATGCTAAAAAAGAACAAGTAATGATGTCGAAAGAAACTGAGAGAATGAGCAAATTTTTAGGTGGTATTCGTACCATGAGAGGATTGCCGCAAGCATTAATTATTACGGATCCCATTCATGAACATAATGCTTTAATGGAAGCGCGTAAATTAAATATTCCAGTAATTGCATTTGCTAACACTAATGCTAACCCTGACTTAATTGATTTTTTAATACCAGCAAACTCCAGTTCGATTCGAACGGTTTGATTATTAATTTCCATAATGTGTGATGCAATCGCAGAAGCAATCGGTGAACCATTATCAGTTGTTGGTAAGAAAGACGAAGAGATTATTCTTCCCGAAGTTGTTAAGAGAGAACCTAATCAAGGTTTCATTCAACACAAACGCTTTAGTCGTGGCGGTTATCATTCAAGAACTCCATTCACCAAACCAGCTAGTACGGAAACTGTAAATAAAAAGTAGTGACTGTTAAGCTTAATAGGTTACATGAATAATTGCATTTTTTGTAAAATTGTAAACAAAGAAATACCAGCGAAGATTATTGCTGAAAATAAAGGCGCATTGGCTTTTTTGGACATTCAGCCGATGAGTGATGGCCATACAATAATTATTCCTAAAAAACACGTAGTAAATTTGAGCCAATGCGATTTAGAAACATTACATGATACCGTTGATTTGGTAAAACAAGTCGCTAACATGATTCAGAATTCTTCTTTAAAACCATGAGGGATTAATTATTTGTCTAATGAAGGTAGTATCGCAGGGCAGGTGGTGATGCATTTTCACATTCATGTAATTCCAAAATACGGTAAGGCTGAAGGTTTTCAGATTAAGACTGGTAATAAATACTTAGGTGATATTGACAAAATTTTTAATGAATTAAAGGACTATAAAATTAAAAAGATTCTTTAATTTCTTTAACTTTATATCCGATTACTTTTTTCAACGTCTTAAAATTATTAATTTTTTTAATGGGTTTATGATATTTGATAAGCTGAATTGATATGGATTTATCGTAAATATTCCTATTAAAATCAAAAATATGGGTTTCTAATTGGTTGTTTCGAATAAAAACCGCGGATTTATATTTTTTATCATCTACAAAAGTATACCCTAGATACGAACCTGATTTAGGAATTAAAATATTCTTATCAAAAATGACATTTGCAGTTGGATAACCCAACTTCCTACCTAAATGTTTTCCATGTTTTACTATTCCGGTGATAACATAAGGCTTTATTAGCAATTTATTGACTTGTTCTATATTACCATTAATAAGCATGTTTTTAATAATGGAAGTTTTGTATTTGGAATTGATTTGAGCGACCGAAACTTTAAAATATTTTCTTAATTGTAAAATGTCACCATGTCTGTTTTTGCCAAAACGAAAATCTTGCCCAACAATGATAGTCGATGGTTTGATAGTTTTGAGTAATTGATAAACAAATGACATTGATAACATATTGTGATTATGCAAATCAAGCAAAAATATGTTATTTGGTAACAAACAATTCAAGTCATCAATTCTTTTTTGAACGCTATATAAGAAATCATTATTTTTATTAGGAACATTAGTAAAAGTTAAAACATTAAATTTATTTTTACTTAGACCCTTAAATAATTTCATATGTCCCTTATGAATGCCATCAAAAAAACCAATTACTAATGGGATTCCTTGGAACATATAGGTTCTGATTTTATTGAACAATATTACATTTGACATTTTCTAATTATCTTTTATTAATTTGCTAAGTGGTATTGCATCTTCAATGTTAAAGTTTCCACTTTTAGTACGTCTTAAATTGATTAAGGTTGCACATGAATTTAATCTTCCACCTAAATCATTTGCAAGTGATCTCACATAAAAACCTTTAGAAACAAGGATTTTCAATTTAAGAATCGACTCTTTAAAACTAATTATTTGAAAATCATGTAATTTTACTTTTACTGGATTAATGTTTATAATTTTATGATTTTGTCTTGCAATTTTGTACATAGGGGTACCATTAATTTTCTTTGCAGAAAATATGGGTGGCGTTTGCCAATAATCGCTATTCTTTAAGGTATTCAGTGCTTTAATAATTTCATCAATTGTAATGTGACTACTATCACAAGTTTTTAATGTTTTTCCACAAATATCATAACTGTCTGTTTGAAAGCCAAATTGAATTTCAGCTTCATATTCTTTGTTATCCAAAATTAATTTGCTTAAATCTTTTGTACTTTCATTGTATCCAATTATCAATATTCCAGTAGCATTTGGATCTAAAGTACCAGCGTGGCCCACTTTTCTATATTCAAAATGATGTTTGATTTTTTGCACGACATCGTTTGAAGTTCATCCTTTTGGTTTGTCAACAACGATAATAGACACAATAAGATATTTTAAATTATTTACTCAGAAATTACGTGAAAATTTACTTAACTTTTAAAAATAATTTAGCAAATTTATTTTTTTGCCTGTATTACTATAGTGAAGAGAGCAAGTATAAAATGGATAATAAAGAAATATATAAAGTTTTAATTGTATCCATTAAAGAATTTGGCTCAGAGGTTGAGGTAATTCGTCAAATTTGCCAAAAATATGAAGTTGCTGAAATATTTGACGATAAAAATAATGTTGCTTGATTCAATTTCTATGATAGTAAGTCTTGAAAGACTGCGAAAGAACAAATCCAACTTATAGTTGGTAGCATCATTCTTAAAACGTCATCAAAATATGTTAACATAGAAAAGCAGATGAAATCACCAATTGAACCACCACAACCACCAGCATGATTTTTAGAATTTCAGAAATTGATATTCGCTCGTTTTGATAAACAAGACGAATTTAATGAAAGACAAGAAAAGTTCAATAGTTATGTTGTTTCAAGACTTGATAAAATCGAAGCCGACATTAAAAAGATGGATACTACTCAACCAATTTGGTTTACTCAATGGGTTGAAAGCGACTTTGATCCTTTAAAACATAGAATAGATAATATTGTTAGACTTAATAATTTAAAAGAATAAATAACTAATGCTTATTTTTAATCTTATCATATAATGACTATCAATTATTTTAAGGAGCTTCCGGAATATGCGGATGCTCCTTAATTTGTTAAAAGAGGAAATATGAAAAAAAGAAATGAGAAACAGGTTGATTGAAACAAACAGATTATTGATACCATTGATGCATTAACATTAATTGCTGATGAACATAATATTCCGAGAGACACGGCTGTTGAGGCTTTAAAGGATGCTATTATCAAAGCATACACAAAGGAATATCCAGAAACGGTATTGGAAGTTATTATTGATATTGATAATAAAAAATTAGCTATTAATAAATTGTTTAATGTCGTTGAAAATAAAGAAGAAATTAACGACTATGCTGAAATTACTGAAGATGATGCAAAAAAACATGACCCTAATTTGAAAGTTGGAGATGTCTATAAGGAAATGGTTCACTTGAGTGAATTATCAAAGTTATCTTTAGGAATTCATTTATCACAAATGCTTAAGCACAATGTAACTAATCAATCCAACAAACAAGTTTATAGTTTATGAAAACCACGTATCCATGAAGTTGTTTATGCTGAAATTGAAAAAGTAGATTCCAAAAGTGGTATTGCCACAGTTAATTTAGAAAATACTTTTGGTTTTGTTGGCCGCCAAGAAACCATTCCTGGCGAAGTTCTAATACCAGGTCAAAAATATAATTTCTTCATTAAAGATGTAAAAGAACAAACAAAAGGTTGACCGATTATTTTGTCTCGTGCAGATGCAGGTCTAGTTAAGTATTTATTAACTATTAATATTCCTGAAATTCAAGAAAAAATTATTGAAATTAAAGATATCGCTCGTGTGGCTGGTTTTAAAACTAAATTGTCTGTAGTGTCACATCAAGTAAGTGTTGAGCCAGTTGGCACAGTTATCGGGCCACGTGGCTCAAGGGTGAAAATTATTCAAGAACAAATTCATGGAGAACATATTGAAGTAATCGAATATGTAGATGATTTTAAACGTTATATTGTGAATGTATGTTCTCCTGCTGAAATTGTGGGATTTGCTATTAAGGAACCAGCTGCACCAGAAGAACGACGTGAAATTACACTAGTGGCTCGTAGCGACAAATTAGCATTGTTAATTGGTAAACGTGGTAGCAATGTTCGTTTAATTTCAGAAATGTTGAAAGCCAACATTGAAATTAATACGATTGAAGAAGCTCATGAAGCAAATTTACAATACAACCGTGTCGAAGCTCAATCACTTCGTCAACAAACGTTTAATCGAGCTTATAAGAGATATCATGCCGGTAGTAATGTGTTGGATCAGTACAATCGTTCTGCTCCTAATCGCAATAGACCTGGTGGTGTTTCAAACAATCCTTCCAACGCTCAACAGCAAACTAATAATGCAAAGAAACAGAAAGCATCAATTCTTCAAGAATTTAAAGACTTGAACAAGGATGACTTGCTAAAAGAACTAATAGATGTAGAAGCACCTAAAAATACTTCTGACAACATCGACGGTGATAATGGCGATGATTATCAAGAATAATTTGTAAAAAATTAAAAACCAATATATTTCTGAGGAGGTTATTACATGAAACCTAATAAAAAACAAGATACAAGACAAAATCTTGATTTAAAGTCTCAATTTAAAAAAGTTGATACTGGTGTTAAAAATGGGATCTTCATTTTTAGTTCTCCTTTATCGGTGGAACAATTTGCTACCAAAATTGATAAATCTGCTAGTGAAATACTTAAATATTTCTTTTTAAAGGGTCGCATGTTAACGCTTAATACAATGCTAACCGAGGAAGAAATTGGTGAGTTATGTTTGGAATACAATTATGATTTTGAAAAAAGGGTAGAAGTTGATGAAACCAATGTATTAAGCAATATTAAAATTCAAGACGAAGCCAACACTTTAAAACCGCGCCCTCCTATTGTGACAATTATGGGGCATGTTGATCATGGTAAAACCACACTACTAGATTACATTCGGCACGCTCATGTTGCCCGTGGCGAAGCCGGTGGTATCACCCAACACATTGGAGCTTATCAAATAACCTATAAGAATGAAAAGGTGACTTTTATTGATACTCCAGGGCATGCTGCGTTTACAGAAATGCGAGCGCGTGGTGCTAATATTACTGATATTGTCGTAATTGTTGTCGCGGCTGATGATGGCATTAAACCACAGACTGAAGAAGCTATTGATCATGCTAAAGCCGCTAAAGTTCCAATTATTGTCTTTATTAATAAAATGGATAAGCCTAATGTTAAACCTGATAAAGTTATGACCCAATTAAGTGAAAAAGGTCTTTTGGCTGAAGAATGAGGCGGAACAACCATCACAATTAAAGGCTCTGCATTAACGGGTGAAGGAGTTGATAAACTATTAGAAGGTATTTTGGCTGTTGCTGAAGTTAGTGAATATAAAGCCAATCCCAACCGGTTAGCTATGGGTGTTGTAATTGAATCTAACATTGATAAGGGATTCGGCCCTGTAGCAACAGTCTTAATTAAAAACGGTACTTTAACTAAAGGCGATTTCATTATTGCTGGTAGTGCTTTTGGTCGTGTTCGTGTCATGGTTGATGAAAATTTACATGATGTCGGTATTGCTTATCCATCGCAACCAGTTAAAATCATGGGATTATCTGAACCACCAGTAGCTGGCGAACATTTTATTGTAAGTACTAACGAGAAAGATATTAAAGAGATTGCTGAAAAAATTCGTTTGCATAAACTAATGCTTAATCGTCAATCTGATAATTTGACTCATAGCGAAAATGTTGACGGTATTAAAACATTAAATGTAATTCTCAAAACAGATGTTCACGGTTCATTAGAAGCTATTAAAAATATGTTATCCAAAACTGAAGTGGAAGGAGCGAAACTACAAATAATTCGTTCTGCTGTTGGTGGTATTACTGAATCTGATGTTACTTTAGCCAAAGCTTCTAAAGCTGTCATTATTGGTTTTAACATCAAACCAATTAGAGCGACAAGAGAAATTGCTCAAAGTCAACAAGTTAAAATATTGTTTTATGACATCATTTATAAACTCAGCGAAGACATTCAGAATTTACTGCTTGGTGAGTTGAGCCCAATATATGAAGAACAAGAAACTGGTGAAGCAGTGATTCAACAGTTATGAAGTCACTCAGCGGTTGGAGTAATCGCTGGTTGTTTAGTACAAAACGGTGAAATGAACCGTAACGACAGTGCACGAGTGCTTCGTGACGGCAAAGTTATCGTTAACACAAAAATTGGCTCAATGAAACATTTAAAAGAAGTAGTTAATAAAATAACTGCCGGCATGGAATGTGGTGTGACATTGGAAAAATATAATGATGTTAAAGTAGGAGACATTATTCAAACTTATCGTCTTGTAGCGAAAAAGAGGACAACTTAGTATGGCGAACTATAAGCATGAACACATTGAATCAGAGATTTTAAATTTATTGAACCACACAGTTAAATATGATATTTATGATGAATCGTTAAAACATTGTTCTTTTACGGCGGTGAAGTTATCTCCTGATTATTCTATGGCAACTGTTTTTATCGACACATATGATCGTAGTAAAATTGATGCAATGGTAGATAAATTAATGATTGCCAAAGGAGTCTTCCGTAGTCATCTCGCTAAAAACATGAACATTCGTCGAATTCCCGACATTAAGTTTGTTAAAGATAATACAATTGATAATTCTTTGAAAATTGACGAATTATTAGATAAAATACATTAACCTATAAAGTTATTTTTATGAGCGACAAAGAAAAAGAATTAAACAATAAACCAACAGACGACAGGCAATCGTCTGATTTGAAAATTGAATTTAAACCGTCCGATTCCAAAGATCCTTCTTTTGTTGTTAAGAAAACACCTGAACAAATTAAAATCGAAAACTCAGAATCTGTCCCTGAACAATCATCATTAGATATAAATGCTAATTTAGGTTCTTTCGGAACTCCTGAACCAATTGTGGATAAAACATTGTCTACCACAAATATTTCAGCGCTTGAAAAAATTCAAGAAAAGAATGATGAAATTGCAATTACAGACGATAAGGATTCTAAAATAAATTTTAATAAGTTTGAAAATCGACAAGAAAAGAAAAGTCGAACTAAATTTGGTGCTAGATTTGATATTTGGTTAAGAAAACCAAAAATTTTATTAAGAATATGATTGATTGCTATTGCTTTAATTGCTATTATTTTAGCTGGCGATATTGTTTATCTTGTATTTGTGACTAAACTTTTAAAAGAATCTCCGTTAGGTTCCAAACCTTATCATGCCGAAGGCGTTGTTGGGAATATCTTTAGTTATATTGCTGTTAGTTTGCCAGTTGTCCCTTTTGTTTTCTTGCTTACAACAGCAATCATCGGTATTAACGGAATGCTAAGTTCTAAAATGTTTCATTATTTCTTGTGGTCATTTTTAATTGCTGCTTTTGTTTGCTTTTTGATGGCAACAATACTATCGGGTTATTACATGGATATGTCTTACTCGTTTCATGCACCTAAGTAGTCATAAACGTAATTTTTGTTGATTAAATAGACATCGTGGAAAAATATACATTCCGTAGGAATGTATGTCAAAACAGTAAATTGCTATTGTTTCATTTCTCTAATACACTATTAGGAGAAACATGAAAACAATA
>JAISBY010000006.1 GCA_031265955.1 Mycoplasmataceae bacterium | reverse complement strand
TTAGCAAAACGGTTTTAGGTATTAACGGCTCTCATAGTTTGACGGGCGGTGTGTACAAGACCCGAGAACGCATTCACCACGACATGACTTATTCGCGATTACTAGTGATTCCAACTTCACGAGGACAAATTGCAGCCCTCGATCCGAACTGAGATCGGCTTTTTCTGATTAGCTCCCTCTTGCGAGTTGGCAACAGTTTGTACCGACCATTGTAGCACGTTTGTAGCCCAGGGTATAAAGGGCATGATGATTTGACGTCATCCCCACCTTCCTCTAACTTGCGTTAGCAGTCTCGTTAGATAAAGTAACTAACGATAAGGGTTGCGCTCGTTGCGGGACTTAACCCAACATCTCACGACACGAGCTGACGACAACCATGCACCACCTGTGTTTGAGTTAACCTCCGCCATATTTCTATAGCATTGCTCAACATGTCAAACCCTGGTAAGGTTTTGCGTGTACTGTCGAATTAAACAACATGCTCCACCACTTGTGCGGGTCCCCGTCAATTCCGTTTGAGTTTCATTCTTGCGAATGTACTACCCAGGCGGATCATTTAATGCGTTAGCTTCGATGCTGATACATTGTATCAACGTCTAATGATCATCGTTTACGGTGTGGACTACTAGGGTATCTAATCCTATTTGCTCCCCACACTTTCGAGCCTAAGCGTCAGTTGTGACCTAAGTTTTCGTCTTCACCACTGGTATTCTTCCATATATCTACGCATTCCACCGCTCCACATGGAGTTCTAAAACTCTCTATCACACTCTAGACTTACAGTTTCCAATGCAAACACCTGTTAAGCAGATGCATTTCACACCAGACTTGTAAATCAGCCTGCGCTCGCTTTACGCCCAGTAAATCCGGATAACGCTTGTAACCTTTGTATTACCGCGGCTGCTGGCACAAAGTTTGCCGTTACTTATTCAAAAGGTACAGTCAAACAACAATCATTTCCTACTGTTGCTATTCGTCCCTAATAAAAGAACTTTACAATCCAAAGACCTTCATCGTTCACGCGGTATTGCTCCTTCAGGCTTTCGCCCATTGAGAAAAATTCCCTACTGCTGCCTCCCGTAGGAGTATGGGCCGTGTCTCAGTCCCATTGTGGCTATTCTACCTCTCAGCATAGCTACTCGTCATTGACTTGGTGGGCCGTTACCTCACCAACTATCTGATAAGCTGCACCCCCATCCTAAAGTGTTCCAAACGGAACTTTAAAAATCAAAACATGCGTTTTGATTTCCTATGAGGTATTAGCTAATCTTTCGATCAGTTGTTCCTCTCTAAAGGGTAGGTTAGATACATATTACTCACCCGTTTGCCGCTGCCATTGCTGGCCGCTCGACTTGCATGTATTAGGCATACCGCTAGCGTTAATCCTGAGCCAGGATCAAACTCTTAAAAATTGACGGATTCTATTTAGTTTTCAAAGAACTTGCTCCTGTTCTATTTTTTAGAACAGGACAAAGATTATATTACTGTAGTAATATATTTGTCAAGAGAAAAAAATTGAAATTTTATTAAAATTTGTAGAGATAGATATAATCCATCTCTACATTCGGAGAGACATGGGATTATTCAATCTAGTTAAGAAGGGAATTAATAAAGCAACAGGTCGTGTTTGTTATTCAATCAACGATTTACAAAACGCAATTCAAAATGGTGATACGATGATTGAAGCTGAAGTAAAAAATGATCGTAAATATATTGAGTTTGAAGATTTTATGAATCAAAACGGATATTCTGTTAGAAGTTCAAGAGAAAATCACAGAGAAACAACTAAAGAAGGTTTCTTCGAAGGAACTTATAAACACGAATCTAAATTGCACCATATTAGAGTCATTTTTACCAAAAATTAATTTTTATAAATAAAAATTATTTATTGATTACGCGGCGATAACGCTTTAAAAACTGCACATCTATCTTTGTCCATAATATGCATTTTTGCCATGCTTTCTCAAAAAATGCTTGTCTAACAAAACATTGTCAATTTTTATTTTTCTTCTTTTAACCAGACTCAAATTAAAATAATACATTTTTGCAACATATTCTAAAACAACCGCATTGTGAACTGCTTCATTCGTTGATTTTCCTCATACAAATGGTCCGTGATGACTAACTAGTACTGCAGGAATATTTTCATAATTAATTTTCTTATTTTGAAAAGTTGAGACTATTAGTCTGCCTGTGTTAAATTCATAATCATTAATAATTTCATTTCGGGTTAAATTTCTAGTGCATGGAATAGTACCGTAAAAATAATCAGCATGAGTAGTGCCGGCACAATCTATACTACACATATTTTGAGACAAAATTGTAGCCCACTGTGAATGCGTGTGCACAACAGTAGAGACGTTTTTGAATGCTTTGTAAATCTCAAGATGAGTTGGTGTATCAGATGATGGTGACAAAGATCCCTCAACTATTTTTCCAGTTTTTAAATCAACTATCACCATTTTGTCATAAGTCAACTTCTCATAATCAATACCGCTAGGTTTAATAACAACTAAATTACTTTTCCGATCAATACCACTAACATTACCTCAAGTTAAAATAACTAACTTAAATTTGACTAAATCCAAATTTGCTTGACATACTTTTTTTCTAAGTTCTATTAATAACATGTTTACTTAATCAATTCATAATCTAGATTAACCATGGTTGCTCAATCAATAATTTGTTGAGTATTTAAGGCTAACGAAACTACAGTATGATGACCACCACCGATTTCAATCCATTTTTTCACACCTTCAGCAAAATTTGGTTTAACCTTTCACAAAATTCTAGCAACTGGTAATTTAGGAGCGGGTTCTTTTGGTGTAAAACATTCAACTTCATTAATTAATAATTTAAATTTCTTACCCAAATCTATCATAGAAACTACTACTGCATTGCCAGCCTTACCATCAAATACTAGACGTGCAGGATCGTCTTTATCACCAATTCCTAAAGGAGCAACTTTAATTGAGGGTTTTTTGTCGGTTAACGTTGGATCAACCTCTAACATGTGCGCTTGTAAAATATATTCGTTGTTTTTTTCCAATTCATAAGTGTAATCTTCCATAAAACCTGTTGTTTTATTACTAGACATGATTTTCATTAATCGATTTAAACCAGCAGTTTTTCAGTCACCTTCCGCTGAAAAACCATAACCATCTGACATCAAACGTTGCACCGCTAATCCTGGTAATTGTTTTAATCCGCTTAAAGTCTGGAAATTAGTACAAAAAGCATCGTATTTATTTTCTTTTAAAAACTTTCGTAAGCCAAGCTCGATTTTGGCTTGTTCTTTTACATGCTTAGTTCATGTATTTTTGTCATATTTGTCATAAATGCTATTGTACTCTTTTATATAAATATCAAATAAAGCATCAATCTCTTTTGTTGTTACACTATTTATATAATTCACTAAATCGGCAATTGGATAATAATCAACAGTTCAACCGAAATCAATTTGAGCTTGAATTTTATCTCCGTCCGTAACCGCCACACTACGCATGTTATCACCAAAACGAGCAATACGAATATCAAAGCTTTTGTTGTAAGCATTAGCAACATCCATTCATTCTCCGATTTGCCTACACACTTCAGGATTTTTTCAATATCCAACTATAACTTTGTGTTTAATCTTTAAACGTGCATTGATATATCCGTATTCTCTATCCCCGTGAGCAGCTTGATTAAGATTCATAAAATCCATATCAATTGTTTTTCAAGGAATGCTTTCGTTAAATTGAGTTACCAAATGCAATAATGGTTTCTGTAATAATTTAGTGCCGTGGATTCACATTTTGGCTGGCGAAAATGTGTGCATTCAGGTTATAAGACCAATGACATTATCATGATAATTTACTTCTTTAATTACTTTGGTAATGTTATCTGCCGTTTCAGCAACACCAGCAAAATGAATAACGAACGGCAAGTTACCACTTTTATTAATTTCATCTACCATAATTTGTGCATGCTTCTTAACTTTGCTAATGGTTTCTTTGCCATACAAATCCTGTGTTCCTACCAAAAATCAAAATTCTTTTTTATTATTTATCTTTTTCATATTTCTCTCCTATTTATTAACCATCAATCCAATTTGAGTAATCGCCTCTTTTTCAACATTTAAAATCTTTTTAAATCGTTGGGCATATCTTTCAAAACTTTTAGTTTCTTTAACCGATGCTTTCACCGTAATACCAGAATTATTTATAAATACATCCTTTGTCAGAAAATTACTTAAACTCATTTTATTATTTAATAAATATTTAGCCAAAATAGCCATTCCATACGGTCCGCCTTCTGAAGCATTTTTATTAACCGTAACTTTTGTATTTAATGCTGCTGATAAAATTGTTTGTCCTATATCCTTAGTAGTAAATAAACCGCCGTGAGCTACAATATTATTGATTAACACTTTTTCTCTTTTTAAGAAATCAAAACCTATTTTTAAAGTGACAAGCGATGTGTAAAATAGTGTTTTAAATAAATTAGCTAAAGTAAAGTTGCTATTGGCTTGTCAAAGCAACATTGGTCTGCCCTCTGTAAAATGAGTAATTGGCTCTCCGGAATAATAGTTACAAGATAAGATGTTGCCGTTATCTAAATCTGCCGTTTTGATATTAGATAATAAAGACTCAAATAGATCTTTTGTTTGAATTTTGAACCCCATCAATTTATTGTATTGATCAAACATATTAACCCAGTTATTAATATCGGTTGAACAATTGTTACAATGAATCATCGCAACAGGATAACCATCAGGTGTCGTAACCATATCTACTTCTTCATATCATTTTGGCAAATTTTCTTTCAATACAATCATTCCAAAAACAGAAGTGCCTGCTGATACATTACCAGTCTTTGGTTTAATAGCATTAGTTGCAACCATGCCTGTTCCTGCATCCCCTTCTGGTGGACAAAAAATTATTCCTGGTTTTAGATTTCTTTCAGGATCTAATAAAACTGCTCCTGCTTCAGTAAGTGTTCCTGCTTCCATGCCTGCCAATAATACTTTAGGAAAAATATCGTTAAATTCTATTGACACATGGTGTTTGTCAAATAATCGATTCATTTTTTCAATTCTTTTAGTATCAAATTGTTTAAATTTTGTATCAATTGGAAACATTCCGCTAGCTTCTCCGATGCCTACCACTTTATTACCAGTTAATAAATAATGAATGTAGCCAGCTAACGTCGTGATATATGCAATTTTGTTAACATGGTTTTCTTTATCTAAAATTGCCTGATATAAGTGGGCAACGCTTCACCTTTGGGGAATATTAAAATTTAGATATGGAGAAAGATAATCAACCGCTTGTTTCGTTGAAGTATTACGTCATGTTCTAAAAGGTACTAATAGATTATTATTTTTATCTAGTACTAAATACCCATGCATCATGCCAGAAATACCAATAGCGGCAGGATTAGTAAGCTTAATTTGAAACTTTTTGAAGACATCTGTTTTTAATGCCCGATAGCAATTTTGTAAACCCTTGATAATCTCTGCGCGCGGATAAGTTCAATAATTATTAATCAGTTTATTTTCCCAATTGTAAATACCAATTGCCAAAACCTGATTATGTTCATTTATTAATACTGCTTTTATCCTGGTAGACCCTAGTTCAATACCAATGTATGTTTTAGATTGATTAAATTTGCTTTTTATTTTAGTCACATTCTCTATAATTTTTATTTTTTTTACCTTTCATATATATTGTAAGTTACCTTCTTAATAAAGCTGTAAGAGCTATAACAAGCGATGCCGCCGCAACAATTACAGAAAATAATGGAATAAGGAAATTATTACGCTTAGCTTCTCTGCGCTGAATAACTTTTTCATAACGCATACCTTTAGGAGTAACTCGAATATTTTTTGGATCAAATTTATCTTTCACAGGATCATTACCTAATTCTATGTATTTTCATTTTAGTAATTTTTCATAATCCTGAACTTCTGCGTTTGATAATCCTCTGTCAGCAGTTTTTATTTTTTGTGTATTGTGAATTGGTCTGATAGAACTATTTTCAGTTTTCTTTTCTTCATTATTTTCATCGCCTTTCATCTCTTTATTGTGTTTAATATTCACATATAAACTATATCTTTCATTCAAAAGCGCCAAAATAGTTTCAGCACCATTATTTAATTTTTTGTATTTCCTATCAAATATTGTTTTATTTTCCATAATCAATGTTATTAAACCATAAATATAAAATATGCGATATAGTTTTAAAGTCTCATTTGCTTATATAAATCATGATTAAATCCCAGCACAAAATTAGATTAATTAAATTTGGATTACCGATTGCCATTATCCTTGCAATCATTGTTGGTGTTTTTTCTTTCCCTGATGTTGGTGGAAATTACTCACCATACACAAGTTTAGCCGTTATTTATTATTTTGATAACTGATCAATGGTAAACGTAGCCGGTTATGTTGCGATGTTTGCTTTAGCTCAATTTTTCTTAATAAGTTTCGTTCTAAGCATTTTAATCTTAAGATTCACTCATCACAAAAATCAAAAACAATGATGGTCTGCTTTATTTTCAATAATTTCAATGAGTGTTTTTTTATTTACTGTTTTATTATTTGTCATTTGAATTTCTTCAGGGTTATTCACAACATACCTACAAAATTCTTTTGATGGAGTATCAACAAACGCTTGGTCAGTCATCATTGATAATGCTATCAGTTATGTGCTGCCGTCATTAATCTTGGTTTTTAGTATAGTAGCATTAATATTTTGGTTAGCATACTTCTTACCAACACTTCGTTTACCAACAACTCGTCAGAAATTTAATTACAACGTTTTTGATAAAAGTACCATTCCATGAATGGGCAAAGATAAACAACTAAAAACGATGTGTTGGATTGGATTATCAGTTGCAATTTTCGAAATCGTCCTAACATCTATCTCGATTTATTATGGAAACAGTAGCACAGAAATCTTTCCAACCATATGAGGTAAAATTTGATTTGGCACCATGCATCACTTTACTGAATTGTCAAATTTATGAGTTGCCATTTTCTTTTTAATATTTTTAATTAACTATAAAGTTAAAATATTAAAAACTAGTGCTTTTGTGACAATGACATTCACTTATATTAGTGTTACCTTCTTAATTGCCGATTTCTTATTGGCACCTTTTATGATTCTAAACCATTCATCAGGTTATATTAATATGGGCTTTGGTGGACAATCACATTGGTGAGATTGAATCAAAACTGCTTTATTCCATGTTGTTCAACCAGTTGTGGTATTATTTTTCTTTATTTTCTTTTGTAAATCAAAAAGGGCTTACCGTCCTTGAAAATTTACTACCATTATTCCAATTACGATGATATTTCCATTATTGTATTTAAGCTATGCCATTGCGATTAACTACATGCCAATTGCTCATTTAGCAATAACATCAGTAGGTGCTCAACCAATATTAATCCATGGTGGTGTATCCGTTTATGGTTATTTCACTTGTATTAATCCTAATGTTCATGCTAATATTTTTGATAGTGATAATAAACCCGATTGAACTGGTAAACCAGCCAACGGAATTTGATATGCTGTAGTAATCATGTTGTTCTTATGTTTGGCATTTTATTACAATTGAATTGAACGTCACACAATGGCAATGAAGTATTTAACAAACAGTAAACAAAAACATAAAAACTATCGTTTAAATAAAACCATACTATTGCATTAACTATTAATATATTTGAAAACGTATAACCAAATAATTTGAATTCATATAATTAAATTATTTGAAATCGTATAAACATGATATCATTATGTTATGAAACAAAATGAATATATGCCAAGATTAGTTGACGCTTTAATCGAACGGTATCTAAAAATTTTTGGTGCCATTGCAATTGAAGGTCCGAAATGATGCGGCAAAACTGAAACTGGTAAACATTTTGCAAAATCAAACATTAATTTAGCTAATCCAAATAATAATTACGCTAACAAAATGATGGCTAAATTAAATTCGTTAAGTATTTTTGATGGCGATAAACCTAAATTAATTGACGAGTGACAAGAAGCTCCCTCTATTTGGAATGCTATTAAAGAATTTGTCAGCGAGTCTAAATTAAAAGGTCAATTAATATTAACTGGATCATCTACACCTAACGACAACGAGCAAAAGCATCTACATTCTGGTGCCGGAAGAATTGGTCGAATTCAAATGCGTCCTTTTACTCTTTTTGAGAGCGAAATATCAACCGGTTCCATCAAAATGTCTGCTTTATTTAATAACGATAGTATTAAAACAGCTAGCGGCAAACTTGATTTAAAAAGCTTGATAGAAATTATTATTAAGGGTGGTTGGCCGGCTTTAAACACAAGAGACAATATTTTAACATTAAAAGATGTAATGACAATCAACCGTGAATATATCAACAATATTTCATACTTTGATATTAACACGGTTGATGGCATAAAAAAAGATCCCATCAAAATTAAATTAGTTCTACGATCATTAGCGAGAAATATTTCAACATTAGTAAAATCATCAACAATTTTCCGTGATGTGCAAATAAACGATAAAGATGAAGTCTCTAAAATTACCATCTTGAATTATATTTCACTTCTAAAAAGGTTATACATCGTCGAAGATGTTCCGGGTTGATCGCCTGAAATACGATCAAAAATTCGTATGCAAACATCTCCTAAGCGTATTTTTGTTGACCCATCATTAGCCGTAGCCACATTAGAAATGGACGCAGAATGATTAACAAAAGATTTAAAAACTTTAGGATTTTTATTTGAAAATTTGGTAATTCGAGACTTATTATCAATTGCTAGAATTAATGAATGGCATGTGTATCATTACCGTGATAACAGTGATTTAGAGATAGATGTAATTATTGAAAAAAGTTATCAACAATGGGCGGCACTGGAAATCAAATTAGGCACAATTGAACTTGAAAAAACATGTAAAAAAATGATACTTTTTAAAAATAAAATTATTCGAAACGGCGGTACAAAACCACAATTTTTAGCGATTGTTGTCGGTGTCGGTGCAACCTACCATAAAACAAAAGAAGGAATCCACATAATCCCTATTGATTGTTTAAACTAAATACCCTCATATACAACTTCAAATAAAAAATAATTTGGTAGCTTATTTTGTTTTTAAAGGCGTTTTCTTACCGTAATAAGCATTTAAAAACATTTCTTTAATTTCACTAATTAAAGGATATCTTGGATTTGCTCCAGTACATTGATCATCAAAAGCATCTTCGGACATTTTATCAATCGTTTTTAAGAAGTCTTCTTCTTTAACACCTGCATCTTTAATGGATTTTGGAATTTTAATATGTGTCTTTAGTTTATCAATTTCTTTAATTAAGTTCTCGACTTTAGCAATTGGATCTTTACCACCAATCCCAATGTAATCAGATAATTCTGAATAACGTTTTAATCCTTGTGGGTATTTATATTGGCTGAACGTTCCCATTTTTACAGGTGCTTCACTACAGTTAAATTTAATTACTTCGTCAATTAATAAAGCATTAGCCACACCATGAGGAATATGGTGATATGAACCTAACTTATGAGCCATGGAGTGACAAACACCTAAAAAAGCATTAGCAAATGCCATACCGGCCATACATGAAGCATTAGCCATTTCTTCACGTGCCTTCACATTTTTAGCACCTTCAGTATAGGCAGTTGGTAAATATTTAAATATTAATCGAGCTGCTTCACGTGCAGTACCATTAGTGTAATCAGAGGCCATAATTGACGCTAATGCTTCTAAAGCATGTGTTAAAGCATCAATACCACTAGCGGCAGTTAATCCTTGAGGAATATTCATTGTCAAATCAGGGTCAATTATTGCCATCTTTGGTAATAATTCATAATCAGCTAACGGATATTTAATATGATTACGATTATCAGTGATTACGGCGAACGGTGTAACTTCGCTACCAGTGCCACTAGTTGTAGGTACAGCACAGAAATAAGCCTTGTCACCCATGTGTGGGAATTTAGTAATACGTTTACGAATATCCATGAAACGCATTGCTAAATCTTGAAATACCACTTCTGGGTGTTCATATAACACTCACATAATTTTAGCCGCGTCAATTGGGGAGCCACCACCAATAGCAATGATTAGATCTGGTTGGAATGTTTTCATGGCTTCTGCCCCTGCTTGTGCAGTTTCAATCGTAGGATCTGGTTCCACGTCAAAGAAGGTAGCATGCTGAATACTCATTTCATCTAAGTAGTTGGTAATTTGTTTAGTAAATCCAGAGTAGTAGAGAAATTTGTCAGTAACGATAAAAGCACGTTTCTTATCATAAACTTCTTTAAATTCACGACAAGCAATCGCTAGTGAACCTCGTTTGAAATATACCTTCTCTGGCACACGATATCACAACATATTTTCCCTCCTACAGGCTACTACTTTAATATTTAATAAATGGTTTACACCAACGTTTTCACTTACGGCATTGCCACCCCAGGAACCACAACCTAATGTTAAAGATGGCTTTAATTTAAAGTTAAATAAATCACCAATACCACCCTGGGCAGACGGTGTATTAATTAAACAACGTCCAGTTTGCATTCTTGATTGTCATAAAAGAATTTTGTCATAATTCGTTTCATGGTTAATAAACAAGGATGAAGAATGCCCCATGCCACCTTGTTTAATTAAATGGTCAGCTTTTTCAATGGCATCTTCAAAACTCTTAGCTTTATACAAAGCTAAACAAGGACTTAATTTTTCATGGGCAAATGGTTCTTTTAAAAAATCAGTGTGTTGTACTTCGGCAATTAATACTTTAGCGTCAACCGGCACTTTCACACCTGCTATTTTTGCAATCGTATGAGCTGATTGCCCAACAATTTTTGCATTTAATGCACCATTAATAATTAAAACCTTACCGACTTTTTTAGCATCATCAGCATTTAAGATATAACCACCTTGATAGGTAATCTCTTTTTTAAAGGCATTGTATACATCCTCTAAAACAATGGCTGATTGTTCGCTAGCACAAATCATGCCATTGTCAAATGTTTTAGACATTAGAATGCTACTAGCAGCCATACGAATATCAGCACTACTTGCAATGATGGCTGGCACGTTGCCTGGCCCAACACCAATTGCAGGTTTGCCCGAACTATAAGCCGCACGAACCATGCCCGGACCACCAGTTGCGAGAATCAAATCACTCTCACGCATTACTTGATTACTTAATTCTAGTGATGGTTCATCAATTCAACCAATAATGTTATTAGGTGCGCCAGCTTTAATTGCCGCATCATACATAATCTTAGCAGCAGAAATTGTACAGTCTTTTGCTCTTGGGTGCGGGCTAATAATTAAACCATTTCGTGTTTTTAATGAAATTAAGATTTTAAAAATGGTAGTAGAAGTTGGGTTAGTGGTAGGAATGACGGCTGCAATTACCCCAATGGGTTCAGCGATTTTAGTTCACCCAAATGTAGCATCACGTTCAATTGTGCCGCATGTTTTAGTATTTTTGTAAGCATTGTAAATATACTCAGCAGCATAGTGGTTTTTAATTACTTTATCTTCCACAATACCCATGCCAGTATCTCTTACCGCCATTTTCGCTAAAGGAATTCTAGCTTTATCAGCTGCAACGGCTACTGCCAAGAATATTTTATCTACTTGTTCCTGTGAATAAGTTGAAAAAATCTTTTGTGCCTTTCTAATATCGTTTAATTTATTGTGTAACGATTTAGAATCAGTAATTTTAATGTTATTAATTTCTTTATTAGTAGCCCGCATCATTGTAAGTTAATTGTAGTATATTTTTTAGTTAATCAATATGGTCTGTTAATATTAAAATAATATTTTTATTTTTCTAACTAATTATTAGAAATAATCGCCACACCATCATCAATATCTACAATTTTAACCACTAGTTCTTTGTTACTTAATAATCATTCTTTGAATTGTTTAACTTTTCTAATGAGATTCCTTTGATTTTTTGATAGTAATGGTAATTTTTCAAATTTCTTTAAATAAATATTGTCAATAATCATAAAACCATTATTTGATAAATAATTCATATACTTTTTAACTAGTTGTTCTTGATGTGATTTAGGACCATCTATGAAAATTAAATCAAATTGTAAATCAGGTGCATAAATAAAAGCATCAAAATTAATACAATTTACTTTAGAGTCCTTTAAAAAATCTATTGCCATGCGATAATTTTCAACGTTTTTTTCAACCGTTATTACCTTATTGACATATTTACATTTAGACATTGCATAAGCACTATAGCCATAGGCTGTACCAATTTCTAGAATTGATTTGACTTTATTTTTATTAATCAAATCAATAATCAATTCCAATGTTTTATCTCTTACATAAGGAATATGATCCTGAATACTTTTCGCTTTAATTAATGCTAATTTATCCATTAGTGGTGGTTACTCATATATTCTTCAAGAATAATAACGGCACTAATCTTATCTTTGACTTTTTTAATTTGGCTACTTTTAAGACCAACTTGATATTTTAGCCTTCCTGTAGCAGCGATGGTTGTGTAACGTTCATCTTGTAAAACAATTGGTATGTTAATATTTTTTTGAAGCAATTTATGAAATTGTTCAATTAAGAATGTGCGTTCATTTTTTGTTCCATTAACATTAGTAGGATAACCTAAAACAATTCGCTCCACATCATTGTGGTAATAATCTAATAATTTCTTAATTTTATTGACACAATGATCTAAATTGTTTTGGGAATATGTAAAATTTTCCAAACCGGTTGCCAACATCTTTAAAGAGTCAGTGACGGCGATTCCCATGGTCTTAGTTCCTAAATCAATTCCTATTAAACGCATCGTATAATTGTTTATTATTATAAATGTTATGAAATATCGTATTGAAAAAGATAGTATTGGTGAAATCAAAGTAGATAACGCCAAATATTGAGGAGCGCAAACCCAACGTAGCTTGGAAAACTTTGTGATTAGTCAAGAAATAATGCCAACTACATTAATTCATGCTATTGCCGCTGTTAAGATTGCTGCTGCTAAAGCTAATTTAGGTTTAAAGAAAATTGATAATAAAAGAGCAAAAGCAATCATTGAAGCTGGATACACTATTCTAAAAGACAAGTTGAATGATCAATTTCCTTTAAAGATTTGACAAACTGGTAGCGGCACTCAAACTAACATGAATGTTAACGAAGTCATAGCACAATATGCTAACAAGCTTCTTAAAGAAACGCTAGTTCATCCAAATGATCATGTCAACATGTCGCAAAGTTCTAATGATGTTTTTCCAACCGCAATTCACGTTGCTGTTTGTCAAACTATCACTAAAAAATTAATTCCAAGTCTTAATGATTTAATTATTGCTTTTAAAAAGTTGGAGAAGAAATTTGCTAACATTATTAAAATTGGTCGCACTCACCTACAAGATGCGACGCCAATCTTATTATCGCAAGAAATTTCTGCTTGGAGAACCAGCTTAGAAAATTGTAGTGTCCAGCTTTCTAATAGTATTAACAGCCTATACGAATTACCTTTAGGTGGCACTGCGGTTGGCACAGGATTAAATGCTCCAAAAAATTTTGATAAATTAGCAGTTAAGAATTTAGCTGACATTTATAGTTTGCCATTCAAGGTTATGAATAATAAATTCGATGGATTGGCTTTTAAAGAAAGAGTTGCCAGTGTTCACGCTCAATTAAAAGTATTATCAACCACACTTTATAAAATTGCTAACGATATTCGTTTTCTTGGTAGTGGTCCAAGGGCGGGGATTGGCGAATTGATTTTACCGGCAAATGAACCAGGTAGTTCCATTATGCCAGGAAAAGTAAACCCAACACAATCTGAAGCCATGATGATGGTTTGCACACAAGTTATGGGTAATGATGTAACGGTCTCATTCGCTGCTAGTCAAGGTAATTACGAATTAAATACCTTTATGCCAGTCATCGCTTATGACACATTATGATCAATTCAATTACTAACTGATGCGATGAACTCATTTAATCACAAATGCGTTAGCGGAATTGAAGTTAATAAAACTAAAATTGATTACAATTTAAATAATTCCCTAATGTTAGTCACAGCTTTATCACCAAAAATTGGTTATGCTAAAGCAGCCGAAATTGCCAAATATGCTCATAAACATGATTTAACATTAAAAGAAGCCGCTTTAAAATCGGGTTATATTAATGAAAATGATTTTGATAAATTAGTTGATCCTAAAAAAATGGTCTAGCAATAAACACACTAAAGTTTGCTTGCTCTAGCCACAGCTTTGGCAATCGCTGGCACCACACGTTTATCTAATACAGATGGAATAACATAATTTGGTTTTAACTCGCTAGGTTTAATTAATGAAGCAATTGCATTGACGGCAGCAATTTTCATCTTATCCGTAATTTGTTTAGCCTTAGCATCAAAAGTGCCACGAAACATTCCCGGAAATACTAAAGCATTATTAATTTGATTTGGAAAATCACTTCGACCCGTTCCCATTACTTTGATGCCGGCTTTCTTAGCGATCTCAGGAAGAATTTCGGGGGTAGGGTTAGCCATCGCAAACACAACGGCATTTTTATTCATTGACTTTGCCATTTCTAGAGAAACAATGTTACCAGCCGAAACACCAATAAAAACATCTGCATTTTTTAAAGCTGCTTTTAAATCACCTGTTTCATTGTTTTTATTAGAAATCTTAGCGATGTCCAAATGATGTAGTGGTAATGATTTATTATTTTTATTTAAAATACCAATACGATCTACCATTACTACATTACCAAATTGCATCATTAATAGTAAGCGACCGATAGCAATTCCGGCGGCTCCAGCACCATTAATCACAATTTTTAGTTGTCCTTTTTGCTTTTGAGCCACTTTAATGGCGTTTGTTAATGCAGCCGCTACAACAATAGCAGTCCCGTGTTGATCATCGTGCATTACGGGAATACTTAATTCTTTTTTTAAACGGTTTTCCACTTCAAAGCATCTTGGTGAACCAATGTCTTCTAAGTTAATACCGCCAAATGATGGTTCTAAAGCTTTGACAATTTGTACAATCTCATCCACTTTTTGCGTATTCAAGCATAAAGGAATGGCATCGACATTAGCAAACGCTTTAAACAAAACACATTTACCTTCCATCACTGGCATACCAGCCGCTGGGCCGATATTTCCCAATCCTAAAACAGCGCTACCATCAGTAACTACAGCCACAAGATTACCACGTGCCGTTAAATTAAAACTTTCTTTCGGATCTTTGGCAATAACTCCACAAGGCGCTGCTACTCCCGGTGTGTATGCTAAAGCTAAAGCTAATGCTGTATCAACTTTAGCTTTAGGTTTAATTTCGATCTTTCCTTTTAGTTTACGATGTAGTTCTAATGATTCCTTAGCAAAGTCCATGATTATCAATGTTCCATATAATTTATGGAATTGATTATAAGGCTTCCTTTTTATTCTATTAAGTTGTTTTTATTAACAAGATTATCAATTCTTGTATTGATGCCTTGAACATCGGCGCGAAGAGCTTTTAACTCTTGTCCTTGAGTTTTTAATTCTTTGCCATGTTCAATTAGAGTTGTTTCAATATTGTCGAAACGAACATCCATCTTATCTAGACGGTTAATAATTTGTTTTAACAATTCAGTGTCTGTTACTGTCTTTACTTTTTTAACTGTATCAAATTCACCTGTTCTATCTTTTTCAAGAATGAAATTAGCAAATTCAACATGGTTTACAATTTTCTTAGCCATTTTATTCTCTTAAACTATTTTTTGTTACAAGATTATCAAAGCGAATATCAATTTTATTTAAGCGTTCAAGAATTAATTTTAATAATTCTGTATCAGTTGTTGTCTTTACCTTTTTAACTGTATCAAATTCACCTGTTCTATCTTTTTCAAGAATGAAATTAGCAAATTCAACATGGTTTACAATTTTCTTAGCCATTTTTACACTCTATATTATACGATTTCTTTTCCATGAGTCGTTTTTCTACATTATATAAATAGACAATAATAAAACAAAAATCCGAAAAATCATTTCGGAATTTTTTCGGATTTTTTTCGGTTAGATTATCCCTACGTAGAAAATCATAAGTTACTAAAAGACAATAGTTATAGTGACGGGGTGAGATTTATTATTTATATGATCGCTTACATAAATTTCATATGTTCCTACGGCAGCATTTACACCTGGTGATAATTGGTATGAGAAACCTATGGTTTCAGTTTGTTCAGTAACATTAATTATATTTTGATCTACAGCTAACCCACTTATAGTTAAATGCTGGTTTGGAAAGAAATTATTTCTATAAAAATAATATTGAGGGTCTAATTTTGCAGTAGTTTGTTCTGAAATTGATAAAGAAGAAATATCCACAACAGGATTTAATGGTGCGTAGTAGTTACCCAAAGTACTAGTGCTCATAACATTTGAACGATATCAATAACATTGCAATAAATCATATACGCTAACTTGAGTGGTATTAGCTCATAATGCATAAGTATTTTGATACATTTGTTTGATTTCTGGATCAGCGTTAATGCGATTCACAAAATTTGTAGAATAAGAACCGGCAGAACTATCTTTATACATAATGTTATTACTCATGAAATAAAGTCTCGTATATCCTGTAAAAGCCTCAGGATGAATATAAGGCGGGTAGGAATAATTAGCAAATGATAATCCCAACCCAACATTATTATTTCTAAATGCATAGGCGCCGATATACCCACCGCTTTTAGGAAAACCATAGATAAGCAAAGTTGTTCCTTGAGCACCAGTATTTCCTTGACCTCAATTGGTGCATCCATCAAAGCAGTTATCACCAATATAATACAATTGGTTGAATGCCTTAGATTCACCAGCATTACCACTAGAATTCATATTTAATGCTGTACATCCTGCAAATGCTGATTTTCCAAAATATCGCCCACCTACATTTATCGGATTATTGTATCCAGTGTAGTTATACAATGTTTGCAGTCTTGTTGCACCAGCAAAGGCATAATCACAAATATAATAAACACCTTCAAAATTATTGCTAGTATTATTTTTAATTAGCGTATTTTGATAAAAACTTTTTGATGCATAAGCGAACGGAGCGGTTGGTTTTTTAAGAACATTCGCAGTTGAATCTGTAGCAACAGTTGATCAATCATCACTTGGTCCAATAATTCATGTAAGTTTATTGGAAGAAGTTGTATTTCCAAAAATACCAGGATTGATATATTTGTACCCTAATGAAGATCCATCAGATTCACTACTAATTTCCTGAACATTAATATCTCACCACGGTGAACCTATAAATGCACTGGCAGCCAAATATTCAACATTTGCTTGATCAGCACGAACGTTAGTAATATAAGGATTATTACCAAACGCATTTTCACGAATTTCTAAACGCTGGTTATTACCAAAAACAATCGTTGTGATATTGGGATTAGTCGTTGCTAGATTAATAAAAGCATCGTCAACTATTACTTCAACTTCTGACGGAATAATTAATGTCGTATCTTGTTGAGGGATTTGACTATACCCGGTCAAGACCTTGCCTTTGATAGTGGGATCGGTTCAATCATCACTATATGTGAAGTAAGTTTCGTTTGCACCTGAATATTTAGTCCTTAAATATGAAGTGGGGTCAGATGCACTATATGAATTGTAATAATTAGAATTATCAATTGGTCTTATCAGAATTTCACCATTTTTGGATTGTGGATCCGATGATAAGATGCTAACTTGAATTTGATTAATATCAAAAGAATTACCAATTCCAAATTGACTATCAAATGCCTTCAAAATTTCAGCATTAGAAACTTCACAATCTTGCAGTCAATATCCATTAACCACAGTTTGACCAGAAAAATTAAAAGTTGAACCTAAAGAAACTTTATCTGTCGGTTCATTTTGTTGCCATTGAATTGCAACGGAATTACCGGAAGTTGTATCATAATCTGGTGATCACGATACAACTTGTACTGTGGCTGTGCCTGCTCCTGACGAAGCATTTACAGTCACATTATTGAATGTTCATTGGTTAGGATGTCAATTAGCATCTTTGGAACCATCGGCATTATTATTAATTTTCAAGATGCTGTTTAATTGACGAGCAGTTGGTGTGATTGTTTTACCTCAATAAACATTTCCTAAATTAGTATTGGTAATTACAGTATTTAATTGTGTTGTACCACTTGCATTAATTACTTTATCGTTAATTCTATTAGAACTAACGTATGCCATATTTCCTGACACAACTATGGTACTGACACATGCAAGTAACACATATTTGAATGACTTAATTTTCATAACTACACTACCTCATAACTAACAACTAGAGAACCGGAATAATCATTACCAAAAGCCACCATGTAACAAACATCATTATCGGGAGTACTTAAAACAACTTGTGATCAAAAATTACTCCATCCACCTAATGTTGGTTCATCGTTTAATGATTCAACTGTTCAACGTACGTCTTGTTGGTTTGGTTCTTTGTAAAAAACTCCTAAGGTCGTATTTTCAATAACATCATTTATAGAAGTGCCACTTGGATATAAGAAATCTACTTGTGCTTGTCCTTTAAAGAAAGGGTTATTGGGTAAAACACTTATCAAAGCGCCTGCCGCTTGCAAAATCACTGTCACTTGTTGGTTAACCTGACTTCAATTGTCTAAATCTCAATCATCTTGTGGGTTGATATTATTGCTAGCAAAAAATGCTTTGACAACATCAATAGCTTCTGGCTTTGAATCAAAATCTGATAAGCTTTTATTAGATAATGCATTAATATCGCGTTGGGCAAAATAACACTCAACTTCTGGTGATTTGAACTCTTTGTTGTGAATTTGAGCCGTTAGTCAAAAAAGAAATGAATTTATATTAGCTGGCGGAGTATCTTTAAGATCAAACGAAATAGTCAGTTGTCTTATTTCACTTGCATTAGGATTGTTTTGCAAGCCTTCCACTTTTAAAAAATCATCTCACTGGTAATCATTAGGAAGATTGGTGTATCCTTTTCAAGTAATATCATTTCATTTGACACCAGAGTACTCAACTGTTAGTTGAGTACTGTTGTCTAAATCATTTACAACACTGATAGATTTATGTTGCAAAGTATATTTCACACTAATTTCATCAGAGGGTTTTCGGATAGCAAATCAATAAATACAAAAGCCACCACCCACTAGCAATGATACAAGGATAGGTAAAAGAATTATGAGTAATTTCTTTTTTAATTTACCAACCATACTTCCAATAATTAATTTGATTTATTAATATGATGTTGATCAAGTGATTGTAACAGATCCAATGTAATATAAGTTGCCACCTTTTGGCATTAAAGTATAAGTTCCGTCTACCAATCAACTATTTCAAGTTGTAACTTCACTTCAATCACAAGGTAATGTAATGGCATCTCAAACGATTGATGTTGTTAATTTACCATCAAGTGCTTGCATGAAATCTGCGAAAGTTGGTTTCTTGTTAAACGCTAAAATTCGACTATCAACCGGTACAGCTGTTTCCAAACTAATGGCGGCTGGATCTAAATCGTAAGAAATAGTTCTATTACCAGTTCAATACTCGTTGCCTACATTTACCGTTAATGTCCTGCTACCACTTGAATATGTACCGAAATCAACATCAGTTTGTTCAATGTTTGTTGTGCTACCAAATGGTGTGGCATTGCTATATATGAATCAATTAAAAATTTCACTGTTAGTTGGATTTTCAGGTAATGAGCCTCCATAATATGCATCCATCTCTATTATTGTTGCCAAATTAAAATCTATTCTACCAACATTGAATTTCACTTTAATTGTGCCAGTATACATATTAGAATTCGCAATAGGTATTAAGGTAACTGTATAACTATTGATATCGCTGCCGCTATCATTCCATTGTAAACCAGTTCCACTTACCGCTGTGTCGATTGTAATTTGATTAATATCTAAATTACCGTTGTACAAGTTGGACGCATCTAGCCATTTTAATAAGGCAGTTTGGTTCGCAACACCTTTAATGTTAGCAACACTAGCAGCATTTTGCGTCATTAATCAAGTATTGTATGCTCCGGTAGAATTTAAATTAACAACATTATCACTACCACCAAATGCAGTATTCAAATCAACTGGAGTAGTCGGTTCATTTTGTTGTCATTGAATTGCAATGGAATTACCGGAAGTTGTATCATAATCTGGTGATCACGATACAACTTGTACTGTTGCAGTGCCTGCTCCTGACGAAGCATTTACAGTCACATTATTGAATGTTCATTGGTTAGGATGTCAATTAGCATCTTTGGAACCATCGGCATTATTATTAATTTTTAAAATACTGTTTAATTGACGAGCAGTTGGCGTGATTGTTTTACCTCAATAGACACTTCCTAAATTAGTGACGGTAATTACAGTACTTAATTGTACTCCTGCGCCAACACTACGATTATTAGCATGGCTAGATAAAATCGTATTAGTTACTACTCCTGCGCCCATTCCTAATAATCCAGCCGTTGACAAGGAACTGATTATTAAAATCATTGTTTTTCTTTTCATATTTATATTCTCTCTTCTCTTTTAGTTTAAGTTCGTGCCACGAACACAATAAAAAAAGCAAAAGACTATTAAAGTCCTTTGCTTTAGCACAAAACAATGGCTACTAGTTTAGCGCCTGTGTGTGTGTGTGTGTGTGTGTGTGTGTGTGTTACAAATGTTTTCATAACCTATTGATTATACAATAATTCAATCGTTTGTTGGGGGGGGGATTTGTAACAACTATATGGAAAATACTCAATGACTAGTTGCATTGAGTATTTTAATAAAGGCATTAATTTCTTTATTCCACTAAGTTGTTTTTCACAATAAGATTATCAATTCTCGTGTTGATGCCTTGAACATCGGTGCATAAGGCTTTTAACTCTTGACCATGAGCCTTTAACTCTTTGCCATGTTCAATTAGAGTAGTTTCAATTTCGTCTAGACGAGCAATAATTTGTTTCAGTAATTGAGTATCGGTCACAACTTTTATCCTTTTAACTGTATCGAATTCGCCACTTCTGCCTTTTTCAAGAATGAAACTAATGAATTCAACATGGTTAATTATTTATTCTTTTCTAATTTTGTAATTCGCTCGCCGTGGTCTTTTAGCATATCTTTATGTTCTTTTAACATTTTAGTATGGTTTTTTAATATGCTTGTATGTTCTTTTAACATTTCGCCATGTTCTAATTGTGTGGCTAATATTTGTTTTAGTAAAATCTTTACAGTTGGCTCTTTAGTTCCAATTCTCATTACTTCTACCTCGCCGTTATTTTTACCAATTCTTTTTGTGATTGAGTATTTGTATCTCATATCTATTATATCCCATTCTTTATTTCCATTATTTTCATAGGTTGTTTTCTCCTTTCTATAAAGAGACAATAATAAAGCAAAATTCCAAAAAAGCATTTCGCAATTTTTTCGGTTATATTATTTGCCTAATAATGTTATTAGAACAATATCCACAGATGCTTTCATACAACAATTGTATAATTAACGACTAACTAAAGCGCTCGTAGCTCAGTTGGATAGAGCACATGCCTTCTAAGCCTGTGGTCAGAGGTTCGAATCCCCTCGAGCGCGCCAGATAAACCTACTGTCAAAGTAGGTTTTTAAATGTAAATTTAGATTTAATTTGCAAACAGTTTAATTACTTCCAACATCAAGGGATTCATAAAAATTATCCATTACATTGTAACTATTAATTCCGTAGGTAAATGGTGAATGAGCATTTAAAATTTCAACAGACGGATAACCATGTACATCAGGATCTATGGTATTATCTTTGTATCCACCTCAAAAAAGACCTACAACTTGATAACGAGAATTAATAGCCATTGCACCACTTGCTCCATGCCCCACATTTTGACTTGATGGTAGCTGTCATTCCATTGCATTGGAATAAAATAATGAATTATCTAAATCATCATCATCAAAACCTACATCAACTGAATGACCGTGACTATTGTAAGAACCATTAAACACCTGGTAATCAACAACTTTGTCACTTTTGGTAGATCATTTTGTATAAATTGAATTTTTAGTTACTGGATCAGTATTAGTTGCATAACCTCCAATGTATAACCTTTCATCAAGAATGTCTTTAGTAGAAGTAATATTTGGTGCAAATTCAACAATATGATCTAACTTGTTTAAATTATCTAACCGCCCTTTTAATTCAGCATCATTTTGAAGATAATTGGTAAAGTCAATTTTTAAAACAGAAATATCAGTCACTAAATTTACTGATGCAGTGCCCCGCTCAAAAGTTGATAATCTTTGTCAACTATTAAAATCGGTTTGAGTTGTGCTTTTACCTATTCATTGATAATCACTTATATTTAATTTCTGATAAGTACCATAAGTAGTTTGATTGTTGTCACCAAACTCATAATAAATGTCATAAGTTCCACCCATGTACTGTTCAAAACCAAATTGAACATGCATGCATGTCGCGACATAGTATTCGTAATGATTAGAAGTACTGGCATGATCAAAAATTCACGCTGTACCACAATGCCATGTTTCAGTTCCGTCACTAGTCTTAGCTGCCAATGAAAATGTTCTTTGTTGAATGTAATCAAAATATTTTTGCACATTACTACATGATGTTGTTACAAGCAACGAACATGTGATAGGCAACAATGGCGCTATTCCTAATAAAAAACAAAATCTTTTTTTCATTATGTAACAATTATATAATTGGTTTGGTTGATTATTTTTAAAATTGAGAGGGTAAAATGGGAAAAATAAATCTAATAAAAGTAATTAGTACCATAAGTGCGTTAGGAATTATCGGGGGGGGCGCTGTCTTTTTGACACTATTAACAAGTTGTAGTAATGCTCAATCTGTATTCATAAATAAAGATACGGCTACAGAAAATTATGAAAATTTATATGTGTTTAATTCAAATACAAAAATTCCACTATTGCACACAAATGTTATAAATTTACAGACATTGTCTAAAAAAAATCATGATTCTAAAAAATTTATTATTAATTCTGAAATTATCGATACTCCGATTTATATTCCATACGGATTTACAAATTTTGACTTATCTTGTTCTGCCACAGGAAGATTAGTTTCATCTAATTCCGAAAGAGTAGCAAGCAAAATAAATATTGGAATTGTGTTTGGGTCAAAGGTTGAAAATTATAATAACACTTATAGTTTAAATGCTAATATTCATAACATGTTTATACAAATTTCCAACGATCCCGGGGTAGGCACATTTGGAATTTTTGGCATTTTCCCGCAAGACGAACAGAACTCACATTTATATTTACAAAATAATTTGATTCTTGCTTCTGAATCTAGCGATGACAAGGCTATTGACATTGAAAATATATACTTCTTAACTATTCGTAACAATTTGTTCTCTTCCAATGGTGATGGTACCTCAACCATTGAAATTTCTGGAAATAAAACTGTGGAAATATTTGATAACTATATCAATAGTGCTTCATCAACTGGTCTAGCTATATTTATGAGAACATTAAGAAACAACGCAACTTTTAATCTAAAAAATAATTTTATTTCCAGCGTGCAAACTCCTTGGGTTCTTGGCTCAGCTATACAATTAATGAACTTAAATAAATGTGACTATATTTTAGAAAATAATTCGTTTTCAGTATTCAATAGCATGCACCAATATGTTAGTACATTTACAGATTTTATAATACAAACGAATAGCCCTGAGAAAGATTGATTTATTGGTTCGAACAATATTGGACTAATTAATAACCCTATAAACGAAGCATATTCTCCATATCTTTGAGAAGTTTGTACCCCGCCTATAGGGACATTTACTCAGACCGGAGATAATGATTCAAAGGAAGTTGCTTATCATGATTCTATCTATGACGCTTGATGTCAGCTCTTATATTATGATGACAATCGTACAACAGTTGTTTCTATTTTAAACCTTTTGAAAAATGAGATTATCAATAATTTTGCTTCCAATGTAATCAATGACTTGTTAGACCAAGTGCAATAAAACTTGATGAATTCACTAAGTATAATTAGCGGTTAAATTAATAAGTATTCGTAGCTCAGTTGGATAGAGCACATGTCTTCTAAGCTTGTGGTCAGAGGTTCGAATCCCTTTCGAGCGCGCCAAATGAGTCTACTGTCAAAGCAGAGTTTTTAAATCTAAATTTAGATTAAAACAATGGTTTTTAACATAAAAATAATAACCAACCCAATGAAAATAATAATCATTCCTACGATAATTTGTAATCATTGATATCTGGTAAATTTTTCCTTAAAAACAATCCATCCAATTAATGTCACTTCAACAATTTGAATATTATTAACAATGGATGTTATTGCAATCCCATTTAAATTAATTGAAATATAGGACAAAACGTTCCCTAAAACTATCACCGATCCTAAAGCAACGCTTAAAAGGGAACGTTTATCTTTTCATACCGCTTGATTCCAAATTACAAATTCATGAAAGCGCGAATGGGGGGGGGTTATACGACTTTACTAATTTTAAAATTGGTAATAATAGACAAATGCATAAAATCTGTCCAAGAACGGCAGGGAATAACAAACTAACATTTTGTGTAATTGTATAATTCGTTTGAAAATGCATTAATATTTTAGGAAAACAAAAACCAGCTTGAAACAAAACGGCACTTAAAGTAATTACAATAATTAAAAATATTTTATATTTCAATATTGATCTAGTGTTGACCAATTCAATTGCAGAATTCTCATTAAATATTGCGCCACGCTTTTCTTTGGGACTCAACATAAAAGATGTTATAAAAACACCAATAATTATTAAAAAACCCACTAAACATATTGAAGTGATGACGTAAGGATATTCTTCAGCACCAGAAAATTCTTGAAAAACACCAAAAGAAATGATTAATGAAATTACAGTCGCAATAGATGATTTCAAAGATGAAGAAAAAAATTGCTTTACTTTTTTGACATAATAAATTAATAGAAGATTTCCTAAACACAAACATATGCCCATAGACATACCAAATAAAATGAAATAATGATTAAAAACTAATCCACTTCAACTATGCAAAGTTGAAAAAGTAATAATACTAATAAGTAAAAGTTGAGAAGCAAGTGATATGATTGTTTGTTGAACGGCTCCTAAGTTAGATTTTTTTTGAAAAATTACCTGAGTTCCCAAAATCAATGGTGAAAGTATTGCTGTCAAAACGCCTAAAAACATAACTCGTATTATAACATTTAATCATTAAATCACCGTTTGGTGATTGCGCACATTTCCCACATTTCCCAATTCCGAATTCTCAGTTATTCGTTAAATCAAAATAAATCAATTATGCAAAGCAGACTTTTTGAGCGTTAATGAAATCTAATTTGGTAAGAGCAAATTCAACTCACAGTTCGTGCTTTATTTTTGATAATATCATCAAAATATGTTAACATAGAAGGGCAAATGAAACGATTAATTCATACAATTACACTAAACTCACTTTCAAAATTTCAAAGATTCATGCCAAATAAATGTGATCAACTTGATACTAAATTCGATAAAAAAATTAATCAGTTAACCTATAGACTTGAGAAAAGATTTGAAGAACTTGATAGTAAACTTGAGAAAAAAAATAATCAAATTGCTAACCGACCGACATGATTCGCTAAACAAATAGACAATGATTTCTGTTTAAAAACAGAATAAATAATATTACTAAAACCAATTGTTTAAAAGAATAACTTTTTCGCATTTATTTACAGTTATATAATGTGTTCGTTACTGCGTATAAAGATTAAGCTCTGCATACAAAGTGAGACATCAAAAACATTTATATTGTGTCTTTACTTTGCAGTAATGACACAATTTTTAATTTATTTAAGGACTAATGTTATGAAAACAAACGAAAGAATCGCTTTAATCGGAATAGTTGTTAAGGACTCTGAACAAGTAAAACATGTTAATGATTTATTACATGAGTATCGTCAATTCATTATTGGACGAATGGGTATTCCGCATCGAAAGCATGATTTATGCATTATTAGTGTTGCTATTGAAACAAAACAAGATGATATTGCAACATTAAGCGGAAAACTCGGAGCATTAAAAGGAATTTCAGCAAAGGTTTTATATGCGAGCTAAAAATAATTTATCGAAAACTCATATCCTTTGAGGAACTTTAGCGTGAATAGTTGGGCTTGCTTTAGTATTTATCATTTGAACAATTTTATCGGCAACTGTTTATAAAAATAATGGTGTATTACCTAACGTAGGCAAATGTTTTGTTGCGTTCGGCAAAATTCTAAGTAGTAATCAAAATTGAAAGGCGATGGCGATTGCTTGGTCTCAATCATTAGCTTGCTTGTTAGGTGCGTTTATACTATCAACAGGCTTTGCAATTTTGAGTCGGTATTCTAAAATCGTGTATTACATAATGATTCCTTTTGTCACTCTAGCAAGAGCGCTACCGACTGCGGTATTATTAGTTTTAATTGCTGTATTCTTATTGCCGGTTCCAGCGTTAGTTCCAATCGTAGTAGCTTTCTTTGTTATTTTTCCAATGCTTTATGAAGGAATTAATAATGCCATTGATAATATTGATCACAAGCAAATTGAAATGGCTAATGTTTTCAATGTTTCAAAATGAAATCAATTTTGAAACATCTATGTTCCGGTTGCTACTCCGTATTTATTTTCTTCATTAGTTGCAGGATTTGGTTTAACTTTTAAAATTGCAATTGCTTCGCAGTTTGTGCAAACTGTAGTAACATCGATTAGCCCAGACTATCCATCAATTGGTGTAATTTTAAGTGATGCATTAAAAAATAAACAATACGACCTTGTGATGGGATGAGGTATGATTGCCATTGTATTAAGCTTAGTAATGGAACTAATAATTAAAGAAATTGGTAGATTAAGCATGCCTTCTAAATATCAAGATCGTAAGATTTTAATTAATTTTTTTACAAGAGGTAAATACCATGCTTAGTTTTAAAAACGTTACCTTTAGTTACGGAACTAATAAGATTTTAGATAAATTTAATATTCAATTTAAAGACAATAAAATAAATTGTATTATTGGTCCGAGTGCAGCTGGTAAATCTACATTATTAAATTTAATTAGTGGCACCATCACTCCACAGAGTGGTTACATTAATAAAACATCTAACAAAATTTCATACCTATTTCAAGAAGAAAGATTAATTAATGAAATTACTGTTTTTAAAAATTTAGATTTAATCCTTAAAGGTGTTTATCAAGATCAAAACAAACGTACGTCTTTAATTCAACAAGGACTAAGAGAAGTAGAATTAGAAAACATTGGTTCTTGATATCCAGATCAGTTAAGTGGTAGCATGAAACGACGTTTGTCTCTATTAAGAGCATTTTTATACCCATCACAAACTTTATTAATGGATGAACCATTTACTGGATTGGATATCAATATTAAACGAAACGTTATTAATTTATTCCTTCGACTATGAAAAAAAGATAAACGGACAGTAGTTTTTGTAAGTCATGACTTGGACGAATCATTAACAGTCGCTAATTACATTTATGTTATGTCACATAAACCAATGCAAGTGATGGACACAATTAACATTAAAATGGAACATAAAAAAAGAACGCTTTATGATAAACAAATCATAGCGTTCAAGAAGCAATTAATTAATTTAACTAAAAAATGATAGTCTAATTTTTAATAGCGGTAACTGGGCAACTGCCAACGCAAGCACCACATCCAGTACACTTATCAGCATCAACAGCGGCTTTACCGTCCACTAATTTAATCGCACCCATTGGGCAGCTTGCTTCGCAAACTCCACATCCAATACATGCATCTTTATTTACACTTGCTTTTGACATAATTTACTCCATTTTTGATTTTCTTAATTATAGAACACTAATTCTAACACACATTTGATTTATTTGCGAATGTTCGCATGGTTTTCAATAATTTTCTTTTCAATCTCATTCAAATAACCATCAATTGTTTTAGAACTTAGACCTTTAATATTGTTAAATCTAAATCGTAATGTATAAGAAGTTAACTCATCATTTATGATATATCGGTCAATAAATTCGTAGGATTCTACAAAATCTAAGTTTTTTAATTCTGTTAGTAAGTTAGTAATTTTCTCCAAAGGATGAATTGCGAATGAAATATCTTTATAGATTGGCATTAAATTGTTAACAGATGTAAAACGAATGATTGGTTTATGGTATATTTGCAATAAAGTTTCTAAGTTAATAGTTAGACAATAAATTTGCTCGTTTAACAAATCATAATCATTTAGTTTGGAAGCTTTGATTGAACCAATGTAGCCAATTAATTGACCATTACATTGAATTGCCAATAATTCATTATTGTAAAACACATTAGACTCGCTCGTCACAAAATATTCAAATTCAGTATTCAATAATTTTGCAATATCGTTCGCTATTCCTTTAAGGGCGTTAATATTCATTACAATTTTAGAACCTGAAATACGATCAAGATGAATAGTGTTGTTATTAATCATTGTTAAATTTAAATGTGTCGCATTATTGGCATAAATTTTTTGTATTTCAAAAATGGGTTGTAATTTGGTTTTATAAGAGTCGTTATATTGATAAACCTTAAGCAAAGCATGAATTAAATTAGTTCTTAAATATGTTCTCGCCACGTTATGAGCATTTTCAATTTTCACATATTTTGCATACTTGAAAACATTGAAACTATTTAAATCGTTTTCGCTTGTCAAATTATAAGTTTTTACTTCGCTAAAATAATTACTGTTAAGCAATTGCTTAACTTTCGATAATAATTCGTAATCTTTATTTTCTTGAGTTGTATTGATTTCACCGTTGATTGCTACAATTGGTAAATCATTTACATTTATAAACTTTACAACTTCCTCAGCAATATCTTGGGTTGAAGTCATGTCAATTCGGTTTAAAGGTAGAATACAAGTATTATTTTCAAATTGAAAACCATAATATTTTAAATTCTGTTGAATAATATCTGGCTGCAATTTCACACCAATAATTTTGTTAATGAAGTCATAATCAACGTTTATCTTATTTTTCACTTGTGTTTTGAAATTCACAATTGGATAACTAACTTGAAAACCGGTAAATTGTTCGTTAATCAATTGTAATGTTAGGTTATTTAAATAAATTGCATTTTCTTTTGAAAAACGTTTTGCGGCATCTGTTAAAATGTCCAATCTGATAGAAGTGGTGCGAATATTAACATAATTAAAGTTTGCTATTTCAATACAAATATCTTTAGTTGTATTAGACATGCCATGTTCAATTGAACCTAAAATACCAGCCAAGCCAACAATTTTATTATCAGATTTTATCACAATGTCATTGGTGTTTAATCTATAAGTTCGTTTGTCAAAACCAACAAATTCTTCGTTTTCATTTGCTAAAATTGCATTAAGGTTAGTGCCAATTTTATTGACATCATAAACTGCGGTTGAAATGTTAGTTAATAGTGTTACATAAGCAAGTTTATCTAATGTACTATTCAATGGTTTGACACCATTGTTCATTAATAAACCTTTTAGTAATCACGATGATTCGCCTTTTGGAATGTCCTTAATTTTGATAACTGCAATGCCGTTGCAAATCTGCTGATCATATTTTAGTTGGAACTCATCTTTGAAAGTTCCTTTAAATTCATTAATTGTTGGTAAAGTGTAATCTCATTTAAAAAAGCCTGACAAGTCTTGACATAATGGTAATACACCATTTAAATCATTTCGATTGGATGGAACACTTAAATCATAGATAGTGTCATTTAAATTTAAATATTTTTCAATTTCCTTATCACCAACAATTGCATCATCTAGGAGAACAATCCCTTTAGCATCTTCGTCTGTTTGAAAATTACTATACGGTGTCAATTCTCCATAAGAGCATATCATTCCTTGCGATAAAATACCACGAAGCTCCTTGTATTCAATTACACGACCATCATGCAATTTCGCTCCATTTAAAGCTACAATGACTTTCTTCTTTTCTTTAACATTAGGAGCTCCACAAACAATTGTGTTGACTTTGTCAGTGTTGTCAATTTTAACTTCACATACATTAAGCTTGTCGGCATTAGGATGTGGTGACACTTTTAAAATTTGACCAATTACCAAATTATTTGTTTTAGGGTGATGGTGAATGGATTCAACTTCAACACCGATTGCACTGCAGGCATCAATAAAGTGCTGATCATCAACTTCATGAATTTTAGGAAGAAATTTACCAATTAAATATTTACTAACAATCATTGTTAAAATACCTTCTTAAATTGGTTCAACACCCTAAAATCATTGTTATACAAATCACGAATATCACTAAAACCATATTTTAAAATAGCCAAACGATCAATTCCTATTCCAGCAGCCAAGACAGTTTTAATGTTAACATTAGCTGCTTTCATTACATTCTCATGTAACATTCCAGCTCCTAGAATTTCAATTCAACCCGTGTGTTTACACATTGGGCAACCTTTGCCGTGACAATTAGTACAAGTCATGTCTACTTCAAAAGATGGTTCAGTAAATGGAAAATACGATAAACGAAACCTAGCTTGAACCTTATCACCAAATAAGTGCTTAAGAAAACTACTAATTAATCATTTTAGGTTTTGTAAATTTAATCCATCTTTAGCCCAAAGTATGTCCACTTGGTTGAATTGGTGACTATGAGTGGCATCATCTTCATCATTTCGGTAGACATTTCCGTAAGTAACAACACGAATATCAGAACATTTGTTATTATCTAATGCTTCAGCAGTTGTTGCCGTACAATGCGTTCGCAGCATTGTGGAAGAATTAATAAAGAAAGAATCTTGGTAACTGCGTGCCGGATGACTAACATCAATATTTAAATTATCAAAATTGTATTTGGTTTGCACAACTTCGCTACCGTCAATTACTTGAAAATCTAATTTTCTAAAAAAACTTAAAATTTCATTGGTAATTAATGTTAATGGTGTCAATCCGCCTTTTGTTAGATTGACATTGTCAATATTAATATCGTAGTCAACTTTATGAAGACTATTTTCTTTTTCTTGTTTAAGTTTTTTTAGGACATCATTAATTAATTCATTGATTTCATTCTTAAAAATATTGACGAAATTACCGATTTCTTTTTTTTCAGCATTAGGAGCAGTTTTCAATTCTTGATAAATGGGAGAAACATATTTATTTACATAAACATTTCGTAATTCAATAATTTGCGTTTCATTTAAGTTTTTACTTAGTTTGTCTTTCAACTCTTGAATAATTTTCTTTGTATCAATTTGTTTCATACTAATTAATGTGTAATTATAAGCATACATAATTAATGTGCTAAAATTATCCAAGTTTAGTATGAAACCTGCGATTCTTGTAATAGACATGTTAAATGATTTTGTGAATGGAAAATTAGCTTGCTTGCAAGCTAAAGCTATTGTACGCCCTATTCAAAGAATGCTATTAATTGCTCGTAAAAAACATATTCCAATAATTTATACAAATGATGCTCACTCAAAAAATAAAGACAAGGAACTAAAGTTGTGGGGCGAACATGCTATTAAAGGAACAGAAGGCGCACAAATCATTCCCGAATTAAAACCTACTAAGAGTGACATCATTATTGAAAAGCATCATTTTAGTGGTTTCTTTCAAACTAAATTACAGCAAATATTAAGTAAACTTAAAATAGATACATTGATTATTGTCGGTTTACAAACTCATATTTGTGTACTCCACACCATAGCTGATGCTTATCAATGAGATTATAAAATTGTCGTTCCTAAAGAAACCACTGCTAGTTTTAACAAAAAAGACTATGTAAACACTCTAAATTACATGAAACGAACATATGGAGCAAAAATCACTACGATTGGTAAAATTATTAAGGAGCTTTCATAATGGAACGTAAATTTAATGATCAAGAAATAATTAGACGTGATAAATTACGTAAATTGCAAGATGAAAATAAGAATCCATTCTTAATTACCAAATTTAAACGCAATTACAACAGTCTATCGTTTAAAAAAGAGTTTGATAAATTTTCCAAAGAAGAACTACACACTAACGAAAGCAAAATAATATTAGCAGGACGAATTATGGCGATTCGTCAAACTTTCTTAGTTCTTAGTGATTTCTTTGGAAAAATACAACTTTATGTAAATAAGAAAGCTACTCCAGATTTATTTGAAACACTTAAAAATGAAATTGATATCGGCGATATTGTTGGGGTGCAGGGTACACCAATGAAAACCAATACTGGCGAGCTAACAATTAAAGTTATTCAACTAACTTTACTATCTAAATCTTTAAAGCCATTGCCAGAAAAATGACATGGTTTACAAGATGAAGAGGCTAGGGCACGCCGTCGTTATCTTGATTTAATTATGAGCGAAGAATCTATGCAAACTTTCATAACTCGTTCAATCGTTTTAAGAGAATTAAGAAACTTTATGGATAGTCGTGATTATTTAGAAGTGGAAACTCCTGTACTTCATCCAATATTAGGTGGGGCTGCTGCTCGACCGTTTAAAACACACCACAACACACTTGATCGCGAATATTACCTAAGAGTAGCAACTGAACTTCCTTTAAAAAAGCTTATTGTTGGTGGGTTTGAAAAGGTTTATGAAATCGGGCGAATCTTTAGAAACGAAGGAATGGACACTACTCATAATCCAGAATTTACTTCAATTGAATCTTATGAAGCATACATCTCAATGTGAGAAATTATGGATTTAGTACAAGACATATTTAAACATATTGCCACAAAACTTAATAAATTAACTTTGGAATACAAGGAAACTAAAATTGATTTTACAAAACCATTCAAACGCATTAGCATGATTGAATTGGTAAAAGAGAAAACTAATATTGATTTTAACAAAATAGTTAATGATAAAGATGCCGTTACTTTAGCAAAAGAACATCATATTGAATTAGCTGCCCATCAAAAAACTAAAGGTCATATCCTTAATGCTTTCTTTGAAAACTTTTGTGAAAAAGATTGTATCCAACCAACTTTTATTTACGATTATCCTATTGATGTATCACCACTTGCTAAAAGAAACTCCAAGAATCCTAATATGACTGAAAGATTTGAATTATTCATATGTGGTAAAGAATTTGCCAATGCATTTAGCGAGTTAAATGATCCAATTGACCAGCAAGCTCGTTTTCAAAGTCAACTAAATGAAAAAGATTTAGGCAATTCCGAAGCTAATGAAATGGATTGAGACTACATTGACGCACTTGAATATGGTTTGCCTCCTACTGGCGGCTTAGGAATTGGTATTGATAGATTAGTCATGCTCTTCACTAATCAAGAAACAATTCGTAACGTATTATTATTTCCGCACATGCGAGATGAGAAATAATGGCGTTCAATTTTTTCCCAATTAACTACGAGCCTGTTTACTCACTTGTACGAACTCGTACATACATATCACAATACATAAAACTGTTTAACGAAGAAATTAGAAAAAACTTAAGTGCAATTTTTGTTGACCCACCGTTACTAACACCAACCGATTCATCGTGAAGTGCTCACAAACAAGGTGTACGTAATATAACGTTTGATAACAAATTCACATGCGAAGTAAGTGAAATCATTGACAACCCAAGCAATTATCTACGATATGTTTCGACTACTTTTACAATCAACGATATTTCATTGTTCACATATATGCCTTCTATCAAAAGAGACGCAAACGAAGGTAAAGGTGAAGTAATGATCACCAATAATTATTTTATTGAGTACCGTTTAATAGAAAATAATCAATTAAAGGATCAAGTTATCACGCTTGCAAAAAACATTATTCTCATGATTAATGATATTAATAAAGCCACTATTTTTAAAGACATTAAACAGCCTTCTTTTATCAAACAAAAGTTAAATGTCATTCATATTGAGGAACTCATAAAGCAATTCCCTACCTTACCACTTCGAGTTGCTTTAATCGAATACATTAATACACACGGCATAACACTTGTGATTGGCGCATGTAAGTTACTAGCGAACGGAAGGCGATTAGAAGATGGCTTACCTACAGCTGATGACTACGATACTACTGCATTCTTATACACATACGATGCTAATACTAAGTCCGTCTTACCAATCATTAAAATTGCTACCAGACCAACAACCGAAACCATAAAACAACAATTAATAATGGACACACCAAGCGACTTAGATGAAAATATCTACAAAGACACTATCATGAATGAAAGTATTAAATTTCCCTACACCATTGGAATTCAAATCTTTTTTTCAAACCTAATGTTGGTTAACCTTAATAAATTACATCTCTGTGAAGTAGTTGCTTCACCACACTCATCAGACTTACAAAAATACTTTATTGATAATCACATTGAGGTAATGTAATGGATTTTAAAAAACCTGTCTTTATTCGTAAATCTGATTTTATTAATTATTTCACACGCCCGCAAGATCAATGATTTTACAAAGAAGAAGATTTGGAAGACTACATTAAAAGCAAAACTCAGATTAATAATATTGATATCAATGATTATGATGATGCAGATAAGCATGAGTATGATTCACTAGAAGCTTTACGACTTAAAATTTTAAATGGTGAAAAAATTGATGATCGTGACCCTAAAGTCTATGAAGGTAAACTAATTGACAAAACATCGCGTGAGTATATCAAGATGAAATACATTCGCCTTAATGTGTACGACTTTGACGAACTATATAAAGACATCCATAATCTTAAATATTTGGCAAATGAAACAAAGAAATATTTAGAAAAGGATAACTTTATTTTATTTCAACCAGTATTTATTTTTAAAGATAAGGCCATAACTCGCCCAGATGTATTCATTAAAGAAAAAGGTAAATATACATTAATTGAAGTTAAGGCAACATCTAAACCAAAATCCAAACATTTAGTTGATATGATTTACCAACATAATATTATTAGTCACGTTCTAAGCGAGCGTGATGATTTCATTGACGACTACCTACTATGTGTAATTAAATATGCTAAAGGCGAAAAAGGTAAAGTCAATTTTGATTTAACCGAACATATTCCTTTGGTTAAAGCTGGCAAAGAGCTCGGAAAAAAGGACAGCGCTCGTTTTCCTGAACAACTAAAATACAGCGATGAAGCCATTGAAGCACGCCGTCTCGCTCGCTTAGACAATGATTCCGAAGTCACAATTAAAAATTTAATGCAAGGACACGTTTCTGCTCTAGAAAACAGAAATAAGGGTGTTTATGAAACTCATGTCGCAAAATTACTTGATACGAAATACTTTGAAAAAATCATAGATGAACTGCAAGCGTGAACACCCATGCACGAACCATCGTTATTACCTGATGTTGAACACTTTACAACTTGATTTGATGATTATTCATTACTTTCATTAATAAAGAAATACTATTTTAATAATGATAAATTCTTGCCATTGCAATGATCAGGGCACGTTCTACCAATCAAGTCTGGTGTAAATGCTTATCTTAGTCAGGAAGCTAATAATGACGCTTCACTTCGCTCATATATGATAGGCATTAATCCTTTGTATGCACGATTCTTCAATGATTTTCAAAACACCCTATGTGCTCCATTTAATAGTGGTACATATCGTATTAAAGAGACGAAAGAATTATTTGGTAAACTTAAAACAAATAAAGTTTATTTTGATTTTGAAAGTATTAACCCTGCTACTTGTGTAATAGATGATACTGTTCCCTATCAACAAATTGTTACCCAAGTTTCTATTATTAAAAACAACGAACCAGTCATCAATATTGTCAATGATCCTAAAAACATTAATATTTCTAATATGGAAGAAATTGTTGACGCTATTTATAGCGGTAAAGATTTAAGTTATGTTGTTTACAATAAGAGCTTTGAAGTTTCGCGTTTAAAAGAAATGGCGGCATTGATAAATAAACCAGAATATTATGAACGAGTAAAAACTATTAATGAAAATATCTTTGATTTAGCTGATTTCTTTGATTCACGAAAAGATTTAATTACTATCAGAAATTTAAAGGGTTATTACTCCATTAAAAATCTATTACCAATCATCGAGAGAGAAGCTCCGCATTTATTTGAAAAAAGCAAATCTATTAATTACCATTCTTTGAATGGTATTCATCAAGGTAGTGAAGCTTTAAACCAAACTAGTCGTCGTTTCTTTGGATTAATTGATGACAATGAGTGAAAAAATATTGTTAATCAATTAAAAGCTTACTGTGAAAATGATGTAAGAGCAATGATTGCAGTTGATTATTACATTCAAAGTATTTTAGGAAGCAGATAAGAAAGTAACTCGTGCATATCCATTGCCACTATGACCAACTGTGGTTGAACCATTGGGCTGAATTTGTTCAGTTGCTCCATCAATCATTGTTGCGTTCGCAAAAACTCAATCTTGTGAGGTTCCAATTATATTGTTGAATGTCAAAGCTGTTGTGTTGTCAGTTGTTTTCGGCGTACGATTATCAACAACATCAGAAAGCGGGTTGGCAATCGCTACGCAATTACTTAAACCCGAGATAAAAGATGTGCTCCCTCCTGGTGAGCAATAGTTTCCTCCTCCAGAACGTGTTCCACCAGCTCCACCACCATAATAGCCGCCACCAGAACCACCACCATATCCTTTAGTATTGCCATATCCACCAGTTACGGTGGTTTTGCTACTTCCAGAATTTCCAAACGAACCATTTTGACCAGTTCATAATGAACCTCCATCTATAAATCCAGTCCCTCTATTTGTTTGCGTAGCACCTGTAGCTTTCGTGCCAGTATCACTGTTTATCCCATCTACACCAGTTATTCCACCTCCAACAATATCACTTGAGCCACCGCCGCCACCAGCTGCTACCATAATTCTGCTATTAAGTGAAAGCTTATCATCTCAATCATTGCCATCTAACAAACGAAAATCACTCGCTCCACCGCCTGGTCATCCTAAGCCGGTAGTAGAACTTGTGTTATTACCAGCAGACCCACCACCATTTCACCCTCCAGTTAATGCAGTTCAGTTAACTCGTGATGGGATTTGTGAACTAGTTTGATTATTGCGCCCTCCTACATATGCATACACGGATTGGCTTTTCAGAAAATTCATTTGCCCGACGGTATAGGCTCCATTCCCGCCTTGAGTACGTGATGTGGAAGAATCGTTACATCCACCTTGAGCACCTCAACTCTCTAACTGATAATTCCCATTAACGGGAACAACAATTTTTTGAGACTGATCTTGAGAAAGACAATTGATTATTCCTATTCTAAAATCACGTGTAAAACTATTACCAAAATAATAACTTGAATCTGATGTGGGTTCTAATGTAATGGTTGCGTCATCAATTGTTTGACCTTGAATAATATTTGTAATGTCAACTTGATTCACATCAAGATCAGGCAACACAGCTAACATTGCCCTATAAATATCTATTTGCTGTTGACTATTTGTTTCGCTTCAAAAAGTACTTGAAATTACAGGAAGCATCGTTCAACTAATATTTTCTTGCGTAACTAACGTGCTTAAATCAGTTTTTCCAATCACATTGTAGATTAATGTTGTGCTTCCTGTGAATTCTCGGGATGAAGGATTTGCAATAATTGACACATTATTATCTGTTCAATTACTAATCATTAGTTGATTCATCACATTAGGATAACCTTGTTGAATACCAATATTACCTAAGTAGCTTAAAATATCGTCAGCAGTTGGTGTTTGAACACACGACATATTAACTGTATCGCCAAAAATTGTATTGATATCTACCTTACTAGTGATAGCAATATTCAGTGAGGTGTTAGTTGCGCTATTAATTAATGGCGTCGCAAATGGTACAAAAGAAATAAAACATATGGGCTTAAAATATTTTTTAATTCTTCTGTACATAATATTCTAAAAAATAGTAGTGTAATTAACTGTTCAAGTATCACTTGTATAAATAGTTGATGTCGCAAGCGGAGATAGAGTAATGGTTTTAGCGTTAGAATCAAAACTTAATTGAATTTGTAACCAAGCAACATTTGGTCATACGCTTGCGTTGACTAAATTATGAAGGGCATCGTAGACATCTACATTAAATTGATCAGGATGAGTTGCTCAATTAGTATCACTCTCAAAATTTAATGTGGTAATAGCAGTACTGCTACTATTAATCATTTGTGATGATAGTAAGATTTTAGTATCCAATACATAATTAAATTGATATGTGGTTGGTGCTCCACTTGCTGTTTGGTTATTTTGAGAGTTTCAGTAAGGGTTACCATAAATATAAAATATTCCAAGTGCTGAATCTATTGTAAAGCCTCAAGTATCGGCATATGTATCAGTTGGTGCTAAATGGGTGTACCAAGCATTAGCATCGTATGCTTCGTCAAAAGCAGTTTGAATATCGAGATTATTAGGAGTAGTTTTAAATGAATTGAAATTATTCCAGTTACTTTTTCAATTAGTTTGTGCTGAAAGTTCATTTCTTTTCAATTTTAATGTAATGCCGGCAACACTTTGGTTACCATAATATGTAGTGCCGGTCCTGCCACGAATGGTGATTTGCTCGTAATCGTCATTGGAGATGTTTCAGAAATTAGTTAATGAATCAGCATAATTAATCCCAAAACCACCATTGTATATAGTAGAAGAATTAGTATTTACAATTTCAATTGCATTCACATTTAAATTTGAATTAGCATCTTGCAATTTTTGTAACAAACTATCATGATCTAAATTCTCGCTTCCAGTAGCGGCATCTGAAAGATCTAAATTTTTATTTGTTAAATCATTTGCTAAGTTTCCTTGTGCTGATGTATTAAGTTTAAAATAAAATGTGAATGCTCCAGTAAATTCTCGAGATTTAGAGTTAGCGTCAATATTAGCAGTATTCCATGCATTATCGGTGCTACCAATCGAACTAACATTTATTTGATTCACAACATTCGCATGAGTTGTAGTGCTTGCATAGATACTCAAAAAAGCAATAATATCATTCCCTGAAGGTTCTGTGTTAAAAACACTATCTCAAACATAAGCACCACTAGTGGGAGCGGGATCCGCAGTTTTTCAATGTGTTGTATCATTTTGAAAAATAGTTTTGATATCAGTTTTAGCAGGTGCTAATGGACCAACACCAAATACATATCCAGCAATTGCTATGCCACCGCCAGTTGCTCCGCCTAATCCCAATGCTAATAATGGAATTCAAATAAATAATTTTTTATGATTTCTTTGTTTACGATTTTTCATATTCTCTCCTAATGATGTTTAGATAAAACACAATAAAAAAAGCAAAAGACATTAAAGTCTTTTGCTTTAGCACAAAACAATGGCTACTAGTTTAGCACCTGTGTGTGTGTGTGTGTGTGTGTGACACTATATTACCTCTCATTTTACAGTATGTATTATAACATCCCCCCCCTGCAAATAACAATTTTAATTATTCGTCTTCTTAATATGTTATTATTAATGTTCTACTAAAGGCCACATAGCTCAGCGGTAGAGCAACCGGCTGTTAACCGGTTGGTCGCAGGTTCAATCCCTGCTGTGGCCGCCAAATGGCCAGTTGGTGAAGCGACTTAACACACCGCCCTTTCACGGCGGCATTCATGGGTTTGAATCCCATACTGGTCACCAAACGGAGTGTTAGCTCAGCCGGGAGAGCGTCTGCCTTACAAGCAGAGGGTCGGGGGTTCAATCCCCTCACACTCCACCATTTAAAACAATTATGTTTTACCAAAAAAGAACTCTTGAAAAAGATTTAAGAGTTCTTTTTTTATTTGCCAAATAATAGGTGTTAAAAAGATTTTGCTATAATGCTAATATGAAACAAAAAAAAGAACGTACAATTCAAGACCTGATGGATTATGCAGCAGATTTAGCATATCAAGCGATTGGATTTTCTGGAAAACCTAAGAAATAGACTTACTTTGTATTAGCTTTTAGTTCTTGTTTTATTACATATTCATTATCTTTTGTTGTGCGAATAACTATGTCGGTAGCTTCTTTTAAATCTTTTGCTTCAACAATTTTGCTTACCGATAAAGTTGATAATATTGTAATATTCACTTTATATTTTCTCATATTTGACCTCTTCGAATAATCCATCTATTCTACAACCATTAGCATAAAATTACAAAAAGAGTTTTTATTTATCAAATAATAGGCGTTAAAAGATTTCATTATAATGATGCTGTGAGCATTAAAAATCCTAAAACCATTGAAGAATGAAAATATTATATTGAATTTGAAACTTTTAAAGAATTAGGTTACTCTGATAAAGAGATTAAATCTACTTTGAAGAAGATTTAAGTTCAGTTTTTTTAGTTCATTCATTTGATTTTGCATTAGCCAGTACGTTAATTGTTGCTTCTTGTAAAGTTTTAGCTTCGATACGTTTTGTAATAGTCATTGTGGTCATCATTAAGGTAGTTTCAATTCCATTGAAGGTCTTTATAAATGAGCTGAAGAATTTACTTGAGCTGGTCTTGGATTTAAACCAGATGAAAAATAATCTATTTATCTATAACCACAAATACAAAATTACAAAAAGTATGATAGTTGTCATTAATATATGAATTAATTAACTCACATATAATCTAACTATGGGCAAGGCGCGGAAATGAAAAAACAAAGAATATAGTTATCATCGTTCTGTGAAAGACTATGTTCGTGATAAAAAAATAAAAAAATCTACAGACGACGAGGTGCTGTAGATTTTTTTAATTAATTAAGCAACGTTTGAAATAACATCCACTAAGATGTTTATTGTTTCAATAGTGGTGTTGATTGAATCAACGAATTTATTGAATTGATCAATGTTATCATTAATGGCATTAGTTAAATCGGCTTGAGCATCAATAACTATGTTTTGAATCTTGGCTACTAAATTTTGTAAATCAGTCACAATTTGTTGAACATCGTTAACCGCTTTTTGACCATCATTATATAAACCAGTGACTTCGTTAGCAAATGTATCTCATCTATTTACATTGAACAAATAGTCTTCGTGTAAAGCATTAGCGATATCAGTTAGTGAAACTAACTCCGAAGCATTTTTGTTTTCAAGAATAGCTCATGGAAGTTGTAAACCATCAATGCCGATTTGGGCAATGTATTCTAAAGCAGTCGGCAATATTTCTTTAGCTTGAGTTACTACCCCGATTACCGTATTAATGATTTCACCAATGGAAGCAATTTGTTGTTTGGTTTCATTATCTAATAAACCACTAGTAAGCGCTGCCGCATCAATCTTTGCTTGAATCTCATCAATTTGTTGTTGAATGGCAAATCTTTCCGGACTAGCTGGTGCGTCAAATGATACAATGGTCACAAAATCAAATAATTTAATTTCGATATGACCATTAGTATCACATGATGTTTTCACATAATCAGAACCAGTTAATGAAATTCATTGGTTAAGTGTCATAAGACTATGACGTGCTTCACCGCCAGTAATAACAACTTGGTCATCTTCAATTTTATAAGTTACATCTCTTCATTCCGCAGTTGTTTTAATGATTGAACCTTCGGTTTTACTGCCGTTTGGAATAGTGCCTTCACTATCTACAAACGCGGGATATTGATCACGTTGTATTTTTAATTCATCAATTTCTTTTTGTCATGCTTGAGTTTGTTCGTCAGAAGGAACATAAGCCGAAATAGCCTCAAAAGCGTCACGAGTTTGTGCTAATTGACTTTCCAATAAATCTAATAGAACAGTGAATTCACTTAAGTAAACCTTATCACCAGTTAAAATTCTTGCTCCCATGTTAATTAGCGATTGGTATGTTTCTTTAATTTCAGGCAAGCTTACACCAACTAAACTTAAAATAGATCCTAATGAATTTTTAAGTGAATCAATTGTATCTACCGCACCATCAACAACTGAAGCAATTGGCAAAAAATATTCATCAGAATATTGTTCAATAGTTAATTCGGCTTTGCTTAACGCTGCGTTCCCAGCATTTTTTCATCAGTCAGTTGTAAATACGGCTGAACCTTTTTCAAATAAATTAACGATTTCACTATAAGTATTTTTGGTATTAGCAATAATGCTGTTGATATCATCAACAACTTCTACGTTTTTACTGTAAATATCTTTACCAACATTTAATGTGTTGGTTAAAGAATCAACTAATGCATTGTATTGGTTAACATTATTTCCTAAATCTTGGGCAAGATTCTCGACACCAATTGTTAAAGCTTCTGCTACTGTCTCGACATTTAAATTAACATGAATGTCAGAATATGAATATTCATAATTGTCGTTTGTAACTCGTACAGTCAAACTAAACAAACCAGATTCTTGAGGAGTGCCGCTAAAAACGCCACTATCATTATTAAAAATAATTCCTGCAGGTAATACGCCAGAAATTATTTCATATTTATCATTTTCATCAGCTTCAGCAATACTGAATTGTCCGCCTCTATAACCAACAATATCAATGAAGTTAACATCTTGTGCTTTAACTTCAATTGGTTTTGGGACATCAACTTCTAAATCTAATGAAGCGGAAGCGTTTAATGAAGCACTGTTAACTTTAATATCAGCAAAGAAAATTCCATCATGTTGAGCCACGCCATTTAATACACCAGTTTCACTGATGTGAATACCTTCTGGTAGCCCAGAATTAGTGAATATCGCATCATTAACAAGGTTACCATTTGCATCATGAACTTCTAATTGTAAGTCTCCGTTAGCATAACCGACCGGTTCAGATACTAATTTATGAAGGTGCACTTTACCATTTTCAGTACTGAAATTAAGCGATAGTTGGTTCGCAACAACTGGAGCTGGAACATCTACTTTATGATTGTTGTTAGCAATTATCCCAACGGAAATACCACTAGCACCTACCACTGTTCCAGCAGAAATAGCTATCGCTACTTTTCTTTTTTTAGTTAAAAATCTTGATTTTGACATAATGCCAAGCATTATAGCAAAATAATATATTTTTGTAATGCATTGTAAAAAAATCTTAGCTATAAAACTAAGATTTTTTACAAATATTTTATGTGTTTGAACAATTAACGACGAATGATACCTTCATTTAAAGTATCGCGAGTAATTTCGCTTAGAATTACTTCTTTATGAACACGATGACTTTTATCAACGATCTCATTTCGTTTCGCAATCTTATCAAGCGAAGTTGTTAACGGGTATACACCTTTAGTTAATACCGCTAGAAAACGATTAGCTTCACGATAATTTTGGTTATTAGAATTTCCGTGGATGTGAATGTTACGATCAAGGTATTCATTTAATAAGCGCACTGCCTTATCACGACCAGAATATGGTTTATTTTTTAAGATGTTGCTTACGATTAAAGCAGTGAATGATCAATCATCAATTGGAATGAATTCAGCATCTAATTGTTTTTGCAAGTTTGGATGAAGCGCTATTCGTGATTGGTATTTTCTTGAATAGTAAGTGTAGTATCAACAAATGAAGAAAGCAACAGCTAATAACACAAACCCTAATTCAATTACACTACCAACTAGTTGTGAAGAATTATTATTCTTGATACCATCAGCAATGTTCGAGCTTACTTCGTAGTAGTGGTATATGAATAAGAACAGCATAAATAAGAATGTGATTGAAAAGGCAATTCTTTCTCAATTTCTTAAAGTTAATTGTCGTTTTTGACTCATTCTTAAAGCAGAGAGCAATACAACGATATATACCAAAATGGTAATCGCACTAGATGCAGCGGTTAAACTGGCTACAGTGAAAGCAGATTTGACGCCAGCTAATCATTGTTCAGCCGCTTCTCTACCACTCGCCGCTAGAATGTTGTTGTATTCAGATTTATTTTGGAAACCCTTAACTAAATCGGGAATTGCTAATCAAACAACCACAAACATCGCCACAATAAATAAGTTTATCTTACTCGCCTTAGATGGTAAACCATCTTTGTCAAGTTTACCTCAACTATCAGGGAAGTAACCTTCAACCGCCATCGGTTGAATCATCGTTCCACCATATAACGAATTTTGCATTGCTGCATTAATTTTTAATGAAACCGAACTAATAATTAGTAAAATTGGACCACCATATAAAATAACTTTATTGGAACTAAATTTACCCCATAAACTCATGGTTTCATTTTGTTGGAAACCTTCATTGATTGGTAAGGCTGCGAAGAAAAGAACTAATATCAAAACGTAGAAAATTGTGGAAATGATCATAATCAAAGTCACACCCAACCCAATGTTCTTTTGTGGGTTCTTGACATTTTGACCAGCGGTTGAGAAAATTTCAAATCCCGCAAAGAAATAGAAACATGAGTTAAATGATGACACGATTTGATCAGCGTGTAAAGCATCGGAACTATTAGAATATGATGATCAATCTGAAAGATTCTGAGCACCTTTACTACAAGCTAAACCGATTGCGGCAATAATTAAGAATAAAGCAGCACCTCATTTAACTCCAGCAGTAATGTGTGCGAATCTTTTGTACATACGAATCCCGAAGAAAATGATAATGGCACTTACCATGTAAATACCGATACCAATTAAATCAAGATATAAATCACCGAATGGTCCTCATTGAAAACCATACCAAGGGATGTTAGAATTACCAACCCACACATAAGAAGGTGAGAAAGTACCTCGAATCAACATCAATATTTGGAAGGTAATCATAAATGGCATGCCGACATAAAGCATGAAAGTAACGAATAACCCTACAAATTTATTAAAGGTTCCTCTAGCATAGATGTAAGCACCACCATTGTTACTAGATTTATAAGCTCTTGCAATTCTTGCAAAAGCTCAAGCACAAATACCAGCAAATAATCCTTCTAGAATGTAAACTCATAGTATGTTCATTCCAATTCCGTGAACACCATCTGAATTAACTCCCAGCGGATTGCTTAAACCAGCACAAGCTCCAATAAAGCTAATACCAACAGTGTAATTAAACCCTAACCAAACAAACTCTCTAAGACTAAATTTCTTTTTATCCGTCCCTAATTGTCTTTTTTGTTTTTTCATAGGATAAAGTTTAACATAAATAATAGAATATTTAATGGTATTTTGCAATGCAATTTATAGATAAAATATTGACTTTGTAACAACGGGATATTTATGTTAAATGAATTATTTAGCACTCTTGTATTGTAAGTGCTAATTTTATGCTATAATGTTTCCAAATTTACATATAGGAGACATTTATGGACTTTAATTACACACCACCAGAAGATAATAAAAATCCGTTAAATAAATATGGACGTAATTTAAACAAAGATGTTATTGACAATAAGATTGATCCAATCATTGGTCGTGACGAAGAAATCCGTCGTTTAATTGAAATTATCTCACGCAAGAATAAAAATAATCCTGTTTTAATTGGTGAACCAGGTGTTGGTAAAACAGCAATTGTTGAAGGGTTAGCACAAAGAATCGTAAACAACGATGTGCCAACTAATTTAAAAAATAAAGTTATTTACGAACTATCTTTACCAGCATTAATTAGTGGCGCCTCTTACCAAGGCCAATTTGAAGAACGTTTAAACAATATTATCAAACAAGTAAAAGAATCAAATGGTAACATCATTCTTTTCATTGATGAAGTCCACCAATTGGTTGGTACTGGTAGAAGCGGTGGTGGTTCAATGGATGCTGCCAATATTTTTAAACCAATGATGGCTCGAGGTGATGTTAAAATTATCGGTGCAACTACCTTAAACGAATATCGCAAGTATATCGAAAAAGATGCAGCATTAGAAAGACGTATGCAAAAAATCTTTGTTAAAGAACCATCCAAGCAAGAAGCGTTAACCATTATGCGGGGATTGAAAGGTCGTTGGGAATTATTTCATCAAGTAAAAATTCACGATTCTGCCTTAATTGCTGCCGTTAATATGTCTGATCGTTATATCTCTGATCGTTTTTTGCCAGACAAAGCCATTGATTTAATTGACGAAGCCGCAGCTCGGGTTAAAACTGAAATGCATTCTTTACCAGTGGAATTGGACCAAATCAATCGCGAAATTATTCATGTGGAAACCGAACGTGCGGCACTTTTAAACGAATCGGATGATAAATCTAAGAATCGTTTAAAAATAATTGAGAAAGAATTAGAGAGTTTAAAAGAAGAACAATCTAAACGGAACACCGAATGAACCAAACAAAAGAATGAACACCAAAAGTTAATTGATTTCAAAAAAGAATTAGAATCATCTAAACAAAAAGTGGAACGCTTACAAATAGAAGGTGAATTTGAAAAAGCTAGCAAACTTTTGTATGTTGCTATTCCAGAACTTGAAAAACAAATTAAATCCTATGAAAAGAAAATTCAAGATGAAGGCAATCAAATTATTCGTGATTCGGTAACCACAACTGAAGTAGCCGAAGTTATTTCTAAAGCTACTGGCATCCCGCTAAACAAACTTGTAACTGAAGAACGCGCTAAATTACTAAATTTACATGTTGACTTAAATAAACGTGTCAAAGGACAAAACGAAGCGATTGATCTAGTGGCACAAGCGGTATTAAGAGGACGTGCTGGCATTAATGATCCTAACCGTCCAATTGGCTCATTCTTATTTATGGGACCAACTGGTGTTGGCAAAACCGAATTAGCCAGAACACTAGCTTATGAATTATTTGATAACGAGAAAGCCATGATTCGTTTTGATATGAGTGAATATATGGAGAAACATTCCATTTCCAAATTAATTGGTGCGCCGCCAGGATATGTAGGATACGAAGAAGCTGGCGGGTTAACCGAAGCAGTAAGACGTCATCCCTATTCTGTTGTTTTATTTGATGAAATTGAAAAAGCACATAGTGATGTTTTAAATATCTTATTACAAGTTCTAGACGATGGTCAATTAAAAGATTCACAAGGGCGTTTAGTGAATTTCAAAAATACCATTGTCATTATGACAACTAATATTGGGCACCAGGAGATTCTTGACAATAAAAAAGAACAAGCCTTAATTGAATTAAAAAAATATTTGAGACCTGAATTCATTAATCGCATTGATGAAATTATTATTTTTAATTCACTTAACGAAAAAGTCATTAATGAAATCATCGAGAAATTATTAAATGATTTATCAAATCGTTTAAAGTTAGAAGACATTCGCATTATTTTTGATGATTCATTAATTACCAAAATTCGTCAAGAAGGTTATGACGCTACTTATGGTGCTAGACCAATTAAACGTTACATCCAAAAATATATTGAGAACTATTTAGCTAATGAAATTTTAGCAAACCGAATTAAAAAAAATAAAACTTACAAAATATACTTAGATAAGAATAAAAAAATATCTATTATGGATGATAGGAAAAACTAAATTTTATTAATAAAGTGCTACAATATTCCATATAGATACTATGGAGAAAATAAATTAAATATGAAAATTGGGTTACCAAAAGAAATTAAAAATAATGAGAATCGTGTAGGGCTAACACCACAGGCCGTTAAATCATTAACGAAAACAGGAAGTAAAGTTTTTGTTCAAAAGGGAGCGGGCATAGGTTCAGGATTTGCTGATAAAGAATACATTAAGGCTGGAGCAAAAATTGTTAATACGGCTGCTGAAGCTTGAAATCAAGAAATGGTCGTAAAAGTAAAAGAACCACTAGATTCTGAATATAAATTCTTTAAACCAGGATTATTACTTTTCACTTATTTACACCTTGCTGATAATTTACCATTAACAAAAGCATTGTTAAACAAGAAAGTTACTGGTGTTGCTTATGAAACGATGCGAGAAAATGGTGCATTACCTTTATTAGCACCTATGTCTCGTGTGGCAGGACGCCGTTCTGCAATTATTGCCGCTACTTTTATGCAATCACACCATGGTGGGATTGGTTTACTAATTGGTGGTGTTGACGATAATAATCCTAAAAATCCTGGTACTGAAAAGGGTTTGATTTTAGTCGTTGGTGGTGGCGTCGCTGGATACAATGCAGCAACTACTGCTATGGGTTTAGGCGCTAACGTTGTAATTCTTGAAAGAAATCCAGAACGAGTTAAACAATTAAAACAAGATTCCAAACTAAATACTTTAAGCAAAGTGTTTAAAAATAAATTAGTCGCTGACATTTCCACTCCAGCAAACATCAACAAATGAATTGCGCAAGCTGATGCTTTAGTTTCTACCGTTTTAATTCCAGGCGCCAAAGCTCCTAAAGTAATTACTACCGCAATGGTGAAAAAAATGAAACCTGGTTCAATCATCATTGATATTGCGATTGACCAAGGTGGCTCTGTAGAAACTATTACTCATAGTACCACTCATGATAAACCTACTTATAAAGTTCATAATGTAAACCATTACGCTGTCGCTAATATGCCTGGTGCTACTAGCCGTACCGCTACAGTAGCGTTAGTTAATGCTACGACTATCTTTGCAGTGGAACTAGCTCAAAAAGGAATTAAGGGCGCATCTAAGTGTCCGGTAATAAATTCTGGTATTAATACCTATAACGGTAAACTAACGAATAAACCAGTGGCAGAAGCTTTACACATTTCTTACACTCCTATTGATTCTCTTCTTAAATAATTAATCACTTAACACAAATTAAAAACTTCGACATTCAATCGAAGTTTTTATTTATGGAGCGGGCAATCGGAATCGAACCGACATTAATAGCTTGGAAGGCTATAGTTCTACCACTGAACTATGCCCGCATGGGTTATTAATTCTACTTTATTATTTACTCATCTTTACGAAACTCTAATTAGTCAACTGTTTAATGATCGCCGTGGTGACCTTTACATGAGACAACCAAAAAAGTATTTTCATTCAGCAGTTTAAATTCATATACATATCGGTTCTTTTTATCTAATCTAACAGAAATACATTTGCCATATTCTTTATAAACTATCATTTCTGGTCTGCCTATGGAAATTTTTCCATTATCTTTTAACATTTCTTCAAATACTAGAATTTTACCAAATACAATTTTATCGTGTTTTACGAATCATTCTCTTTCCTTAGTTTGCAAGTTGAGTATAGACAACTTTATAATGTTTCTTATTAGACATAAATTAAATTATTACTTTGTTTACATTTTTTAGCGTGATCTAATTTATCTTTCATAGCCTTTCATTCCTTTTCGGAATATACAGCAGTTCCTTTTTTCTTTGTAGCAATATTAATTTTTTCAAAAATAATTTTTTTCATGACAAAATTATTGTAGCACGACTAAACATTCAAAATACATTCTAAAATCTTTAAACTATCACATGTTAATACAATTTTTGATTACATAAACTTTGCATTAAAACTTAGATAAATTACTCGTCTAAGATGACTATCCACCAGAGATTCACACACAGAAACGACTGATAAAGCAACATTCTGTTTTTGGTTTTCAAAATACTCCTCGAAATGTTTTAAAACAACTTTTTTAACATTAGTCTGTTATAACGCGTATAAATAAGCAACCTTATTAATGAAACCTATGCATAAAATACGAAAAAATGAAAATTTAAAAATTAATCTAAACCATCTATTTGAAACTGTTAAATCACTATTGAATGATGAGGATGATTTAATTTCTGGCTTGGCTAATGTTTCATCGGTTATTAATGCATATATTACCAACATTAATTGATGTGGTTTTTATCTAATAAAAAATAATAAATTAGTTCTTGGTCCATTTCAAGGATTACCAGCATGTACAAGAATTGATATTGGCAAAGGTGTTTGCGGAACAGCGGCAAAAACAAAAACACCTTTAATCGTTCCGAATGTTCATAAATTTCCTGGTCACATCGCTTGTGATGTCAACTCTCAATCCGAAGTAGTTATTCCGCTTTTTAAAAATAGTAAAATTTTCGGAGTGTTAGACATTGATAGTCCAAAACTAAATCGCTTTAAAAAGGCAGAAGTCAATACATTTATAAAAATCGCTGCGTTAATTAATAAATTTATTGGTTGTTTGTAATTTTTAAAAAGGAAATTGATGATATCAAGCATATCAAATATCAGTTCATAGGAAAATACAAATATAAATGAGGTAATATAGTGCTAAACCTAACAAGATTAAACTTGCGGCACAAACAACTATTTGTTTAGTTTTTTGTTTCTTATTAAATTGTATTTTACTATACAATTTGGCAAATAATGTATCAGTGATTAAATTATAGGAATTACGATATTTGCATACTCCATAAACCGTTAAAGAAGCAATTACAATAATTATCAAAGAAAATATACCATCAAAAATATAATGTTGTTTTAAAAATAAAGTAGAAAAATAAATGAGAATGCTAAAAATTCCCGTAATACCTAAATAGTATCCTTGTACCATTCGCCTTTTAAAACTGACTTGCTGATTGCCATTTAATTTAGTGTAGCCATAAATTGCAGCAATCGGTGTTAAAAAGGAACAAATGCAATGAAACGATGGGAAACATAATAAATCATTCATGCCAAAATTATTGGATGGGTCACCATCCCAATTAGGATTAGTTAAATAATCAACGGTAGGAAAGCATAAATACATTAAAAAGACGAAAGGATAAACAATTAACACTAGAGTCAACCAAAGATAAAATATCTTTCTTCCATAAATTACTCATAACAATATTGGGAAAATTAATCAAGTAAGAAAAGCTGATTGATAAAATGGTAAGAAACCATTAATGTTTGGCATTTTTAGATCTAAAAAAACTCAAATAACAAATTGTGGTCAATGTAATTGTTTAACCTGTCAATAATTAATATGGTATGCCGCAATATACAAACCACTGTGCAATAACTCTGTCAAAAAAATTACTACGATGCAACATAAAATAAATTCACATATTTTGTTTAATGGTTTTGCCTTTAAACTAAAAAACATTTATATAAAACTAATTAACTATTATTCGACTTTAGCTAGAAGAAGGCTTATTAGCATTATCGTAATTAATGGCTTTATCTTCAAACCAAGGATTAGAGAATGGCAAATGAAAATAATTATCTTCACCCAAGTATGAAATATTTACATCAACAACGTACATCTGGTTTGTTAAAGAAAACATACCAAACAATTTTGAATCGTTTTCTTGACAATGGCTCTGTAGAAACATTTTATTTAACCCCAGAAAATATACACCTCCTAAATTATTGTCTTCGTAAAATAACGATTTTTGATTAACAAAGTCATATTTGTAAGTGGCATCTATTGTAACAGGAAGTGTTTGGCTTGGATGTTTATTAAATTCTGATATATCAAATTCACTAGTGTTTAAAGTAAATTGTAAGCTGCTTGCCGGGATAATTTCATTGTGAAAATCGTAAATAATAATATGAGAGAACCATGCACAATCATTTACTAGTTCATCGTTATAATAATCGTTTTTTTCTACATTTCCTTTAAACTCTGCAATTAAATTATTGCCATATTCAAAATATTCGTCTCCACCGCCTTTATTGCTTTTATTGAATAAAACATACCCGATTCCTATACCAGCTCCGGCAAACGCTAGAGAAGAAATAGGAACCAAAGTACCTAATAGTATTTTAAATTTTTTATTGTTATCCATTGATATAACCCCTTATTGTGATAATGTAAATAGCAAAAAACCAGACTTCTACAAATGTAAAAGTCTGGTTTTTAGAGAAAGGATTAAATCAGTACTAGTAGTACTGTAACACCTAATCCCCCCCCCTATTTAATTGCATAAGAGAATTATATAAAAAACTTAGGTATATTGCTTACCTAAGTTTTCTGGTGCTGAAAGAGGGACTTGAACCCTCACGATGTTTCCATCACAGGATTTTAAGTCCTGTGCGTCTACCGTTCCGCCACTTCAGCCTGGTGCCCCACCGGAGACTCGAACTCCGGACCCCTTCATTAAAAGTGAAATGCTCTACCACTGAGCTAGTGGGACGTATGGCTGGATAGGGTGGATTCGAACCATCGCATACCAGAATCAAAATCTGGTGCCTTACCGCTTGGCTACTATCCAATCACTGGTGGACGGGAGTGGATTCGAACCACTGAAACCGGAGGTGGCTGATTTACAGTCAGCTGCGTTTGGCCTCTTCGCTACCCGTCCAAAGTGGTAGTAATTATAATGACAAAATAGATTTAATAATTAAAGAAAGTAGATTTTAACAAGAAAATATTATTTACTCATCAGATGAATCTTTTTATTAATTAAACGATTGCTAATCAACGTTCCGAACGACAAGACACATGAACCCCCCCCCAATCAAATAAAATACATAATCACACCACAATATCATTGGTTTCAAATTACTTGTGGTAAAAAGAATGGCATGTTGAAATTCATGTAATTGAATTGGAGTGTAAATGACATAACGCAAACCATTAAATCTCACAATGCAAAATATATGATGCCGAAATATAAAGTTTTTCATTTAATAATGGCTCGATTGTTGATAACAATCAAGCCAACGATCAATAAATTAACCAAGTGAAAAATAACGCTATGACATGCATAAAATATTCAGAACCATGTACTAGGAATGGGATAACCTTCAGGAACACCATTCTTAAATTGATAATATAACGATCAAGTTCAATCACCATAAATCAAATGAGGAATACAAATTACACCAAGTAATAAAACAATGAATAACACTAATGCGACATGTGTTACCAATTGCTGATAGTTTTTATTATTGTTAAAAATATATACATAGATGCATAAAATAATAAAAAACAATCAGAAACCTGAACAAAATTCTAATGGAATTGCACCTAACCGATGAAAATCATAAACTTGAGAATAAATAATTTTAATAACTTCGCAACTAATTAAGAGAGTTGTTCAAATTAATAATAAAATCTTTAATGCCATTTTAATTTTGGAATTCGAGAGTCAAAGTTTAACTCTGATTCTAAAAAAACAATTTAAAGTAAATGTTGCCAATATCACTATTAGAATCGGTAACGTAACTACTAGTGTAGGAATCTCTCACATAGCGATAAATTATAACGATATTACTATCGCCCTAATTAATAATGTGACTTGTATTACCTACCAATCTCCTATTGTTAGAAGATAATTGAGTTTTATTGCAAACGAATTTTCAAAATATCAAAAGTATTGTATAAATCATTGATTGATGTATTTAAGGTAGGACCAGGATCAGGGTTGATTGGTTTAAACATATAAATACCTAGTGCTGATAAAATTAAATAAGCTACATAAGTCAAGAAGATTAATCCTAACATAATTCCACTCAATGAATAGTAAAGCCTTCCGTGTTTGCTATTTCTAAACAAATAATTAATTAATAACACCCCGCCAACAAAAACCATTGACACAAAACATCAAAAAGAAATTATCAACGCTTCTTGGCTTCCTTTGCCAAATAAGGTGTCATTACCATGTCAATAAACTAAATCCACGATAGACAATATTAAACAAGAGAACATATTGCTGCCAAGAATGTCGCCAATTGCCGCATTAACATTTTGAAGTTTTAATAGTGTAATTACAGTAATAAGTTCAGGAATAGAGGTCACAATTCCTAATAGTAATGAATAGCCAAATCCAGTTTTAGGACTATCGGCATCCCAACCTCATGAATACGCTAAAATTCAATTGGTAGAAATAGCAATACACATTGATGTAAGCACGATTACTAAAGCCGCAATAACGAAGATTAACCCCATTTTTCACAATTTAATTTTGGCGAAATATTTTCTGAAATAAATTTGAATTCCTTTTTGTTTAGGCTTATCATTAGCAAATTCTGCTTCCACTATTTCTTCATCCTTTTTGCCTTTTTTAATCATGATAAATAAATTAAAAATATAAACCAATAAGACTCCACCTGAAATGCATGAAAATATTATGGTCATAATGTTTTCAGTAAATTGATTACGAACTAATCACATAACTAAGAAATAAATCGCAAAAATAACTATTTGAGATACAGTTAAGCTAACTTGAACAATCGTTGTTTTGGCACGACTAATAGCCATGATGTAAAAAATTAAAGTTAAACCTAACATTGCCGTTCTAAATAAATTACCGCCTAATAAATTACCAGAAGCTACCGCAGGATTATTAGTAGTGAAGATGCCTACTAATGAACTTGTAAATTCTGGCATTGACGAAACAAAGGCGACAACAGTACCAGCAATTAACACTCCAGAAAATTTAGTTCTTTTTTCAGTTGCATCAACGATATGGGAAATTAAATATGAAGCAAATACGATGATAAAGGCAAATATTGCAAACAATGCGTAATTGCCATAACCTAAACCGTTAAATAAACTATTCATAATTTAAGCTGGTACCTCAATGTTTTCAACCACGCTATATTCAGAATAAATTGGTTGATTAATTGGTAATTCGTTAATTGCTCTTATTCTTATATCGTAATTGCCTGATGCAAGCGAAGAAAAAGTGTAAGTTGGTTGTTCTATAGGACTATATGGAATTTTTTCTATTGGATTATTTCAGTTATCGTCAATATGAAGTTTATATTCCATTTCATAACTTGTAATAACTGATTCAATATCATATCAAGACATTTGATTTGATCAATTAACTGTAATTGAACTACTATCAGAAGTAAATGCTACATTTTTAGGGTTAGTTGGAACCATTGCAATTTCCATACCTTTCACCAAACTATCATATCCTCAAATGTTGGGATGAATTTTATCAGACGATTGATAGTAGATAACAAGATTAGCAGCATTACTCAAATCCAATAAAAATAAATTAGTCTTTGCCCATCCCTTTTCTTCATACAAAGTACGATACATTTCTTTATAACTTGTACGATAACTTTCATAATTAGAAGAATCAAATAAATACGGCATTTCAATTAAAATTTTCGGTGGTTGACTATCTCCAGCATACATTGTTTCCATAATGTATGTAGCTCACTCTGATAAGACATTTTTAATATCTTCTTCATTCGTACCATTTAGAGCGTCGTTAGCACCAATATTTAAAATTATTAAATCTGGTTTTTGTAAAAATTTATTATCACTACCTAATCTTGAGCTGCTCTCATTAAATTGATTCCACAAAGTTTTTGTACTTAATGGCTCGCTTGAATCATAAAATTGAGGTGCATAAATATTACCGTTTTGTTTAGTGACATATGATCCGGTTCAACCAACCAATGAATATTCGTAGTCGTATTGTTCTCATAGTCTTGCATTACTTTCAAAATCAGAACCAACATTTTCAACAGCAATATAATCATCGCCATAAACTAAAACATTATGTGTATGTTCAAATTTTAAATTAGGATTAGTCGGATCAATGACAGTTTTAGGGTCTACTAGAGTTTTATCCTTTTCTATTAATATGTTTTGAATAATTATTTGATCAGGTCAAGAGAATCTGTTTTGACTAGTATTTTCATCTTTGATTACTTGTATACAAATTTTAGCAGTATGAGGTAAATTATCCGTTCGTTCTTTTAAATTATCGGCAAAAATTAAAATATTTCCTAAAGCATCAGAGAGTGATTTAACGATGGGTTTAGTACTTCCGTCAATATAACAGCTTAAAGTTATTCTTTTTGGGAACGAGGAAGCACAATAAGTATCAATACCAATTGTATTTCCGTAAAATGCAACTTTAATGTAAGCACCACCAGGATAAGTAGTCATTACATTATGACCATTTGTATTCTTCGTTAATAATCAGTTATTTTTGCTAAAAAAAATATTACTATCTGTTATATCAATTGTTTGAAATTTACCAGGATATACACAAGAAGTAGTGACTGAAGAGGTTGTTATTGCAGCAACACTGAAGGATGACAAAAATATCTTATTTTTAATTTTTGCGCTCATATTTTACTTAAGAAATAACAATAGGCATTTCTCAACCAGGAAATAATTTTTCTGCTGCATATGAACCTAATGTAAAAGTAAAATTCAGTTGTTCACCCATTGTACTGCTTGAATGCTCACCATCAAAGGAGAACCTGTCAATACTTAATTTGGCATTATCCATCACAGGTGAAAAAACAATTTCTCATACTAATTTTTGCGTATTTACTGAAACTGATGTAACCGCAATACGAGTATCATTAATACAATGAGCAACAGCATTCGCACCATTTGCTGTACTGTCAGGAACTTCATAACTCTTATCTGTTCAATATTCAGCAATATTAAAAGTATTATCTTTTTGTTTGTCTACATAAAGTACAACATTAGATAAGTTCGCCGCAATGTTTTCATCATCATCATTAAACATATTAGAAACATCATAAGCCATTAAAAAAATCATGTCACTAGGTTTTAATAATGAAGCAATTTTGCTGCACATTTTTGTATCGGTGCTACTACCAGCAGAATAATTTAACGGTTTGCCTTTGTCAGAAATATATTTATCAAAATCATTAGTAGATCTTTGACTATTGAATGTTTGACCACTAGCACACGAATACAACTTACTTGAAAATGAACTACAACTAGAAACGAAAGGAATGGTTGTAACTGCTACAACTGGTAAAGAACACAACGGGCATAAATAACGTAATTTCATATAAACATAATAATAACAAAGTTATTATCAATTTGATAATTAATAAAAGAAATTACAAAGTAAAACCATTTACTATAAAGTTTAAATTAAAGCGTTGAAAATTCATAAACTTGCAATGTAAATGATAATTTGTATCATTTTGAATGACTACCATCTGTAGCAACTTTAGCTGCATACACATCTTTCATCGTTATTTTACCGCCAACTTCAGTGTCTTCTGCTCCCATAAAACCAACGCCTGTATTCATAGTGTATGTGAACATAAGACCTTTAGTAAGATCTTCGTAAGATTCTGTTGGTTCTCATACATTTGTTGGATTATCAGACGGAGTTGGTGTTTTGCCATCGGTTGTAGTACATAAAATACAAGATCAATTATCTTTCAACCCACTAACGGTTCCTTGAAGCAAATACAGATCGATATTATCTGCGACAACGGCCAGTGGTAATTTTGATGCAGTTAAATCGAATTTCAAACCTAATGTATCGGAACATGAAGTAGTTGCTAAACTAGTGGTAACGCCCCCCCCGATTAGTAACAAACTTGCACCTAGTGTTCAACCAAATCTTTCTAATTTTCTCATAGTTTTATCTCTCTTTAGATTTATATGAACCAATTATAGACTCTTCTAGTTATCAATTTTCTTTATTTTGATTTTGTAAGAGTCTTCAATACCGTGAACTTCTACGGTAGTTCCAACGGTTTTATTTAAAATTGATTTAGCCAGCGGTGATAAATTGGATATTTTATTTTGATCAGGATCAGCTTCCACTTCACCGACGATTTCATAAGTGTAATCTTCATTTTCACTTAAATCTAAAATGGTAACTTTGCTACCAACTTTTACTTTACGATCATCTTTAGTGGTTTCAACAATGATTTCAGCACGATCTAAAATACTTTGTATTTCTTTAATACGACCTTCAATTTCAGCTTGACGATTTTTCGCAGCATCATAATCAGCGTTCTCACTTAAGTCACCTTGTTCACGTGCTTCCTGAATTGCTTTAATAATGGCTGGTCGTTTTGTATCAATTAGTTCGCGTAATTCATGTTCTAATTTCTCTTTACCATCTTGAGTTAATAAATTTTTTTGTTGTTCCATAGGATTGTTCCTTTTAATATTGTAAATTATGATGCATTATTTTAATATGTCTTAATTAATTTTTAAAACCTTCGCAGTTTCTACTACCGGAATAATGGAAACTGCTAGACAAACTGTCACTAATCATGGGGCGTAACCCATTTTAACCATTCCTAAAATTTTGCTAACTTCATCACCAGTATACATACTAATCATTGCTAAAATAATAATGAGAAGGATTGATATCGCTATCAATGTTGGCAATAATAAGTTCCTTTCGTTTTGTTTTGAAAAGATGGAAATCTTATCAGAACGCATACTAATGGAATGAAAGGTTTGGGAAATAGCTACGGTTAAAAATGCTAAAGTCATACCGTTCAGTTCAGTATGATTTCCCTTCATTTGATCTTCAAGAACAAATGTTCCTAACATGTATGCAACTAACGAAATGAGAAATAAATATGCACCATGTCAAATAATACGAATAATCAATCTCCGTTCAAATAAATTTTGGCCAGCTTGAGCTTGCCGCTTCATAATGTCTTTCTCAGCAGGATCTAGTCCTAAAGCAATACAAGGTATTGTTTCGGTTAATAAGTTAATGATTAACAATTGAATCGGATTTAAAACTTCTGGGAAAAGTCCTTTATGACCTGAGGCTGCTGCAATAGCTTCGGCGATAAAAACAACCAATACAAGTAAAATTTCCGCAACGTTACCAGCAATTAAATACTGAATAACCTTTTGGATATTTCGATAAATACGTCGTCCTTCAAAGATAGCGCTACCGATTGTTGTGAAATTATCATCTAGTAAAATCATGTCGGATGCATCTTTAGCAACATCGGTACCAGTTACGCCCATTGCGACACCAATGTCAGCACTTTTAAGAGCGGGAGCATCATTAACACCATCACCAGTCATTGCAACAATTTCATGATTAGCTTGTAACGCTTTAACAATACGCAACTTAGCGTTAGGAGAAACTCGTGCAAAAACTGTAGCCTTATTAATAACCTTGTCAAGTTCTTCATCGCTCATACTGTCAAGTTCTTCACCGCTAATAACGATGTTGCCTTTTTGGAGCAAGCCTAATTGTTTACCAACCACACGTTCGGTTTTAAATGTTTCAATTGATTGGGATAAATCATCATTTGTTTCTTCAACAAACATTCCTAACTCTGTAGCAATGACTTTGGCAGTAATCTTGTGATCGCCAGTAATCATAATGGTTTTAATTCCGGCTTCATGACACATTTTAATAGCTGCAATAACTTCTTTACGCGGTGGATCAATCATTCCGGTTAAACCAATAAAAACTAAATCTTTCTCTAAATCGTCGCCAATTTTTTCGCAAGGTGTTTTAGCATAACCTAAAACACGTAACGCTTTTGAAGACATGGTATGAATCATCTCATTAACCGCATGAATATCATCATGAGTAATTTCACGAACACCATCCTTAGTTTGGATTTTCTTACATTTAAGTAGCAATTCTTCAGCAGCACCTTTAGTGAACAAGTATTGTTTACCTTCATATTTATGTAGACTAGACATCGATTTACGCACAGAATCAAAAGGTTGTTCGTATAGACGTGGGTTCTCAGTTCGTAAATCTTTGTAACTAATTTGAAAACTAGAAGCTAAATTTAGCAAGGCACCTTCAGTTGGATCGCCAATTGTGATCGCAGGATTTTTTTCATTTAATTGAGCATTGTTACACAGAACACCAGCCACAACAATGTCTTTATATGAATTCACTTCTTTGGTAGCATCAACAATTGATTTTAATTTCTTTTGTAAAATATCATCACCGTTTAAAACGTTAATAACTGTCATTTGATTTAAAGTTAATGTGCCGGTTTTGTCACTACAAATAACTGTCGCATTACCTAAAGTCTCAACAACAGGTAACTTTCGGACAATCGCGTTTTTCTTGGCCATACGTTGTACACCCAGTGACATCACAATTGTTGCTGTCGCTGGTAATCCTTCTGGAATAACCGCTACTGCTAATGTAATGGATAACATTAATGGTTCTAATCAACCAAATTTATCACTAGCACCATGTCAATCATAAGTTGCGAAACCCACAGCTAATACAACGACAGCAGTAATCGCACCAATAATACTTAATATTTTTCCAATTTTATTTAATTTCTTTTTAATTGGTGTTTCTTGCTCTTCTTGGTCATTTAACATTTTAGCGATCTTACCAACTTCAGTAGCCATTCCAATCGCAACGGCAATACCAACACCATTACCATAAGTAACTACTGATGAGCTATAACACATATTTTTGCGATCACCTAGTGGTAAGGTTTGATTGTATGATTTATTAGCATCTTTATCAACTGGTACACTTTCGCCGGTTAAAGAAGCTTCTTGAATTTTTAAATTGCTAGATTCAATTAAACGTAAATCAGCTGGAACAATAGAACCATCTTCAATATAGACAATATCACCTAAAACAATTTCGTTAGAGGGAATAATAATGGTTTTGCCATTTCGAACTACCCTTGAAGTAGGGGCGCCAATTTTTTTTAAGGCTTCAAGTGCATTTGAAGCCTTAATTTCTTGAATACTACCAATCGTGGCATTAATTACCACAATAGCAAAAATTACCAAACCTTCAACTAATTCAACATACCAGTCAGATTCACCTTGTGTTTTTTTAACAATACCAAAAATAACACCAAGTAGTGCAGCTATCAACAAAACAACAATCATGATATCTTTAAATTGATCAAGAATGACTTTAAAAAGACCGTTTTTTTCTTTTTGTTGCAATTCGTTGCTACCAAATTTAGTGCGACGATCTAAGATTTCAGTATCACTTAATCCGTCAGTTTTAACTTGAAAATCTTTAAGCGTATCATTAACACTTGATTGATATCATTCTTTATTTAGTGTTTCCATTTCCATTCCTTCTAAAATTAAATTTAATCCAATATTCTATTGATTACAATGTTGGTCGTTTACGTTTAAACTTATTAATACCATCAATTAACTGTTCGTCAACTACATCAAAATTCTTACGGAGTAACGGATTCTCAACATTAGTAGAGAGTAAATAACGGTAACGTAAACCGATGAATCAATACAATAATACCGGAACAATTCCGTACAAAATAGCAGTAGACAATATAACACCAATAAGAATAATAGAACTAAACCAGATTAAATCTTTGGAAACAAATAGTAATGTGATGATAAATGATGCAATTAAAATTGCATAAATTTTAGCATAGAATCATAACGAATTCTTTATCTCACAATTAATAATTTTTCTTAAATCTTGCTTAACAAATATTTGTTTTCTAACTCACTGATTATTAATTGTGCCAACGAAATTAATAACGAGCATCGCATTAATGGCATAGATTATTACAATTGCCATCACAATATAAATGTCAAAATAAATTTGACAAATAGCAACAACTCCAATTACAAGTAATGGTGTGAAAATTAAACCGGCAAACACAGCAATTACACTAACTCAATTAAGCCTTACTAAGGCGTATGCCGCAAGTAAACCACTCGCAATTAATAAGACATAAACAGAAGAACGCACATAATCAATTGCACCAGCAGCACTAATTGCTTGCACCGATGCTCAAGGAGTGGATAGATTGTAACCTAGTGTAATTGATGTGCCAAGTGTTGCAGTGTCAAAAGTATGATCGTAATATAGATATACTAGCCCGTTTGTTTGTACAATATTTGAATAACCAGCAAAAATACCGACATTACTGTTGTAGACATCAAACGTCGTGATTACTCTGCTACCACCATAAAATAAATAAGAACTGTGAACACCTACGGCTAAAATTAAAACAACTCCTAGAATAGCAATTGTTAGAACAACACTAGCACACAAAATTTGTTTTCAACCAAAAACCGTAAATTTCTTCGTTTCAAATTTCCCTTGAAATGTAGTTTCGTAGTTCTTCGTCTCGACAATATTAACCATTGATTCTTTTTTGTTCCTGAAAAATCATCGTAACTTTAAAAAACCAATTTTATTGTTAAATAGCAATAATGTCAACAATGCCCAAACAAGTACTGTCATGACTAATGAAATAATGCTAAAAATTAGTAAGGTGTTACCTAAAGCAGCGATTTGATTGGTACCAAAATACGATACACAAACACCTAGCACTAATAAAATAGCGTGAATGTCAATAGCTGGTAAAAAACCTCGTTTTACACCTTTACGGACAGCCACATCAAACATTACACCACTCCGATGAATTTTTTTAATCCGCTCACATCAACTAAATAGTGCGATAGTAGCACCAAACAGTCCGATTAATAATCCTATGAATAAACCCATGCTTAAAACATAATTAGATAAAACCATAATCATTAAGGTTAAACCAAAGGTAGCGATTATAGAAGCAATCCCAAACGCTCCAGGAACACGATATAGAATGGAAATTAAAATGCCAATACCTAAAAGAATTAAGCCTAAAGAAACTACTAATCCAACAATTGGTTTCATTCCAAAAACATTGGAACTAAATGGTTGCTCAATCGTAGAGATATTATTAGTAATCGTATTAAACAAACCAGTTGAACCAGTACTTGGTGGAGGAACGTATGCCACGTTAACAACTTTAAGTGGCAATTCAAAAGCAAAGTTTTTTACTCCATTGAGAACCTGTCTTGCTTCGTAACGACTATTTGTGTTAATTGTCAACCATTGGAAATTACTGTCTTCTTTTGTATTGGTTGGATTTTTATTAGGAATAATTTTTAAAAAAGAATTGGCTGGAATATCCGCATCAGATGCTGGTGTTTTTTTATCAGCTTGGCCAAAGGCTAAAATATATTGATTTAAAAAACTGTAATTAACAGTTGTGGATGGGTCAGACCAATTACTATTTTCATATTTAGACATTCAATAAAGTAATGCATCAGTTGTTGTATCATCATTAGATACCGGGGTATCGTTAATTACTAAATTTGTACCATTGTTTGTAACACGATGATATCCATAGCCTGAAACATTGATTGGTTGTAATGTTGGCTGAGCGTTTGTTATTCCGCCATTAGTTCTGTAGGCATTATAGAAATCTTGCTCACCACTTTTGCCATTAACAAAATAATCATTAATTGAATTAAATAGTTTCTTGGTATTCTCATCTAATGTACCAGAATTATTAAAGTTATATTCAACCTGTAAGATATACAACATGTAATTTAATAATTCGTTGTAATTACGAACTATGTAAATTTGTGAATGATTTTTATCATCATTTTCATTATCCAAAACGCTATCAACAATATTTGAAAATGAAGTTGTTAATTTCATTTGAACTTCTTGAGGATTTTTACTATTAATTCTTGCTGCGGTGTTAGAGTCAATATATTGGTTTAACGGAATAACGGAGAATTGGTGAATATTATCATCCGCATCCCTTTGAATGATGGCGGTAAGACGAGATGAATTAATGTCGTTCATATAAATGCTTGGAGATGGAATCTCTTCACGTTTTTCATCTAGATTATTGTAGTAATAATCATTTGGTAAAACCGCATTAATAAAAATGTTACCTGAATGCTCGTAGGTTGGATCAGTTGGTGACGAACCTTCTTTTGGTATTCATTCAGGATAAACGTTTACATCATCAATACCCTTTTCATGCAAATAACGAGAATAAGCATCAGCCGAACTTTTAGCTTTTTCAGCAAAAGTTTCGTGTGGGTTAATTTCGTCTGTTGTTTCACCATAGGATTGTTCATCGTATGGGCTCAATTCAAAACGAACATTGTATGATTTGCTAAATTCGCTACCAAGGACTTGTTTGGAAGCGGAGATGCCAATTCCTGTTGCCCCAGCACCTAAAACTAAAAAAGCAGCAATAAAAGAACCGATAATATTAATACGACTACTTTTTTTAGTAGCAGCCTTTGCAAAAGAAAGACTGTCGTCAGTCTCTTTTAATTGTCTTTTCTTTCTGTTAAATGGCCAAATTTTCATAGAAGGGGGTAAAAATGGAAAAGTATTATAAAGTATTTACTATGTAATTACTATAATTATTGCCATATATGAGTTATCTTAAACCGCGCGGAACTGAAGATTGATTACCAGATGCTAGTGAAAGGTATCGTACCTTAACTGATCTGTTGACTTTGATTGCTAATTTAAATGGTTATCGTGAAATTAAAACACCTATTTTTGAAAATAGTGAATTGTTCATTCGATCCGTTGGCGAGACTAGCGATATCGTCAAAAAAGAATTCTATAGTTTCAAAGACAAAGGTGATCGAGAAATGGTTTTACGTCCAGAAGGAACGGCTGGAGTGATACGATCTGTAGTCGAAGAAAAGTTGTTAAACAAACTCCCAACACCAATTAAACTTTTTTATATTGGTCCAATGTTTCGCTATGAGCGACCACAAAGCGGGCGGCTACGTCAATTCAACCAATTTGGTGTTGAATGTATTAATACTAATTCAGTGATGGATGATGTTGATTTATTGTTGATGGCAATTTCTATTTTGCAGACATTAGGAGTTAAAAAATACCAAGTTTTCATTAATAATATTGGTGGTTTTGAAGCGCGCAAAAAATGAATTATTGAATTAAAAGAATATTTTGAGAAATATAAAAATCAACTGTCAGAACTTTCGCAATCTCGTATCGGAACTAATCCATTAAGAATTTTAGACGACAAGGAAGATGGCAAAAAAGATTTTGTTAAAAAAGCTCCTAAAATTGACAAATTCTTGTCAGATAAAGAAAAAAATGATTTTAAAGTAATTGGTCAATTATTGAAAAATATGGAAGTTGATTTCAAAATTGATGACACCTTAGTTCGCGGTTTAGATTATTACACTAACTTTATTTTTGAGATTAATTCAACTGACGATAGATTAGCTGGACAGCCGGCAATTATTGGTGGAGGTCGTTATGCCAACCTTGTTAAAGAACTGGGTGGCGAAGAATGTTCTTGTACTGGTTTTGCATTAGGAATTGAAAGATTATTATTAATACTTGACTATGAAAATATTTCTTTACCTTTGCAAAAACCCATTGATGTTGTTATCGCAAATTTAAATGAACGGACCCAACCAACTGCTATTTTAATTTTAGCAATTCTCCGCTCGGCAGGAATTGGGGCAGTTTGCAAATTTGAAACCTATAAATTACAAAAGAATTTCAGTTATGCCGAAGCTTTAAAAGCTCGTTTTGTAATGATACTTGGCGAAAAAGAATTGTCCGATAAGAAAATCGTTATCAAAGATCAAAAAACATTAAAACAAGAAACCATTGAAATCACTAAAATCGTTGATTTTATTAAGAAAAATAAATAAATACCTATTATGGAATGAAGTTATTGTGGAAAAATTAGTAATCGTGAAAACGGTAAAAATGTAGTCATTCGCGGGTGAGTGAAAAAGAACCGTAAGTTGGGATCTTTATTGTTTTTAGATGTTGCTGATCGATACGGTTTAGTACAAATTGTTGTTGATGAACACAACAAATATTTTAACGAAGTTTTTAGTACTACAAAAGAATCAGTTGTCGAAATTTCAGGCGTAGTAAGTGTTCGCAAAAGCATTAATAAAAATATTCCAAACGGAGACATTGAAATTAAACTAAACGATTTTAAATTATTGTCGAAGTCGGCTCAAACTCCTTTAATTGTTGAAAATGAAACAGATGCACTTGAAGAAGTCCGTTTAAAATATCGTTATTTAGACTTAAGACGTCCTATTAATCGAAATAAAATCATCTTTCGTTCTAAATTAAATAATGCAATTCGTAATTATTTACTTAGTCGTGAATTCATCGAAATTGAAACTCCAATCTTGTCCAAAGCCACACCAGAAGGAGCGAGAGATTATCTTGTTCCTACTAGAGTAAAGATGAATAATTTTTATGCTTTACCACAATCACCACAAATCTATAAACAACTTCTTATGCTTTCAGGCATGAATCGTTATTTTCAAATTGCACGTTGCTTTCGAGACGAAGATTTAAGAGCAGATCGTCAACCAGAATTTACGCAGTTGGATTTAGAAATGTCTTTTCCTACCGAACAAACAATTATGGATATTATTGAAAAAATGTTTGTCAAAGTATTTACCGAAACATTAAATGTTCAATTGACTGTTCCATTTCCAATAATGAAATATAGCATAGCAATGAATGAATATGGATCTGATAAGCCTGATTTACGTTATGATTTAAAATTACATGATGCCTCATCTTATTTTCAAAACACTGAATTTACCGTAATCAAAGACGCATTAAAAAATAATAAATCTATTAAATATATTATTGTTCCCAATATTGTTTTAGATAAGAAACAAATTGAATCATTACGTAAATATGCTAAAGACAACAAGGCTTATGACTTGATGTATTTAACGGTTGATAATGGTGTTATAACAGGTTCAGTTAAAAAAATTGAACCAACCATCATTAATCATATTTTTAAAGATAACAATCTTAGCAAAGGTACATTATTGATGGTAATTGATAGTCTAGAAGTAGTAAATCAATCATTGGGTGCGGTTAGAAATGAATTAGGTAACTTGTTAAAATTAAAAAAACAAAATGAATATAAATTTGTTTGAATCACTGATTGACCATTGTTTGAATATGATGAGAAAGAAAAGAAATATCAAGCAGCTCATCATCCTTTCACTTCACCAACTATTGAAACAATTAATAATTTTGATACCAATATGGCTAACGCTAAGGCCAGAGCATATGATATTGTCTTAAATGGTTATGAAATTGGTGGCGGTTCAATTCGAATTACTGATAGCGATATACAAAATCGAATGTTCAAAGCGATTGGTTTAAAAGAAAACGAAATTCAAAACAAGTTTGGTTTTCTACTAAAAGCCTTCACTTATGGCGTGCCACCACACGGTGGTATTGCTTTAGGGCTAGACCGGTTGGCAATGATTTTAACTAACTCAGAAAGTATCCGTGACGTAATTGCCTTTCCAAAAAATAGTCATGGGGTTGATTTGATGATGGAAACTCCAAGTGCCGTAGACGAAAAAGATTTGCAAGATTTATATTTGTCAATTAATAAACTATCAAAAAATTAAAATTGATAGTCGAACTGTATTCTGATTCTTCAATAATTTGTTTTTGAATTGTAGCCTAAGGATGAGATTTAATATAATCTTCTACAACTTTTTTAAAATCAATGAACATTTCAGCAAGTCTGTTTAGAGTCATACGCGGAGGTTTATCAATAATAATGTCTGAACCAGGACCACGAGATTTCACTTTACGAGTTAATGTAATATTGTCGCCACGTTTTACTGGGGTCATGATCAGATTTAGTTACTTGATAATTTGTTGAATTACTTTTATTTTTCACACTAATGATTATATAGATGTTTAGAACACTTGTACTTTTTCTCCAATTAAGCGGAGCTTATTTCAAGTGAAATAGACAAAAGGATTTACAAGTTTTATATTTGTCAATTAATAAGAAATCTTAATCCTTTCGCCCAAGTAGTTTAAACATATTACTTTTGTATTGTTCAACACCTGGTTGGTTAAATGGATTAATTTTTAATAGGTAACCACTCATGGTGACAGCCATTGCCAATCAAATAAATAAATAACCAAAATGGTATTCATCATACGCACCAATTTCAATTACAAAATTATCAACTTTACCAATTCTACTGTGAGCAGCAAGTGTCCCTTCAAAAGCTTTTTTATTAACAAAATCCAAAGATTTATTATTTAAATATTTCAACTTATCACTATTGTCTGAAATTTTTAAAGTTAAATCAGATTTTGGTTTGACAGATATCAAAGTTGTTTCAAAGAAATTTCGTGTTCCCTGTTGTAAGTATTGTCCCATTGAATGTAAATCAGTAGTAAATAAAGAAACAGTTGGAAATAATGCTTTACCATCTTTACCTTCAGACTCACCGAAAATTTGTCTTCACATTTCACTAACAAATTGTAAGGCTGGATCATAAACAATAAAGTTTTCAATTTGGTAATGTTTTATTCTGAAGAGGTAATGGCGATAACACGCATATAGAAAAGCACTATTTTCACTAATATCATTATCTCGTGTATCTTTAATTGCGTGTTTTGCTCCTTTAAGGATCATCAAAGGATCCAAACCTTTAAGAATCATTGTGAACATACCAACCGGTGTTAAAACAGAAAAACGTCCACCAATATCGTTTGGGATACTAAAGGTAGTGATATGATGATTCTTAGCAAAATCATGAAGCGTACCTTTTTGTTTGTCGGTGATAGCCACAATATATTTGTGCAGTTTACTAATACCAACATTCTTTTGTAATATCCCACGGAAAATTCTAAAAGCAACAGCTGGCTCTAATGTTGTGCCGGACTTGGAAATGATAATAATTCCAAATTTTTCATTTTGTATTTTTTTTACTAAGTTGGTAATATAAGAGGCCGCCATATTATGAACTCAGATTAACTTAGGTGTTATTTCATCGAAATTACCACAACACATATCAATGGCTGCTCGCACCCCAACGTATGAACCACCAATACCAATCACCAAGACATTCTTGATATTCATTTTTTTTCATTCTTGTGCTTTGGCACGCATTTGAATGATTTCTTGATTATCGTAGGTTTCTACTAATTCCAATCATCCCATCATATCAGTACCATCTAACACTTTTAAATTAATTTTTTCGATTAAACTATCAACAGTGACTTGATAACGTTTCATTAATTTGCTATTAATTCGGTTATTAACATTTTCTATTTTGAATTTAAACATATATATTAATTATAGTTATTTCAATTCGTGAAGGCATGCTAATATAACAATTAAAGAAAGTGTCACACTCGCAATTGTGAACATAATTCAATAAAATCAATGTTGTTCATAAAATTTTTCATGTTGCTTTTGTTGTATTACATTAAAAGCGTTGTATAATTGCAAAGTTCTTTCATTTTTAGGCTTTAACAATTTAGCAAATGCACCTTTTTGAGGATCCTTGTTGTAATTATTAAGATCATTAATAATTTCGTTAACTGATTGGTAACGGTATTTAAGGTCGCTATCTTTCGAAGCTAAGCATCGAAAAATAATGTTTTCAAGAGTGGTAGGAATATTTGGATTAATGTCGCTAATACACATCATGTCGTATTTTAACGGCAAGCCAATTACTGATATGTCATTTTCATCAGCAGTTTTAAAAGGCTTTTCGCCCATTAACATTTCGTAAAAAATTACCCCTAGTGGAAAGAAATCAAATTGTACACTAATCAATTTTTCACGTTCCACCGGTGTTTTTTTAAACATTTTTTTTAGGTCTGGTGAAATATATGGATAAGTACCAAAAATAGTTTCTTCATTTGTTACAATTTTCTTTTCGCCACTAAGAGTAGAATCAATCATTACTGAAGAAATACCAAAATCTATAATTTTCACTTGCATTAAATCTTTAGTCAACATAATATTTTCTGGTTTTAAATCGCGATGAATGATTTTTTCATTAAAACTATGTAATTCTTTAATGCCGTCCAAAATACGGGCAAAGTAATAAGTAGCCTCACGAACGCTGAAATAATCTACCTTTGCTAAATGATCGTGTAATGAAATACCATCTATGTATTCCATAACAATAATAATAGAATTACCGTTATTTATTTTGGCCACCTCATAGGTATTAACAATATTTTTCTTATTAGCAACTCGCTGACTAGTAACACATTCATCATGAATTTTAGTTCATTCTCCCTCTTTTCATGTTTCGTCACGATTAACAACTTTGATTGCTACATTTTTTTCTTTATTGGCAAAAAATTCATCATTCTTAATATTAACATCTTCAGCTTTGTAAACAATGGATGACATTCCGCCAGAACCTAGTCGATTAAGAATACGGTATTTATTTAAAACAATGTCGTTAGGGTGAAATTCTACCTTAGGAAATTTTGGTTCTTCTTTAACCTTTTGAGTTGGCATTAATACACTCCACAACAACACAAGTTAAGTTGTCATTACTTTTATTTTCTAATGCAATTTGAATTAAATTACGACTAATTGCGTCAAAATTCATTGAATTATTCTTTAGAGTTTCAGTTACGTTATTCAATTTTAGGTAATGATAAACACCATCGGTTGCTTGAAATAAGACATCGCCTACATCAACATTAAATACATACTTATCATAATTAACATGAGCATCACTATTACTTTCCAAGCATTTTGTTAAAGCTAGTAGTTGATTTTTGTGACGCATACATAATTCATTGACATCAATTGTCTTGTCTTTTTCGGCAAGATCGTTAAAATAATTGTACAAATTATGGTCTCTTGTAATTTGTGCTCAAGCATCATCGGCATATGAATAATGATAAAGTCTAGAGTCCCCCAAATTAAAAGTAGTAACTTTCCCATTGTCAATAAAAGTTGCAACTAGAGTTGTGCCAATTTTTTTACCATTAAGTTTTTTATTGGCAATACTGCTAACTTTGTTATATGAGGCTTTTAAACACTTATTAAAAAATAAATCAATATTCCTAATTCTAGTTTTCTTCTCAAAGTGGCTTTTAAAAGTTTCAACCGTAATTAATGAGGCAATTTGACTATCATCTTGAGAACCGATACCATCACAAACAATAATTAATACTTGTTCACTTTTATTAAAACCAATCCAACTAGCGTCTTCGTTAATCTCGCGGATACCTTTATTTGTTGCAATTGAATAATTAAAAATGAAATTATTGGACATAATTACTCACAATTATACTTTGCTGATAAATATTCTTAATGCAAAGTGTTAAATGAACAGAAGCTTTAAGACAAATTTTTCTGTTTTAAGAAATTAGAAACTAAATTATTCACTTGTTCAATAGTCTCTAAATCAATTGCTTTTTCAGCTAATTTTTGACATTCTGCAAATGAAAGATTATTGATAATTTTTCTAGCTTTAGGGATGGACGTGGCACTCATAGAAAATTCGTCTAATCCTAACCCTAATAAAATAGGAACTGAATTAATGTCGCCAGCCATTTCACCGCACATACCCACTCAGTGTTTATTGCTGTGCCCACCATCAATTGTCATCTTTACTAATCTTAATAAAGATGGGTTATTCGGTTGGTATAAATACGATACTTTTTGTGACATACGATCACAAGCAAAAGCATATTGGTTTAAATCGTTAGTGCCGATAGAAAAGAAATCTGCATATTTAGCGAATTGTTTTGCCAAAACTGCTGACGAAGGAATTTCTGTCATCATCCCGATTTGAACGCTATCACTAACTTTATGACCTTCTTTACGTAGTTCAGCAAAAGTGGCATCAACTAATACTTTAGCTTCTTTGAATTCATCAATTGTCGCTACCATGGGGAACATAATTCCTAACTTACCAAAAGCAGAAGCGCGACCTAACGCTCTTAATTGTGTTTTAAAAATTTCCTTATTATCTAAACAAAAACGAATCGCTCGATATCCTAGAAACGGATTCATTTCTTGTGGAAATTGGTAATATGATAATTTTTTGTCACCACCAATATCTAGTGTACGAATGACAATTAGTTTGCCACTCATTTGTTCTAAAACAGATTTATAACCTTCAAACTGTTCTTCTTCCGTTGGTCAATGTTCATTATCCATATATAAAAATTCACTACGATATAAACCAATGCCTTCTGCACCTTGAGCTAAAGCAGTTGCTGCATCAGCTGGTTTACCAATGTTAGCACTAATTTCCACTTTATGTCCATCTGTGGTAACGGTTGGCACATTGATATATTTTTTTAATTCTTCTTTTTCTTTTAGGAAAGTTTGAATTTTATTTTCTCATTCTTTGCTATCGTTAGGACTAATTTCAATTTCACCAGTAATACCATTTAAACCAATGAGCTCACCAGCGTTTATGTTTTTTAGAATATCAGTTACCCCAAGAACAGCAGGAATCTCCATAGTACGCGCCATGATAGCGGCATGACTAGTTCTGCCTCCAATTTCAGTAATGAAGGCTTTAACATATTTTTTATCTAAAAGTGCCGTCTCGGATGGCGTTAGATCATGCGCCACTACAACTACTTCTTGATTAATGCTAGCAATATCAGGCAATGGAATATTTAAAATATTACTTAAAACTCGTTTCTTGACATCAACTACATCAGCAGCTCTCTCTTTGAAATAAGTGTCTTCCATCACCTTAAACATTTCATGATATTTGTTAAAAACATGATCAATTGCAAAAGCAACATTCACTTTGGTGCCATTAATTGTGTTTTCAACTTCTTGTTTAATTTCAGGATCTTGCGCAATTTGAATATGTGCTTCAAAGACATCGGCTTTTTCCTTACCAATCTTACTAATGGCAATATCTTTAATTTTAGTTAATTGCTCGACAGTAAGTTGAATCGCTTTGTCATATCTTTTAATTTCAACATTAGTATCTGTAACTGTTTTATCATCAATTTGAAAATGGGGTTGAGTTAATAAATAAGCTTTACTAATGGCAATTCCTGCACTAGCACCGATACCCTTTAAAAGCTTACTCATGGAATTAATTACTTAATTTCAATAACTTTTGTACCTTTAGTTACTTGCCCACTAACTAAAATACTTGATAATGTTTTATTAGCACTAAATTCATTATTGATGATAACAATAGGTGTAATGGTATCCAATTTTTTAGACTTAATAAAATCAATATCAGCTGTAATGATTGGTGTGCCTCTTTTAACGTTGTCACCAGTCTTAGCTAAAATCTTAAACCCTTCAAGTGGATCACCAGGTTTACGTTGTGCTTTAGTTTTGGATTTACCGCTTGCATCAGCTGAATTAATATTGACTGTATCAATACCAATATGGATTAAAATTTCTACACCATTATTAGCTTTAATGGAAAAAGCATGTCCAGTTTCAGCGACTAAAGTAAGCTCACCATCAATTGGAGCTACAAAATCTCCGTTAGTTGGAATCATTGCAAAGCCATGTCCAATCATATCTTGACTAAAAGTTTCGTCTTTTACTTTAGCTGTTGAGACTACCTCACCATCAACTGGCGCACAAATTTCTAATACGCTATTTGCACCTTCTTTATTTTTTTTACCGAATATTTTACTGAAAAAACCCATATATTGTCCTACCTAATTTTTATAATTCGTTCATTATATATTACTAATACATTAGATTGATAATGAAATGATAATTTGCGATTAAACACTAGTTTTATTTAATTTAGTAGTTGGGCTACCAGTAAATGTATAACCAGTTTTTTTGATTGTAATAGAGGCAATATCACTATCATTTCATTCGCCATCTATGGCGATAGTATATGTAGGAGAAGTAGTAAAAGTAACTTTATCAACAGTTAATGTTTTGGATGAAGTATCATTTTTAACAGTAATATCAGCTATCACTAAATTTGCAATAGTTTTATCTGTGTCTAAGAATAGTTCAGTTGTAGTTTGATCACCTGACGCTCCATCGGCTGTTAATGATTTTAATTGTACATGGATATTATCATCTTTATTTATTTTAACATTAGGACTACCAACAAATGTATAACCTTTTTTGTTTATTGTGATAGAAACAACATCACCGTTGCCTCATGTTCCAGTGATATTAATATCGTAAGTTGTATCACTAATTAATTTAATTGTACCAACAGTTAATTTAGTAGATGTGTTAGTATCAGTAATAGTAATATCATCTTTTTTTAAATTCTTGATGTTTATATTCGTTGTTAAAGTTAACTTGGTAGTAGTTTCTATTCCTGGTGTTCCGTTAGCTGCTAAACTAACTAATTCTACATCAGTGTTGCTTGTTTTATTACAACCGACTATAGCAGCAGCGGTTCCGATTGATAATACTCCTAACGAACTTATAGCAAGTATTGATTTTATTTTTTTCATTTCTTAAATCTCCTAATTGATTTTTAATGATTCTCTTTTTTTAGTTCTAGTAATAAAACAAAAAAGCAAAAGGCTTTTTAATAACCCTTTGCTTGATATTTCGATAACGGCGTTTGTTTACACTTGTTTATGCATTAAACAAAAAAGAAAATCATGTTGTCATTATAACATCGGTTGCTCTTTGTTGTTACTAATTACTTATTTTTGTAAATATTTAGATAAATATGTATGCGTATTAATTTATAATTCCCATTATGACATTCCCTAAAAAAATATTTAATAAGCAAATAACTGAATTTTCAAAATTAAGTACTAATACCATCCGTTTGCTTGCCGTTGAAGCCATTGCTAAAGCTAAATCAGGTCATCCTGGTATTGCTTTAGGAGCGGCACCAATTATGTATGCTTTGTTTCGTAACCATTTAAAAATTAACCCGCAAGATCCTTTTTACTTTAACCGTGACCGTTTTGTTTTATCAGCCGGTCATGGTAGTGCGATGCTATATGCCACAATGCTAATATCAGGATTAGAGTCAATTAAAATGGATGATTTAAAAAACTTCCGTCAACTAAATTCTAAATGTCCTGGTCACCCTGAAAATCATATTCTTCCTGGAATCGAAGTCGGGACTGGGCCTTTAGGACAAGGTATTGCTATGGGCGTGGGAATGGCAATTGCTGAAAGCAAACTAGCTAATAAATTTAACAAATATGGTAAATTTATTGACCACCACACATACGTGTTATTTGGTGATGGTTGTTTAGAAGAGGGTGTAGGTCAAGAAGCGATTGCTCTAGCAGGTCGATTGAAACTTAACAAACTAATCATGTTATATGATTCCAACAAAATTCAATTAGATGGTAAGGTGCACGATTCTACTAACTACAATGTTAAAAAAATGTTTGAAACATATAAGTGAAATTACATTAAAGTTAAGAATGCTAACAACACTAACCAAGTGGCTAATGCCATTGCTCGTGCTAAACTTAGTCAATACCCAACTGTTATTGAATGTAATACCATCATTGGTTTTGGCAGCCGTTTACAAAATACAAATGCCGTTCATGGTTCGCCACTCAATAGTGAACAAATTCAAGAATTAAGAAGCAATTTAAATTACAAGGTTGATTCTTTTGAAATTCATCCAAGCGTTCGCGAAGACATGTCAATCCTTCGTAAACGCGGGATTGAAGCACAACGTCAATTTAACTTAGCTTTACAAAAATTGGAAAGCAAAGACATCAATCTATATAACCAATACATGAAATTAAATCAAAATCAATTTAATTTCACTTGAGATTGGTATAAAAATTATCAAGTGAAACCAGAAATAGCGACACGTAATTTGATGAGCGATGTATTACAACCAGCTTTAGAAAATAATTCTACTTTTTTTGCGGGTGCAGCAGATTTAACAGCGTCCACTTTAATTACCGCTCGAAAGTCTATTGCCTTCAACGATCATAATAAAGATGGCCAAAACATTTATTATGGTGTTCGTGAGTTTGCAATGGCTGCAATTAATAATGGCATTACTATCCATGGTGGGTGTAGAGCGATTACTTCTACTTTCCTATCCTTTAGTGATTACAACAAAAATGCGATTCGTTTAGCGGCAATTAGTCATATTCCTTCCATTAATGTCTATAGTCACGATAGTCTTACCGTTGGTGAAGACGGACCAACGCATCAACCAATTGAACAAATTCCGACACTACGCTTGATTCCTAATCACTTCTTATTCAGACCAGCCAATTTAACGGAATGTGAATTAGCACTTTCACACGCAATCAGATCAGTTGATCATCCGACCACAATCATTACTTCTAGAGGAAATGTCAAGCAATATCCTTCATCGCTTGATGATGCTAAATTTGGTGGTTATGTTATTTACCCTATTCCAAAACACCAAATTAACATAATCGCAACTGGTAGCGAAGTGCCTATCGCCATTGAAGTAAGTGAGTTGCTAAAAAATAAAGGGATTAAAGCTCGGGTTATTTCCATGCCATCAGTTGAGCTGTTTGAATCGCAAGGGACAAACTATAAAGAAACTATTCTTGATGGTAAACCAATTGTTAGTATTGAATTTGCCTCAACCGCACCTTGGTATAAATACGCTGACTTTACCATTGGAATTAACCAATTTGGTAAATCTGGTAAACCAGCCGATGTTTTAGATTATTTTGATTTGACACCTACAAAAATAACCGATAAAATTATTAATTGATATCAAACGAAGTAAGAAGGCATAAAATGGGAACAGGAACAATAGTTGGAATAGTATTAGGGGTAATCGGAGCGTTAGTAATCGGTGGTTTATTAGGTTTTTATATTGCGACTAAAGTATTTAAGAAACAAATGCGCGAGAATCCACCCATTACTGAAGACCAAATAAGGGCGATGTATACGCAAATGGGGCGCAAACCTTCAGAACAACAAATTCATCAAATTATGAATATGATGAAAAGTAAGGGTAATAAATAAATCTGTTGGTAGCTATTCTTTTAAATTATTCAGTTTAACGATATTATCTATTCGATGTTTTAATGGATTAAAATCAGTTTTAACTCATTGTTTAAACCAAGTTGGTTGATGGGTATCCATATAGTCAAGTCTTGCAATGACATATTTATTAAATTCATCTTGTTTATCAAAACGGGCCATTACCATTTCTTGAAATTTCAACATTTCTGTTTGAAATTTCAAGAATCTTTTTTCAAATTCTAAAAACCAGGCTGGTGGCTGTGGCGGTTCAACAATTATGTTTTTCATTTCCTCCATTATGATAACACGTTTAGGCGATAGCTTAAAATTTATCCGTCCAACTACTAGTAGTTGTATTTTTTGTTTTGCTCGTATTCATAATTCGTTATCATTAAAATAAAACAAAATAATGTCGACAGCATCGTCTAAAACTTCTTTTGCTTTGCACTGTTTGCAAATACCTCTAATGTCTTCAAGTTTATCTACGAACATATTTGTAGACATCATCACAATGATTGGCACCTTATTATTTTTCATTTCACTCCCCCCCCCATGTTATTTAATACAGGCAAAAAAATAAATTTGCTAAATTATTTTTAAATTTGATCAAAAAGTAATGACGTCAAGTAGTCATAAACTTATCACTTTTTATTATTACTAATACATAATTAACACATGCCTCATTTTATTAAATCCGCTAGTAGTTTTCAAAGTTGAATCAATGATCAAACAACTGAACTTTGTTTCATCGGACGAAGTAATGTCGGTAAGTCTACCATTATTAATGCTCTTGCAAATCAACAAATTGCCAAATCATCAAAAACACCTGGTAGAACTCAATTAGTTAACTTTTACGACTTTGGTACTTATCGATTAGTAGATCTACCAGGATATGGTTTTATGCTTGGTAGTCGCCAAACCAAACAAAAAGTTGCTAGTATCATTGACGAATACTTATCAAAGAGAATTAATTTGTATGCTATTTTTCAAGTTTGCGATGCCAACGTTATTACTAACCTTGATGTGGAAATGAGCAAATATTTTCAAGGCAAGTTTAAAAACCATTTTGTTATCTTAAATAAGATTGATAAACAATCAATGTCTACCTATTCAAACAAAAAACATCAAATTTGTAAGTACCTAAAAATTCAACCTGAAAAATTAATTTTTATTAGTGCTAAAAACAAAATAAATATCAATCAATTGAACAAGATAATCCATGATACTTTAAAACAAATCCAAAAATAATTTAGCAAATTTATTTTTTTACCCATATTACATATATAGGGATGACTAAGACAATTAAATACCTAATTACATTTTCAATTCTGGCTACAGTTTTCTTAGTCTTAGTGTTTTGCTATGTTAAATTACATGTAATTGAAAATTGTTTGTTTACAAGCGATAGTTCAACTACCTCTATTTCTGTTTCTAAAAAAACACACAACATGATAGATACAGTTGCAGTTAAAACTTGTCATATTGAAATAAATGAAGCGAAATATAAAGCGTGGTTGACATTCAAAGATCAAGAAAGTGATAAATACGTTTATTGATTGTCAGTAGAAACATCGTTCTCTTTTAATAATCAAACCATTCCTATAAACGTAGATTTTGGCGAACTTTCTATTTTAAAATACATTTGCTGTGAGGTAATGTAGAAAACATGCCGCTATTTAGGTAAATTATGAAGGGAGGTATAATATAAACGTGACAAAATATAATGTTCATATCGAAAAAAGAATTAGTGCAGACGAATTTGTGGTTAATGCTAACAAAGTTGGCACACGTCTACCTAAGTATGTAACTCGTGATGAATTTAATGAATTCAAAAAAGAAATTAATCATATTTTTGTTAATAAGAATGATTTTGAAAAGTTTCAAGATAACATCAACATTAAATTTAATGTTTTATTTGATCATCTAGGTATTCAAACACCTACTGTAATAAAAAAATAAATATAGCAAAGCTAAATTGCTTATATTTTTCTAAATAATTATTAATCTCGTCCTTTAAGTAGTTAACTTAAAAAGGGTATCTGGCGGAGACGATGAGATTCGAACTCATGCATCGCAGAACGATCTAACACCTTAGCAGGGTGTCCTCTTAACCACTTGAGTACGTCTCCAATAGTGTAAAGATTTTAACACATCAAACTATTTCTGTTTAATTTGATTGCGTTTGTTAAATTTCTCAGCTTCGTCAACGATATTTGTTTTACTTGTTGTTTTATGTTCTTTAAACGTTCCAGCACTAGAAAATAATTTAATTATTTCAATAACCAATTTTTCCGGAGATTGACTTAAACGCTTAAATTCATCTAAATGCATCGCAGTAATATTACCATTAGTTTCACTAACAACAAAGGCGAAGCAATCATATTTTTCACAAATACCAAAAGCCGCACGGTGTCGGGCTCCGTATTCGACATTGACAATTTTTTTAGTCATTGGCAAATAACTAGATAACGAGGCAATTCTTCAATTGCGAATAATTATTGCTCCATCATGAAGCGCTGATTTATGGTTGTAAAAAACAGTAGTAATGAATTCTGGAAAAAAGGCAGCATCAATCTTATTTCCAATATTGATGTACGGGGTTAAACTGTCTTTATTTTCAATTACAATCAATGCTCCAACACGATCAGCAGATAATTTTACCAATGTACTTGCTAAATTATTGAAAAAATCTAATAGAAATTTAATGTCATCACGTTGTCTTTTTTTAGTAAAACGTAAGCGGTAAAAAAAGTTCTTAATTTCAACGCCATAAATAGCGGTTAAAATTTGAACAGCAATTAAAGCAATCAATAAGACAACAATAACGACATCAAGTGTAACGGCTAAATCAACTCACATATAAGCAAATATTATATTAGTAATTAACGACTGTAGTATTTAACTTTTGACTTGGCTAATAATTTTTTTAAAAGAATGTTGTATTCTTTTTGCTTGTCATTTTCTTGATTTACTTTGCGATAAAATACAAAATATGGACTAATTAACGAAACAAAATCAATGTTATGGGCATTAACATACGAACAAACAATATTGATTCCAATTTTCTTTAAGTCCTGAATATTTTTTGATAAGTTAGTATCAGAATAATTGATTGGTAAATATTTTAAATTCAATCGCAAAATGATTTGTTTCGCAGGAATATCAAGTTTTGATAGTTTGCTATAAAACATTTGAGCGGAAAAACTAAAATTTGCTAATGATTCAAGCGGGTAAGAAATCATTAATTTGACGCTGGGATTATTATTGTTAATTGAAAATCATTGCAATGCTTTAGCCGATAGGTGCTTCAACATTATTGGTCTTAAATAATTCGGAGTCGTTTTCACAATGGAACCAGCGTTAAATGCAGCAAGTTTCATCAATGAAAAAACTGGAACAATAATTTCTGTTTCGTTATATTGAATGTGTGTCGTTTTCAATCTAATGTCATTAATATTTATCACTTGTTTTAATTGCTGAAATTGTTCCATATCAGAGTTAGAAACGAACTCTAACTTTGAATCGAATAATTGAACTTTATTGTAATCTTCTCTAGGCTCAAATCATTCGATCATCGTCTGTAGACTTTGAATTAAATAAAAAATATCATTACTGTGTACGCCGTAAATACCAACCATTAAATTAGTTTCAGCTTTAATTTGTATCCCTTGATATAAAAATGGTGAAAAAATTAAATCTTGAAATTTACTTATCAAATCCTTTTTAGGACGTTCCGTTTGATAATTATTGAAATATGATAATTTGAGATTTTTAGTGCACAATACATTTGTCTTAACTAACACAAAGAAATAGCCTTCGTCGCTCGTAAAAAATAATTTTTCATTTTTTTCGCGAAAGAAATGATGAATGTCATCAGCGGTGCTTTGCTTGAAACCATTAATAATTCTTTCGCTTACCGTGTACGGACCTTTTCGAATGTTTTTAATGGAAAACCCAATTATGTAAGCATATTGGACATTATGATCTTTGATAAACTCATTTATTTCATCATAAATATAATTGGCGGTAATAAAATATTTGTAATCATGAATCACTTGGTGATTCATTGTTTGTGTTTTTTTATAGATCTTACTAATATAAATGCATGTTATTCAATTGATTGCAATAAAAACTTGCAAAATAGTGGATGTGGCTCAAAGTTGATTATGTAATTCTATGGGTTGAATGTTGATGACATAATTCAATATTACCATTAGGATAATCTGAAGCAATATAAAAGCAATTTGACTTAATATTGTTTTAATAAATATGGTTAATTTCGGTAACACATAATGAAAAACAAAGGAAACTATCAAATAGATCAAATAACTAATGACTACATAGATAATCATGACGTTAGTGGGAACAAATAATGTTGTCATCCCTATAACTACTGGTAAAATTCCACCCAACGCAAAATATGGACTAGTGTATAAGCAACCTGGTAACAAAATCAAAATTACACTAATTGAATTAATCATATTAGAAGTAGACAAAGATGATAAATAAAAAGTGAAGAAAGCCAATAAACCTACCACAGTCCCGATAATAGTATCGCAGGCTGGTCAAAACCATTTTTTAGTTTCAATATGATTACGGTAAATATTAGTGTTTTTAATTGAAAGTATGAAGGCAAAGACTAGCAAACTAAATAGCAAAGTAATGCTAGCACACATAAATAAATTACCAAAATACGAAGCATTCATAATATGCGATTATTATAGGTTTAATAATAAGCATTTATCATTTGTGATTTTTTCTATAATTGGTTTATGAATAAATTCAAAATGGCAGCAACGGCGCTCATTGCTTCAATTGTAGCTGCTTTAATCGTTGTTCTTGCCTTATTAGTTTATTATGTTCATGAATCATGAATTATTGCTTTGGTAGCAATTGTCATTGTCCTCATTGATACTTGTTACGGTATTTACATTATTAATTCTAAACGACACACTTATACTAAAGCAAGTTGATTATTTTGCATTACGATGCTGCCTTTGTTAGGCTGCTTTTTCTTTACCGTGTTTGGCACACTTCCGATGAATCGACATGATTGAGCTGAGGAAAACTTAAACCATGCCAAATTCAATAAATTTGAAAAATTTGATTATGCTAAGCAATATTTTAAGCAGAATCCAAGCAATACTAATATGTTTCGTTATGCTTACCGAAACGAATTAAAACCAGTTTATAGAAATAATTCAATTCGAGCATTAAATAGCAATACCCAAATGTTTAGCGAGACTATTAGGTTAATCAAATCAGCTAAACATTTTATTCATTTTGAAACATACATATTGCATGACGGTTTCTTTCTACGTGCAGTTTTAGCTGAGTTAATAAAAAAAGCGCGAGAAGGAGTGGAAGTGCGCTTGTTATATGATTGACTAGGCACTTTCCGTCGTTTGAAAAAGCGACAGATTAAAGAATTAAAACAAAATGGTGTTGAAGTCGGTATTTTTAATCCGCCTGGATTTAATGTTTTTAAAGGTGCTACTAATTATCGCTTACACCGTAAAGCTTTAATTGTAGACAACAAATATGCTCTATATGGTGGAAGCAATATTGGCGATGAATATCTATCAATGGATCCAAGCAAAAATTATTGAAGAGATCAAAACTTTGTAATTGAAGGTGAAATCGTCAATAGTTTTAATATTACATTCATTGGTGATTGAATTAACTTTACAGACTACACCATTTCTCATACCCAACGACAAACAGTATTAGATAGCTTGAAAAAATATTTAACAATCCATAAAGTGAAAGACACAAACGATATGCAATTTTGTAGCAGTACACCAAACTATTCGGAAAAGGGAATAATGAATGCAATGGCTTCCTTAATGTTCCGTGCTAAGAAATCTATTAAGTTAGTGACACCATATTTTGTTCCGACTGAATTATGTACTTCTGCCATTCACATTGCTGCTAGAAGTGGTGTCAACGTGGAAATCATCGTTCCTGGCAAACCTGATAATAAAAATTTTATTGTCATTATGAACCGTGGCCAATACATGGATTTCATTAAAAATAATTGCAAAATTTATGAATACGATGGGTTTATTCATTCCAAGTATTTAATTATTGATGACCAACATGTTTTTATTACAACCGCTAATTTTGATTACCGTTCATTTTGAAATAATTTTGAAAGCGGCGTATTAATTGAATCATCATCTTTTAATAAACAAATGAAAGCAGTTTTCCGTGATGATTTAGTTAATTCTAAACATATTACGTTAACTAAATCTTGTGAATTTATGACCTTCACGACAAAATTTAGATTAATGCTTTACAACCTCTATAAACCTTTGCTTTAAATTAATAAATTTATATTGAGGTTATTTTTTGGTTCTATTCGATTCTTTGCCTCTAGCCAATCCAACGATACCACAAATCAATCCAGCAAGACCAATTCCACCTAAAGAAATTGCTCCGAAAACAATACCAAGAATACAGTTGGTTTTGTTTCTTTTAACTAAACCTAGAATACCGCATACCAATGAAACGATACCTAATCCTATTCCTAAAACTAACACAACTACTATTATTGCTATCTCTACACCAGTCATATTTTCTCCCTGTTGATAATCCACTTCAATTTAATGGAATGTTTTATTTTACCATATGTTATTATAAATGAGTGAAATCTGAATGACCTTAGTTGTTCAGATTACCATCAGTTGTTGTAATATAATTAACTATTATTTTGAAAGGGTTTATAAACTGCCTTCCCTTCGGGAAAACAGTTTGTGAAAAATAAAATGAAATTAAATAAAACATTAAAATTCTTGGCTTGTAGTTGTCCGTTTACCATCATCGCCCCCCCCATTGCGATAATGCTCACAGGATGTTCTTCCTCTGATAGTATAGTTGACCAGGAATATAAATTAAGTGAATTGAAACATTGGAATTATGATAAATATGTTTCTAAACACCAATCAGAAAATTTTTCAAGTCTACAACCTAATGACAAGTCAATCCTAAACTATTTCTCTAAAAATTTTCATAAATATGATTTACTTAATGTGATTGTCAATTATTACGATTTATTAACTGAAAATGATATGGTTAAAGATACTACTGGGAATACTGTACCATTAATGGATTGTTTATCAGAAGATACAAAATTACTCGTCGCCTATATTAAAGAAGTTAACTCGGGCCAATTCCATTTTTCTGTATCACTTTTATGTGAATTAAACCAAGCCATTACCATTACAATTAGTTCACACCACGAGCCGATTGAAATTCCTGTTCCGCAAGATGCGGTAGTAGAACTTCAAACATACAACAATGATGATTATAAAGTTTCGATTGGAGATGCATACTATCGTAATAACGACGACCCAACCAAGCAAGAATATGCCGGGAATAATTGCAAGTTAGTTGCAAGCGGCCAAGATCCAGACAAGGCGGGTACTTTCTTTATTGAAACAAAAATTGGCGAGGAAACATACCCAGATTATCTTGCTTGGGTTTCCGTGAAAAATTCTTGATCGGATTTACCGATAAAAGGTTTTGATGATGTGAAGTTACCAGCAATTGATGGTTCAACTCTAAACAGCCAAATTTAATTATCAACATCCTAATAATTATTTGGATTAAAAATTCATTAAGTAAAATTGCATTTCTTGATAATGTTTTCAGGTTATGTGTATAATTACCGAGCATTTAATTATGATTAAATGCATTCTTTGTCTGAATTAGTAAGACAATACCCATAAGGAGAGCATTAAAATAAAATATGGCAAAATATGAAATTATGTTGCTAGTTGATGGTGCTCTAGACGAAAAAACAGCAAAGGCTGCGATTAAAGATCTAACTGACATCATCAATAAAGGCGACAAAGTAAAACTAACTGAGCTTGGTTTAAAAGATATGGCTTATACCATCAACAAACAAGCTAAAGCATGATACTTACAATATAACTTCGAAAGCACTATCCCAAGCGATATCGCTGAATTTCGACGTTTAGCACTAATTAATAAAGCGGTGTTAAGACATTTAGTCATTAATCTTGAGAAAGATTACGGACACCGTGCTATTAATAACCCTAAGAAAGTGAAATACTCTGAAGTTAAACTTAAAAAGTTTAAGGAAAGACAAGTTAGAATCAAAGCAGAACGTGAAGCACGTGATAAAGCACAAGCCGAGCTAGCTAGCATGAATAAGGATATTACTCATGAATAAAGTTTTTTTAGTTGGCAGATTAGCTGCTGATCCTGAACCTTTTACAACTAAGTCTGGTATTAACCAAGCGAGGATTACCATCGCTACACAAGACAACACTAACAGACAGGAAGCTTATTTCTTTCCTTGCATCGCATGAAGAAACCAAGCAAACTTTATTAATACTTATTTAAAGAAAGGTGATTTAGTTGCGGTGGATGGCAAATTAACTCGTCGTAGTTTTACAAGTCGTGAAGGCAAAACAATCTACGTTACTGAAGTAGTGGTAGATGCTATTAATTCCATTGGTAGTAAAAAAGATGCTAATAGTGGCTTAAGTGTACCAAACTACGCACCAAAAAATAATCAACCAGTTAAAAAAACTGAAGCAACACAATCAATTGATAGTTCATTCCCAGAACAAGTTGTAAAACAAACTGAAGGGCATGATATACATCAGCAAGAAAAACCCAAGCATGATAAAGATGCAGACATTGATTGATTAGATGAATTAAAGGAGGAATAAATATCATGGCTGAATTTAAAAAAAGTACCAATCGTAAATACCGTCCCTTCATAAGAAAAAAAGTATGTTTCTTATGTCAAATGGGTGTAAACCACATTGACTATAAGGATGTGGAGTTATTAACTAAATACATTTCGCATAGTGGTAAGATACTACCAAGACGTGTGACTGGGGCTTGCACCAAGCATCAAAGAATGGTGGCGAACGCTATTAAACGAGCACGAGTCGTAGCGTTATTACCTTTCGTTAAAGACTAATCATTTATTCAACAATTTAAAGATCATAGTTTGACACTATGATCTTTTTAATGTTATACACATCAGACAATCTGTTTCCTATAATTTTAATATTATGAAAAAAATGAAAATCTCCAAAAAAATTATGTTGGGTAGTGCTACCATGTTAACTTCAGCTGCTCTTGTTAGTATGAGTTCTACACTTACCAGTTGTGCACCGAATGCTGACACAATTAGAGCAATGGCGTTGCCAACGATTGAATCGTATACGGATATCAAGAATGAATATTACATTATCAACAACCAAACTTCACTAGCTTTTAATATTAATGATATTCCTAATGAACTTACACCAGAATATCCAAGAGATGGTTCAAGAAAACAAATGATTCGTGAACTATTTCAAAATATGGCTGGTGAATATTATGCTAAATCATTAGAAACCCCATTTCCATTAGCCAGCAGTCCAGAGTTTCATACTTCCATTAGAAATGAATCACACGAAATTGCTTTTAAGTTTATAGATGGTCACCTAAGTAATTTTAATTATGTAACTGCAGACAAATATCCTGAAGCGTATGAAATTTTTATTAATGACAAAATAACGGTTTTAGCTTTCAATGAGCAAGGTTGAATGAATGCCGCTAGAACATTATTGCAACTACAGGTTAATAACCTTCGTATTCCATACGGTCATATTAGTGATTGACCCAAAACTAAACAACGTGGCATTGAAATAGACTTTTCTGGGCGAGGTTATCCCTTATCTTTTGTTTCTGACTTAATTAAAACTATGTCTTGGAGTAAACTTAATACCTTGGCCCTGCGATTTGCAAGTGGTGGGATGCGATTGGACTGTAATAAAATAGATGAAGCTCCAACCGACTGAAATGGTAATGGCACATGATTTCAATTAGATTATCATGATTATGACCCGAATCTTCCTAGCAAAACAGAATACTTTAATCTAAATCAAAATTATCGTGATGATAGTCCAACATGAAGCTGACATAATGATTTTGATGATTTCGGTGATTTATTAAATCTAGCTTTCAAAGAGGGAATAAATATTATTCCCGAAGTTAATATTTTTACTCATGCCTGGTTTTTAACGGATTTGACTAAACCGAAAAACTCTGAAGGTGTCTATTATCCTGATGATGGAAAGGGCATGGAAGATAACGACGATAATAGAATGATGAAGGAAAAAGATTTTGCCATTTGAGATGATCGGGTTACCGATGATTACCCATTAGGTAAACGTATTCCCGATTCTTTAGATTTGAGAGAAATAAAGCCAGGTTCTAAAGCTGCAGTAGATTTGTGCAAAAAATTTCTAACATACATGGCAAACCGTTTCAAATCCATCGGTAATTACAACAAACATGCTATTTTACAGTTTGGTATTGGTGGGGATGAATATATCGAAACTTTAGACAATCAATGAACAGATTCGCCAAATACATGAACTGAAGAGAACAAAGCAGTTATCGTTAAATCTATTTATACATTCAGTGCACAAATGTATGACATTTTAAAAACTAATGGCATGACTGAAACATCACAATGATCAGATTCATTGCTTAAACAACATTATCCTTACAACGATTGACCCGGGGCAGATGCTAGTGATTGACAAAAAATTGAATCTTATCAAGACGAAGTTACTATAAAACATTGGTGAGCTAAATATGGTAACGCTTCTATTAATGACTTTGTTAAACCATATGAAACTGGAAACATAGGTGGGGGGGTGAAAAGAATTGTTAATTACAATTCGGATATGCTTTATTTTTCAGATGATGAATCTAATACAAGCACTGCTCCATCATCTAAAGATATATTTAATAATTTTCATCCCGGAATATTTGCAGGAAATGCTGGGATGTATCAAGACAATGTCGGGGTAGATCACAATGAATACCCCATTTGATTAAAAGGTTCCATGTTATCAGTTTGATGAGATTGGTCTCCACATGTAGCTACTCTTATTGACGGAGCACTCAAGGCTTTTTCTCAAAAATGTTGAAATGGTACTAATAAAACTACATCTTTTGATCAGTTTAGTCGTAATTCTGCCACATTAGGGAGAGCTCCATTAATTGGATGGAATTAAAGACATAAATAAAAAAGCAAAGAGTGGCCTTGGTCGTTGACCGACATCACAACTTTGCTATTTCAATAATATAGTATTTATTTGCTTTCTAAATATTTTATGTTAGATTCTGTTTAAAAGAAATATTGGCTTGTCCTATAAAAGCGTAGGATCCAGTCACTTCGCTCAAAACAGCATTATATTGTAGATACGTAGGAAAGGTTGTTGGCGCCGAAATACTTTGTACTACTAAATCATTTGGAAGCGATCGATAAGGATTTTTATACAAATTAACTATTACCGCTTTTAATGTTGCTTCATTTATAGTAACATTGTCGGGAAACTCATAACCACCAAGTGTAGGGTCAATGATGTTTACCAATTGATAACTTCATTGTAGTGTATAGCTATCACCTAAAATATATCGCTTTGAAGTCGGTTTTGTGCTTAGATCCACTCCATAATCTCACACTCGCGATAAATTTAGTTGATCTAATTGCAAATTGGGATTTGTGTAACGAATTAAATTGGTTAATGTGGTTTCATCAGGATAACTTGGCTGATTACCTAAATTACTTTGCGATACGTCTTCATAAATATAGACACTATTATCGCCTCCTCCATTACCATTGCAGCTTTTTAAACCCAAGCCAAGGCCAAGACCTAATCCTAAGCCTAAAGCTAACGTCAAAAAAACGGAGATAAATATAAATCATATTAGTGCTATTCCCCGTTTTTTTCTTGAATCTTTAGTGTCTTTTACATTATTATTCATTTAAGAATTGATAATATTTTTAGTAAAGGCCGTAATAGAATGTAGCACTACCGTTAAATTCCACTGCAGTTTGGTTTAAGGTAATAGTGAATGAGAATGGGTAAGCTGTTTGTCAGGTAACTGATACACAAGATGAGTTAAATTCATCGGTTACAAACTTCTCGTAGTTGACTTGTTGAGCAGGAGTGACAACATTGAAATTTTGTAACACTATTTGAATTAAATAAATTTGTTGTTCAGCGTCTAATGTTGTTGGGTCGCTTTCAAATGTAACAAGACGTTGATCTTGTGCTACGAATAAATCGTTAATATCAATTGACTGATTAACTGTGAAAGTAATGCTGACAGAAGAACCTGGTACGTAACTTGTAGAATCAGCATTAGCTACGACAGTAGCGGTGCCTTGGGCTCGGTCAATGCTGAAAGAAGCAAATGATAATTGTGAACTATCCCATTGTAAACCTGGGTAACTAGTTTGATTAATAGGGTTTAAATTGAACATGCTTCCTAGTACTGCCGCTTCGGAAGGGTTATATCAATTATTAGGGGTAGGCGTTACATTTGTAGTGGTAACTAATTCCGCCAATGTTGGAGCACTTTGCACATCAAAAGTGACGTTTGTTGTACCGTATAAGAATCCTTGCCCTGAAATAGTTGCAGTACCACTTTTGCTTGTTACTTGAATGTTAGATACGGCTAAGAAATCTTTTGAATATAAATCACTTGCCCATGAATAAGCTGGGTCGAAAATCATATTAATAATTTGAACAGGTGTAGGTGTACCTATAAAAGGATTCGTGTCACTTGTAATGTCAGAACCGGGTGTCAATACTGTTTCTATATCTACACGAGAATCTTTTACTGTGAAATCTCATGAATATTTATCACCAGAATCATATCATGTTGCCCATGGTTGAGGAGTTATACTAGCAGTGTATACATCTCCTTCACCTGTAATTGACATCGCAAGTTGACCTTCATCAATTTGATCAGGATGTGCAGCATTTTCTCTTAAGTAAGCAAATATGGTATCGTTTGATGGGAAACCGGGATAATCAAATGTGGTAGTTGCAATTTCTCCATAAGATTCTTCTAACGAATAATTAACAGGTAGTGTATATGGCAATGTTTTTGAGCCAGTATAAAAACGTGAATTTGCTTTAGCGTCAAAAGTCACTGTTTTACTTGGCGCAGCAACAGTAACGTTAACTTCGGATGTAATTAATCGAATTTGATTTAATAAATAAACTCTTTGTAGAGCATTTGCACCCGTAGGGTCAGTCTCAAATTGACCTAACGAAGTAATTGTAATATACGTACTTAAGTTTTCTTGCACGATTGGTGCACCCATCGTACTAATATCCCACGCATTGGCTTGTAATGCCAATGGTATCGTTCCAATCATTGATGTGCCAAAAACAATTGATGGAATCATCTTTGAAAATTTTTTAATGCTTATTCTCATTTTTCTCTTTTCCTTTTTGTTAAATTCTTAACCTTAGATACATAAGTAACAAAAAAACAAGACCTAGCTCGCACTACTGTCTTGTTTATGAGTGAATGAAAAAATTATACTGTAATAAGTATTACTCTCTCTCTCTCTCTCTCTCTCTCTCTCTCTCTCTTATGTTCACTGAATAATTATAGGTTATTTCAAAAAATAGTGATATTTTATTTTTAATTTGTTGATTAAATAGACATCGTGGAAAAATATACATTCCGTAGGAATGTATGTCAAAACAGTAAATTGCTATTGTTTCATTTCTCTAATACACTATTAGGAGAAACATGAAAACAATA
>JAISBY010000009.1 GCA_031265955.1 Mycoplasmataceae bacterium | reverse complement strand
GTTAATATGTTAATCAACCTTACACATCGCAAAAGACTTAACGGTAAATCAGCTTATGAAACGTCTAGTATAATTTCGTTGTCAAACTTAAAGTGTTGCACTTGGATTTAAAATTTGCAGTTTCTGCTATTTATTCGGCAATGGCTATCATAACCTTTGGTACATCTTTAATTATGGCCGCTATTGCTGCAACCGTTTCAATATTAAATCTTACACATTCAATACTTAGAGCAGTAATGATTTCTAAAGCGAAAGAATCATTTCATAAATTTTTGAAAGCTAGTCAAATTAATGATAAAGTTTTATCTATTTCCAAAATTCTTTCCATAGAAAATTTAGAACAATGCAAGAATTGACGTAGCGCGTTAAATGATTCTACTATAGCCATATCCTATAAAGAAGAAATTGCTAGCAAAGTATTTACCTTTAAAAATGAAATTTGAGATAACGGAGATATTGATTTAGAGAATATAGATAGTCTAAAAGAATGATTTAATGCAACTCGAGATCTTTTCAATAATAATACCGTTTTACCAGGCGACGAACTCAATAGTCAATTTGCTTATTCTAATTTTGATTGATCTTACATTGATGAAAACCAGAAAGATAAATTAAGTGAAAATGTTGTTGAGTTTCAGACTTTGGCTGGATTATTACTGTGCGAATTAAATGATAATTTTATGAATGTCATCTATTCCGGCGGAAACATTAGAGGACAAACAATGGATATGATAGCTTCCATTTTAAATGATGTCTATAATATTAGAAAAATAGTCAAAGAGTTTATGAAGATTTTAAAAGGTGGACAACCAACAAAATTAGAAATGGCAATAGGTGCATATGAAAGAAAAGCATTTGCGAGTCAAAAATGAGCCCAAGAACTTGATAAAAAGATTGAACAGTGTAAAAATTTGGATGTGGCTACGAAAAGTGCAAATAAAGCAGCTATTACCATAGTAGGAATAATAGCATTAGTTTTAGATTTACTAGATTTAGCATTATCAATATGAATAGAGATTAATAATTCTAAAATTCAATTTTAATCATGAGAGGCATTAATAAAAATAGAAAAATATGGATATTATTTTTAATATCGTTTTATACGATGTTTTTTGGGGGTGTTTTCATTCTTATATCTTTATTTTTTGTCCATAATGATATTTTATTTTTATGTTTTGCTATAGTCGGGCCAATATTGATATATGTTTCCTTCATATTTCCGTTGATTTACTACGAATATTGAGGCAAAAAAGATTTGTTTTGGCATAACTTTCTCTTGATTTTTTTAAGTTTTGCACCAACAACAATGGGGCCCAGCTCAGAGAATGCATTAAATTTAAATACGAAAAATAATAAAACCACAAAACTCAATAAAAAAGAAAAATACTTATTTTTCTTTTATTTGATAAGTTTTTTCATTGCCGTTTTATTATGCCCTGTTTTTATATTATTTATTCATAACTTAACCGTTGTTATAATCGCATGTATTTTGTCATTCTTAATACCTGTTATTTGTGCTTTCGTTTGAGCTTGGTATCTGAAAAAAATAAAGTCAAGATCTCGTAAATAGAAATTCAATTTTAAATATGAAAAATAAGGAAGAGAAGAAAAGAAAAAAATTGAGAACAATGTTCTTAATATTTTCAATTTTAGCATTTGCTTCTTCTGTTTTTATTTTAATATTTTCATTATTCATTAATGACACTGGCATATTCATATATCTGGGAGTTGCTGGATTATTACTATTGACTATGTCATTTGCTTTTCATCTTGTTTATTTATGGTATTTAAATAGTTTTTACATTGGATATCTAAATAGAGGTAATAAAAAAATACAAAAAATAGCGCAGCTATTTTTAATATTAACTATTTTAACTTGTATCAGTGCTATTTCCGTTGTTATATTTTTGTGTTTTATTAATAATGTTGATTCGATTATACGTTTGGTGATTGTAGTGGTATTACTGTTTGATATTTCACTTATGTTTTTGTGCACATATTTAAGATATTCAAATAAAGGTATGTTTTCTCCTTCTTGGCCATGAGGAATATAGCACATAGTTATAAAACTTAAACTATCACGTCAAGGAATGAAGATTTGAATACATGATTTAGCCATCAAATTTTAAATTTAAAATAGTGGTTAGTAATAGAAAAATACTTTTAATGGTTTTATTTTTGATGTTTCGCTATTTTGTAAGGGTTTTTAAAATCTAATTTGAATTATAAAAATTCTAAAAACAACACTTTTCCCATAACATTTTGTTTTAAGAGCATCCCTTAATATTTTTAAGAAAAAACAAAATTTTACACATTTATCAGCACTACAATATAATTGTTGACAAAGTTTGTTGATTTTATATAATCTTATTTATGGATTTCGTTGATAAATTAATAATAAAAAACATGAATTTAGTTTCAAAAGATAAAGCCGACGAATTTGTTTCTTTATCGTGTCGAGTGCACAAACATGACGCAGAAAAATTTTATTCAATCTTGAAAAGAAAAAGAAAAAAATTAAATATAAACAAAGTATTAAGGATGTTTATTTACGACACAATTAAAAAAGATGATTTAAAAGGAAGAATATAATAATGAAAGTTATGTTTTCAACGAAATGAAATTTTAAAAAGTTTGATGACAAGGAATTTTTTCAACTATTTAATAATCTTAAAAATAAACACGGAATTGATTTTCTTGCAGATAAATTTTACTTGAATGATAATACAATATTAAGATGATTAAATAATAAATCTGTCCCTAAACAATATTATTTTGATTTGATCTCATTAACACAAAACAAAGAATGTGTGAATCAATATATTAAAATTGCATCAGCACGTTATAAAGATCAATTTTATACTAAACCAAAAATTGCTAAATTCTGTTTTGGTGTTTTATTAGATTTTTTAAAAAAACATAATTTTAATGCAAATAAATACACGTTTATTGAACCTAGCGCTGGATGTGGCCACTTTTTTAAACTTTTACCAAAATCCAAAAGAATAGGTATTGATATAGATCCGACTACCAATAAAGAACTTATAAAGAAAAATTTTTTAGAGTTTGATATTCCGAACAATAAAACTATTTTAATAGGTAACCCTCCTTTTGGTTTAAGAGGTAATTTGGCTTTAAGATTTATCAATCATGCTGAATCGTGTAATTTCATTGCTTTAATATTACCGCCATTATTTGAAAGCGATGGAAAAGGGACCCCCAAAAATAGAGTAAAATATCATAAATTAGTTTATTCACAAAGATTACCTTTAGATAGTTACATATATCCAAATGGCAAAAGCGTTGATGTCGCAACATTATTTCAAATATGAGCTAGAAAAGATTTGGATTTGGAAGAATTATCAACAAATTATGAAACCGACCATTTGGTAAAAATATATTCTTTATCTAATGGTCTAACCAGTTCATCTAAAAGAAATGTGAATATGATTAACAAATGTGATTTGTATTTACCATCTACATGTTTTTCCGGAATGAAAGCCTATAATAATTTCAATGACTTACCGAACAAAAGAGGTTATGGAATTGTTGTAATTAATGAAGAGATAAAGAATAAGTTATTGACTAATTTAAAAAAAGTAGATTGAGCTACAAAATATGCATTTTTATCCACAAATTCTGCTTTAAACCTTAGAACGAGTTTAATAAAAAAATGTGTCTATGATTTAATATCAATCTAATATGTGTTATAACAACGGGAGAACATTATGAAACAAAATGAAAACTTAGACGAATTACTATTAACTCAAATTCAGCATACAAAGGACTCTGCAAAACAACCAGACAAATGATTGCCTGGAATAAGTAAATTTTATAAAATTAAAGAATTATCTATTGATGAACGTGGAAGGAACGGTCAAGAATTTATTCAAACTATTTTTGGAATTGCAGGTTATAGAACTCAAGGAGATAACGGAAAACAAGGGGATTGGGACATTAAAATTAATAATTGAAGGATTGAAGTAAAATCGGCTTGCCAAGATAGAACTGGTAAATTTCAGCACGAATCATTGCACAAAACGAATAATTACGATTTTGTTTTTTTCTTGGATATTGCGCCAGACGATATATACTTCGCATGTGTAAAGTATGAAGACATTCCATTTGATAAAATACACGAAAGAGGGAATGAAACCAAAAGATTTAAAAGGGCTACAGGCGCGGGTTTTAAATACGATTTCAAATATGATGATAACAATCAAAATTTACCAAAACACAACGGTATTGTCAAGACAATTGATGACATAGTTAATATATTTAAGAATTGTTTAGAAAATAAAAATTAAAATTTATTTTTTATCTTTTCAACTCTTGGGTCCACTATAAGAACCATTTGTAATAAAATTGATGGAAGCAGATTTGGCTGTATCGTTTTTACCAAATTTTTTTGGTTCAAACGAATATTCTTCTGCAAAATAATATTGTTTATCGTCACCAAGTTGAATTGTTCCATTGCTACATAAGTCAGTAAATAATTGAAAATTATCATTTTCTCTATCGTCTGAGTAATCGTACACGGGAACGCCTTTTTTTATTGTAACTATTTTGGTATGTTCATTGTATGTTGCCTCTATCGTCATACCCTTAAGATTCGCAAAGATTTCTTTTTTTTGGCCATATTTATTTGAAGATTTGTTGAACGGGAAAATCATAACAGTTTTATTCTTAAATCATTCTGTCCTATCATCTATGGATTTTTTGTTTCATACTGAATCATTTTTTAAAAGCGATTCGTTAATTTTTAAATTTTTATTAGTGAAGAAATCTAACTTTTTGATATATTCTTTATTACCTGCAAGTTGCAAGTAAATTTTCATGTCTAGTTAATAATGTCAAATTGCCTATTTTATTTAGATATTTATCAAATAATTCTTCATTATTTTTATATTCTTCAAAATAAGAACTATTAAATTCTGGATTTTGTGGCATTATATGTTCAATAGTTAAACCTTTTGATAATTTAGTTATTTTATAATTGTCTGAACTTTCTTCAATATTTCGAAACAAAACACTTGTAAAGCCTTTTTTATATGCTGATGTTTCTTTTATTCTGCTAGACAGTTCTATGTCATCAGGCATTCTTTTGGGTTTGTCTAAATTTTCGTTTACTAATTTGAAAAGAAAAAAATCATGCAATTTTAATTTATGTTCATCCATTTGTGACAGAAGAGGCACAAAAACTTGAGCCAAGTCATATTGAAGTTCACATATTTCCCGACGCAATAAATAATTATTAAAAAGTTTAAAAATATTATTGAATTCTGCGTCTGTAATGATTTTATCATATTTTCATTTTAGAAGTTCCATAGACACAGACGAGCAATATCTTGAAGAGGTAAATTTAGAAAAATCAATTAAATTCACATTTTTATTTTCATATTCATAATATATTTCTTTAAACAAAATGGAATAAGAAAGCAATTCCTTTAAAAATTCCTCCTGTGTTTGGCTACCAAATTCATAAAGAGATTTAAATTCCTCATACATGGTTGGTTCGTTAAAATATTTTTGTGTTTTTAATCTTAAAAAATTCAAAATAAAATTCTCCATATCTTTTGCGCGAACATTTATTTGTATTTCTTTTCAATAAGTGTTTCATAGTCTTTCCTGTTCCTTATATGCTAAATTCATTAGTATAAAATTTCTAATTAAATCAACTGGTGTCAATTTTTCACCTTTAGAATTAATAGATTCAAATATTTTTTGTGGTTCATGTTCTGCCTTTAGCGGAAAATCAATGACATACAATCTATTCAACACAGATTCAAATGCGTCCATATCTCATGTTTGGTAAACTGTTATTTTTTCATTAAAAAATTTGAAAACTTTATAAATATTTGTTTTTTTATCTACATCAGTTAATGGTTGGTCAGTCATTATCTTTTTAAAACAACCATTATCAAAATCAAGCTCTTTTAATCTCAATCTTTGTTTACCTTTGCGTACTATAAATAAATAGTTTTTACGAAATTCCTCACTTTCATCTGTAGGTAAAATTTTCGAAATAGCTTTTAGTAATAAAAAAGTAGTTGTAATTCTTTGTTGACCATCAATAATTAGAACTTCTGTCTGGTTAGACGATTCTGCAGATATGTTATACATTACTAAACCAGCAAAATGATATGCATCTTTGTTTTCGAATAATTTTTGAATATCTTTTCATCAAACATTTGCACTTTTTGTGGGTGATCATTTATATTCTCGTTGATAGACTGGAACAACAAATTGTCCATCAGCTTCTTTGATAAATTTCAATAGAGATTTACTGATGATGTTTGCAGGAAAATCAAATTTACTATTCATATGGTTTGGTTATACATCTTAAAATTTATTTTTAATAACTTTATTGTTGAGTAAATTAACCAATAGTTATTTGATTTTTTAAATTACAATTATTAACACTATGAAACGAACATATCAACCCAATAAAGCGAAACGTGCTAGGAAACATGGTTTTTTATCAAGATCAAAAACTAATAAAGGTAAAAACACTATTAAAAGACGTCGTCTTAAAGGAAGGCACAAACTAACTGTTTCTGATGAAAAATAGCGACATTTGTGTTTTGAAAAAAACCAGTGACTTTGCCAACGTTATTCGAAAACACAAAGTTTTTAATAATGTGATTTTTAAAATTAAGGCCATCCCCAATAAATTAGGTAAATTAAGATACGGACTAGCAGTCAATAAAAAGAATTTTCCTCTTGCTGTTACTCGTAACCTCATTAAACGTCAACTAAGACAGATGATTCAAAAAATACAACCACAAGCAATTGATATGATTGTGGTTGTTAAAAGTAATTACATCAATAACAAGTATATTAATAATGAAAAGTTCTTTAACGAAGTATATAATCTTATCCACTTTTAAAGATGAGTACTAAACCAGCTTTTTCCTTCTCTACTAATTCTGCTAACCCCAATGTAGTTAGTCCGTTTTGGGTAAAACCAGTTACAAAAACAGGCCAAGCTAAAAAGGTTTGAAAAATAGTTTGAAAATGACTTAAGTTAGCTATTTTTGCTTTCATGATGATTATGGGATTATGAGGATGCTTTCAAACCATGTGAGATGGTTCAGTATCCACTAATGCTACGGTTGGTTCGGGTTTAGAATTCGGTTTCTATTTTGGTAAAACTGGTGATTGGAGATATGACCTATCAGCATCTATGGGGCAACAATACCATACTTATAGTCAGTGGACGATGGATTACGGACCGTTCTATGGTATCTTTGTATATCCCGGAGCTTCGTTAGTGCTTAACTTAATGTATTCTACTAGAGACTGAGTTGGCGGGTTAAATGCCTTGATGGCGATATTTGTGCTTTTACTAATTATTCGTGCTCTTTCTATTGTGGTTACATTACGTTCTACCTTACAGAATGAAAAGATGACTGAGGTACAAGGTAAGATTTCGGAGATTAATGCCAAGTATAAAGATCTAAAAGACATGGCCTCGAAACAAAAGAAGCAGCAAGAAACCATGGAAATTTATAAAAAATATAACATCAAACCATTTGCTGCTTTTGAACAGATGTTTATAACATTGCCTATTTTCTTAATCGTTTATCGTGTGGTTACCATTTTAAGACCATTAAAGGCTACTAGTCTATTTGGAATTTGATCCTTTGGAGTAACACCTTTAAGTCAAATCTTTAGTGGTGAATTTACCCATGGCGGATGAACTTTCATATTCTTCTTATTATTGGTTATTCCGGCACAGTTCTTATCAATGAAATTGCCACAAATGTGAGCCCGCAAGCGAAACCGTAACGCTACCGCCACTAGCGATAAAGGTAACAAACAACAAAAACGAATGAAAATGTTCCAAACCATTTTCGCTGGAGTTATGGGATTAATTGTGGCGTTCTCTGCCGTTGGTGTGGGTGTGTACTGATTCTTAAACTCTTTATTTGCAATTGCCCAGTCTTACATCATGCATGTAATTATTATTCGTAGTAGACGTAAGGGTGGTAAATTAGAAAGCAGACTAAAATCTCTCGGATTGGATTAATGGATTTTAAAACTCAAAACAAACATCAGAAAAATTTTGTTCCTTCTAAAAAACTGGGGCAAAATTTTTTAACTGATGATAATGTTGCGCAAGAAATTGTTAATCTATCTCAAATTCAAAATTATGATTTGGTTATTGAGGTTGGTCCAGGGCGTGGTGCTTTAACTAAACACTTAGTTGTCTTTAATAAACCTTTAATTGCAATCGAATTAGATAAAAGGTTAGCAGAAGAGTTAAAGCACAAATTTCACCAATATTCACATTTAGAAATTATTAATAACGATATTTTAGAAGTAGATTTATTAAAAATAAGTAAAAATTACAAACAAGTATTATTGATTTCCAATTTACCATATTCTATTAGCACGCCTATGATTTTAAAGTTCTTGAAACAAAATAAAATTACATCCTTTGTATGTATGTTGCAGAAAGAAGTGGTAGATCGTTTGATTGCTACATCTCATTCTAAAACATATGGAGCTTTTAGTGTCTTGGTGCAATACTATGCTTCCATTGCTAAATTTCTTAATGTTGCACCAAACTCTTTTACTCCAATTCCCGCAGTAGAATCGCAAGTAGTGTTAATATCCAAAAATAGATTAGCATTCGACAATCGTTGATCCAGTTTCATTAGACAGTGTTTCAAATATAAAAGAAAAACATTGTTGAACAATTTGAAAGTAGATTATTCAATTGAATTAGTTAATAAAAAAATGGCTAAACTTAAATTAGATTCAAATACCAGAGCAGAAGAATTACCAGTGAATACATTATTTAGTTTGTATCAAGAGATGGTAAAATAGATTATGACCAAATTAAAGGCTTATGCTAAAGTAAATCTAATTTTAAAAGTCTTCCCTAAACAAAAGTATGAATCAAAACATAAAATTATAAGTTTATTTTGTTTATATAAACCTTTATATGATGAAATTTGCGTTGAAGAATCTAAAAAAACTAACATTGTTTATAAACAAAATAATCGTTCATTAAATTTAGATAAAACAAAAATGTTCTTTGCTGTTAAGTATTTATCTGAATTATTAAAAAAAGAAATTCATCTTAATATAAAAATTCAAAAAAATATCCCGTTAATGTCGGGATTGGGTGGTAGTGCCACTAATGTTGCTGCAGTCATGAATTGGATTGCCAAAAAATATCAATTAAAATTTACTAACAAACATTTACAGTTTATTGCTTTAAATATTGGCAGTGATATTCCATTTTTCTTATCGGGTTGCACCAAAGCTTGGGTAAGTGACTTTGGTAACAAAGTTGTAAAAACTAATATCAAGACACCAAAATTTACAGTTATCCTTACAAATATTCCTATAGACACCGCTAAAGCATATGAAAAGATGAATCTTCACTATCATTCTAAAGTATCAATAAGTAATGCTTATAAAGCATTGAATACTATTCCATTTTGTAAACAAGCAATTTATAACGACATGTGATTGTACGCAAACAAAATGAATCCGCAGCTCAATGCTTTATCCCTAAAATTGTTGAAAACTAAAAATATTATTTTATCTGGTAGCGGTGGATCGTTTATAGAGATAAAATAGTAGGGTACATATGAAAGTTAGAACTAGATACGCACCATCTCCTACCGGATTTTTCCACATTGGTGGAGCTCGTACAGCTTTATTTAATTATTTGTATGCTAAACATCATCAGGGTACATTTATCTGTCGAATTGAAGATACGGACGTTGAAAGAAATGTAGAAGGCGGTGTGGATTCACAATTAAATAATTTAGACTGATTAAAAATTACTCCAGATGAATCACCTAGAACACCAGGAAATTATCCACCATACATTCAAACTCAAAAATTAAAGCGTTATCAGGGATTAGCCCATAAGTTATTAGAAGAAGGTAAAGCATATTATTGTTTTTGTTCAAAAAAAGAATTACAACAACAAAGAGAAGAAGCGCTGAAACAGGGGTTAACTCCTAAATACAATCGACGTTGTTTAAATTTAACAAAAACAGAAATTGCTGACAATCTTAAAAAAGGTTTACCAGCTGTCATTCGTTTAAAAATGAAAGACAACGCTGAAATTAAATGGCATGATTTAATTCGTGGTCCAATGACAGTACCTACTTCGGCGTTAACTGATCCAGTAATTCTAAAGTCTAACGGTATTCCAATGTATAACTTCGCAGTTGTGATAGACGATTATGATATGGCTATTACCCACGTATTAAGAGGCGAAGAACATATTTCTAATACCCCATATCAAATCGCAATTAAAGAAGCTTTGAATTTTGATAAACAACCAATTGAATATGGTCATTTGTCCATCATTATTGATGAAACTGGTAAAAAACTATCTAAACGTAATCAAGATTTAAAACAATTTATTGAGGACTATAAACAAATGGGTTTTTTGCCAGAAGCAGTCACTAATTTTTTATCGCTATTAGGTTGAAGCGATAAAAATAATCGTGAATTATTGTCAATGTCAGAAATTATTGACGCTTTTGATATTGATCGTGTGTCAAAAGCTCCTGCTTTTTTTGACTTCAAAAAAATGTTATGAATTAGTAATCAGTATGTGAAAAAACTAAATGATAAAGAATATTTAAACTTTATTAAACCATTTTTAACAATTAAGAGTAACGATTTTAGAAACGATGATGCTTTTGTTATGGCATTACTATTGTTTAAACCGCAGTTATCATATGCAAGTGAAATTAATACATTAGTTACCAAGATGTTTCTAGAAGTACATTTGAATCAATTACCAAAAGAATTAAACAATCTGACTAAAACAATTAATTTTAATGCATGTATTAAAACTTTAAAAGAAGTAATAAATTCTTATCAAGAGATTACCTTAGAGAATGGTAATGAAATTGTTAATAAAGTTAAGGATTTAAGTGGATTAAAAGGCAAAGACTTATATCTACCAATTCGCTTGGTAGCAATCGCAAAAGAACACGGACCAGAAATGAATAAAATTTTATACATTGTTGGTAAAGAACAGCTTTTAAAAAATATTGATTCAATAGGAGAGTAAGATGTCAAAAATTTTATTAATTAATGGAAGTCCACATAAAAACGGTAACACCCATGATGCTTTAAAAATTATGGCAGATGTATTTGAAAAACATAATTTATCTGCAGAAATTATTCAAGTGGGTGGTATTAACATTAAAGGATGCCAAGGATGTTATCAATGTTCTAAGAATAAAAATAAACAATGTGCCATCAAAGATGATTTAACTACAATTATGACCAAATGTTTTAGTGATGATGTAAAAGGAATGGTCATAGGTTCACCAACATACTTTTCTAATGTTACAAGTGAGACTAAAGCTTTTATAGATAGAGTAGGATATGTATCTAAAAGCAATGGTGGACTATTAGCGCATAAAATTGGGACACCAGTAGTGATAGATCGTCGTGCTGGCGCTAATTTTGTGTATAGTGCAATTAATTTTTTCTTTGGAATTAATGAAATGCCTATCGCTACATCCACCTATTGAAACGGTGGCAGAGCACGTAAATTTGGTGAATTAGCAAATGACTTAGAAGGTATTCAAACATTTCAAACTCTTGCTAAAAATATGGCTAATTTAGTGTTAAAACTTTAGCAAATTAGTAACCAAAAATACAAATAGATTCATATTAAGTGGTTATATACACTAATGCAATGGTAATAAGATATAATCACATTCAACTAATTTCAAAAGTTTTTTAAGGAAGATAATGGCACAACAACAATTTATTGATCAAATTTATAGTTTAGTTAAAACTGAGTTAGGCAACAAACCTTTTACTTTTCATGATGTTTGAAAAAAAATTATCAAACAAAGTAAATTATCAAAAGAAGAACAAAAACAAAACATTGGAGTAATTTATACTGATTTATTACAAGATGCTCGTTTTGTTTATACTGGAAATAAAAAATGAATGCTTCGTGAATTTACTTCACAAGATGAGATAGCTAATTTTCAAAATGCCCTTTACGATTTTAATACTGACGTAGCTGAAGAAGGTTATGTAGCTCCAGTTTCTGAAATAGCTGAAGACGAAGAAAAAATAGATGAAAAAGAAACTTCCGAAGAAGAGGAAGAAGATATGGCAGTGAAATCTACGCTTGAAAAAGTACGCACTGACGAAGAAGAGGAATAGATAATGGCTCAATCAAGACTAGTTAATATGATTGATATGCTTAACAAAGCACATAATGGTCGTTATGCCATCGCGCATATTAACATTAATAACTTAGAATGAATTAAAGGTGTTTTAATGGCTGTACAAGAAACTAATACACCAGTCATTCTTGGTGTCTCTGAGGGCGCAGCTAAATACATGTGTGGTTTTAAAAATGTTGTGGATATGACTAATAATGTTTTGAATACGATGAATGTAACTCAACCAGTTGCATTACATTTAGATCATGGTTCTTTTGAAGGGGCTAAAGCTGCTTTAGCAGCTGGATTTAGTTCGGTAATGTATGATGGTTCCCATCTACCATTTGAAGAAAATTTAAAGCAAACCCAAATTATTTTAGATTTAGCTAACAAACAACATGCATCCATGGAAGCGGAAGTAGGCGCAATTGGTGGCGAAGAAGATGGAAAACGTTCCAGTGGTGAACTTGCCGATGTGGAACAATGCCGTAAGGTAGCAGAGTTTCCTTTGTCTTGTTTAGCAGCAGGGATTGGCAACATTCATGGTATTTATCCGTTTGATTGAAAAGGACTTAATTTTGAAAGATTGCAACAAATTCATGATGCAACACACAATATTCCATTAGTGCTTCATGGTGGTACTGGTATTCCAGATGCGATGGTACAAAAAGCGATTAGTATGGGTGTAAGTAAAGTAAATGTAAATACTGAATGCCAGTTAGTATTTGCCGAAGCAGTTCGTCAATACATAGAAGCTGGTAAAGATCGTGATAATAAAGGTAAAGGCTTTGATCCGCGTAAATTACTAAAACCAGGTGTTGATGCTATTAAAAATAAATGTATTGAAAAATTTAAAGTGTTCGGTTGCTTAGGTAAGGCTTAATATTTTGTCGGAATATTTGATTAAAATGATTTTGTTATAATATGCGACATGAGAGATAAAAAACCCACCACCCTTAGTGAATGAGCTGAATATTTTAGTGAAATAGATAGAATTGAACTAGAAAAAACTTGCAAAGAAAATAATGAACTCTACAAAAAGTACTTTCCTACAAAGTAGTTGTTTTTTTGTTGCTAATAAAACATTTTAGAAAACAGTTTTATACAATATGAAAAAATGATAAACCTACAACTTTTAGCGAATGATTTGAACATTTTAAAAAAATTAATGCAGAAAAATTAGAACAAGATTGTAAATATAATAACGAGCTCTACGCAAAATATTTTACTTTGAAGCAGTTGTTAATTTTTTTGTTATTACTCAATCCATAGAACTAGATTCCAATAAGAGTCTAGCAGTTGCTTGTTCTAAAGTTGTAGCATCCACGGATTTTGTTAAAACTCTTGTTGTGATCATTGTTGCAGTTATTTTAAATGTTGGCATATTTTACCCCTCTTCTTTTCTCAAAAATTGGAGTACACTTATATCAAATAATCTAAAGTAAAGTAAAATAATTTATTTTTGACTATAATAGTTTCATGAGACAAGTTACAGTTAATTTTAAAATGAACGAAGATATCAAAACGCGTTTTGATGCAGTTTCCAATCAATTGGGTATATCCGCTTCTACCTTATACAATCTATTCGCTAAAAACGTGATTACTTATAGAAAATTACCATTTTCTATTTGTGTAGAAGATGAACAAAAAAAGGAAGAAATGTTTCAAAAATTGATTAATCTTTGAAAAATGAGTGTGCAAGTTCCACAAGAGATTAAAGATAAATTAAACCTTACTCAAAAAGATATTAATGATATTGTTTATAAATTTCGTAAAGGGAAATCAAAGTAATGCGTTATATGTTAGATACAGACATTTTAATTTCCCTATATTTTCTTAATTCAGAAATTGTTAGGAATAAACTAACGCAATTAATTCGTAGTCATAACGATATATACATTGACAATTATTGTGTAAATGAATTTGCTAGAGTTATTTTTGAGAAACACTTACTCAAACTAGACAATGATAAAAATAAATGAATAATAAATATAAAGCAGATAGAACAATTAATTTTTGATAATTTTTATACTATCACTTGCACTTTACCAGGAAGATTATCCTTTTCAATAAGAGACCCCAAAGACGAGATGGTATTAAAAGCTGCCCTTGATAACAAAATTGATTATCTAATTACAGGCGATAAAGATTTGTTAGATGTTAAACAAGTTAAAAGTTTGAAAATCATTTCGTTGCAAGAATTGACGATGAAATTTCATTAAAACATAGATCAATTAATTAAAAAATAAAGTTTGATATAATTATTGTCTTATGAAAAAGATTCCGTTAAACATTTTAGACATATTAACCCCTGAGCAAGCAAAAGTTCTCGATAAAGAATGCGAACGTTTAGAAAAAGGAGAGTTCATGTCTTATCGCTTAGAAGAAGTCAAAAATCAAACTTTAGCCAAATTTTCTTCTTCATCCCCCAAAAAACAAATGCATGCAAAAAATTTATAATGTTGTTATTCTCCAAACTGTTCGGGATAATTTAGATCAAATTTGGTCTAGTAATGTTTTAGAGAGAACACTAGAGAAGTTTGAGACACTAAAATATTTTCCGTATTTAGGTCACCCATATAAAACTATCGCAGGACGGATTTGTTATAGTGTCTTAGTGCATCCGTTTGTCTATTTTTACAAAATTGATGAACAAAATCAAACCATTTTTATTTTTTCATCATTCTACGGTACTCAAGATTATTGATCAAAATTTACACCATTATAACTTGATATTTTTGTTTATAAAAACTGGGTATAGAATAGGCAAATAATTTGCAATCCATAAATCTATTTCAATATTTTGTAATATAACTATTTGGTCATGGGATTATCAGCAGGAATTGTAGGTTTGCCCAACGTAGGCAAATCTACTTTGTTTAATACTATTACTAATTCTTCAGTGTTGGCAGCTAATTATCCTTTTGCCACAATTGAACCAAACGTAGGAGTGGTTAAAGTTCCTGATAAACGCTTGAATGATCTAGCCGATTTAATCAAACCAGACAGGATTACCCCGGCTATTTGTACATTTGTAGATATTGCTGGGTTAGTTAAAGGGGCTAGTCAAGGCGAAGGACTAGGGAATAGGTTTTTAGCTAATATCCGTGAGGTAGATGCCATTTGCCATGTGGTCAGATGCTTTGAGCAAAAAGATATTACTCATGTGTATGAGAACGTAGATCCCATTAGGGATGTAGAAGTAATTAACTATGAATTGATTCTGGCAGACTGAGAATCAATTGAAAAACGCTTTTCTAGAGTTGTGGCTAAATCTAAAAGCGGTGATAAACAAGCAATGGTTGAAGAAAAAGTATGTCGTAATATTATGACATCACTTAAATCTAATCAATTTGCTAGAACTGTAAAAATGAATGAAGAAGAAGCTACAATAGTTAAAAACTACAATTTACTAACTATGAAACCTGTGTTATATGTGGCTAATGTTAATGAGTCTGATGTATCCAACCCCGAACAAAATATTCATTATCAAAAACTTAAAGATTATGTCTTAAAACAGAATGATCAGATTGTAGCAATTTCAGCAAACATTGAATATGAAATTTCTAAATTAAATGATGTAGATAAACAAATGTTTATGGATGATTTGAATATTAAGGAACCCGGTTTAAATCGTCTTATTAATACCACTTATAAATTATTGAATCTAGCCACATTTTTTACGTTTGGTAAAACAGAAACCAAAGCATGAACTTTTATTAATGGGATGACCGCTCCTCAATGTGCGGGTATTATCCACACAGACTTTGAAAAAGGATTTATTAAAACTGAAGTAATAGATTATCAGGATTTATTACATTGAAAAACTGAAGCAGTCGTTAAAGAAAATGGTAAACTAAGAATTGAAGGGAAAGAGTATATAATGCGAGACGGTGATGTTTGTCATTTCCGTTTTAATGTGTAAAGTCCATGAAAATTAAAGAACATATAACTATTACGGAAATTATTCAAAAGTTGGAAGTTGTGCAAATACAACTAAAGTTATTGTTTGAATCCTATCGTGATTTTGTGACTCGTTTTTTATCGTGAGAAATTGACGACCCCAACAAACGTAATCTTGTTCAAAAAAATACATTGACTCAAGACTTTAAACGAATCATGGATACTTTACTTTCCTATTCACGCGAGATTGAAGAATATGTGAAGGTTGTAGACGAAATCGTGAAGAATGTTGAAAAAACTAAGTCAACTTCTATGATTAAATCTACTGAACATAATTTAATCAAAATAGATAATGTACTATTACATTGCAACACATATATTTTTTTAATTGATGAATCTCAACACCACATTTCAACAACATTGGACTACGCTAAGTCAAACAAAAAAAGGTTACTAAATTAAATTGGAGAATAACATGACAAACAAACAATGTATGTTGATTATTGGATCGCAATATGGCGATGAAGGCAAAGGTAAATTTACTGATATCCTTGCGGATGAATATGACTACATTGTACGTTTTCAAGGTGGTGATAATGCTGGTCACTCTATTGTGATTGATGGTGTTAAATATAAGCTGCGTTTAATTCCGTCGGGTATTTTTAAATCTAGTAAAAAAACAGTAATCGGGCACGGGGTAGTAGTTAATCCTAAAACATTAATTCGTGAAATTAAGTATTTAAAAGAAAACGGCTTTGATGTAAAAAATAGATTATTTGTTTCCAACCGTGCGCACATTATTACCGATTACCACATTGCGATTGATAAATATTACGAAGATTTGAAAGGCGCTGATAAAGTAGGTACCACTTTATGTGGTATTGGTCCTTGTTATTCAGACAAAATACAGCGTGTTGGTATACGTACATCCGATTTGTTAGACAAGAATGAGTTAAAAAATAAAATTATTTTATCCTTACGAACTAAAAGAGACTTATTGCCTCACATCGGTTTTTCAATGGCAGATGTACAGCGTCTGGTAAATGAGTATTACGCTTTAGGTCAACAAATTAAGCCATATATAAGTAATACTATTGATTTGTTAAATAAGGCATACCATGATGGTAAGAAAATATTATTTGAAGGAGCGCAAGGGACGTTTTTAGATATTGATATGGGTACTTATCCGTATGTAACGTCATCATCTACAGTAGCAGGAGTATCAAGCGGTAGCGGTATTAGTGTCACTAAAATTAATTCGGTTCTAAGTATTGTAAAAGCATATACATCAAGAGTTGGTGAAGGACCGTTCATTGCTGAAATTTTTGGCAAGACAGCCGATTACATTAGAGAACGAGGTGGTGAATACGGCACCGTTACCAAAAGACCACGTCGAATTGGTTGGTTAGATTTAGTCATGTTAAAATACGCTGTGAATGTTGTAGGCACAACTGAAATCGCTCTCACACTATTAGATGTCTTAAGTGGTTTAAAGGAAATTAAAGTTTGTATTGCTTATAAATATAAAAACAAAACTATTAGCGAAATACTACCAAACAATAAGGAATACGCTAAATGTAAACCAATTTATAAAACATTTAAGGGATGAACGGAAGATATTACTACAATTAAGACATTTCAACAACTACCCAAGAACGCTCAAATTTATATTGACTTCCTATCAAAAGAATTAGATGTACCTATTACATATATATCGGTTGGTAATGATCGCATTCGTACGATTAGGAAAGGCTAATACTTATGGCAAAAGCTAATGCATTTACAACTCCAGCTGGTTGAATTGAAGTTATTTGTGGTCCTATGTTTTCTGGCAAGTCAGAAGAATTGTTACGCCGTCTTAATCGATTAAAATATGCTGATGTAAATTTCTTATTATTTAAACCTAAAATCGATACCAGAACTAAGAAAACAGTGAAATCTCGAGATGGACGTAAGAATATCGCTATTACAATTGGCTCGTCTCGTGAAATCGTGGAATTCTTACGAAAGAACAAGTTAGAGATTTCCGTAATTGGTATTGACGAAGCTCAATTTTTTGATGAAGAGCTAGGAACGGTATGTGAATTACTGGCTAATAGTGGGAAAATTGTTTATGTGGCAGGATTAGATCTAGATTTTAGAGGCGAACCATTCAAACCGATGTTAACTACAATGGCATATGCTGAAAAAATTACAAAGTTAACTGCTATTTGTACAGAATGTGGTGCGCCTGGCACCCGCACTCAAAGAGTAATTGATGGGGAACCGGCTAGTTATTATTCACCAATTATTAAAGTGGGGGATGTCGAGAAATACACCGCAAGATGTCGTCACCACCATGTTGTAAAAGACAAACCGATATTAAAGAAATATTAGTTTATCAAATACTATTTGGTTGAACATTAAATAACTTTGTTTTGTGGAATGATAATAGATAAATTATCTAAATAATAAGAACCGCTCATTCAACAACCATCGTTTAATGGTGATGGATTTTCTGAAATGTTAGGACTATGATCTCTTTCTATGTACAGTCATTGATTTTCTTTTTTCTCTAAATTAGGAATAACATCAAATTTTTGAAGTGGATCATAGTGACCATAACCATAAAAATCTTCATCACCATCCCATTGCGAACCAAAACATTTAACGACACAGTTAGCTTCCTGATTAGAGTTAGCAGTGCCATATTTTCAATTTACTTCATTACGCAAACCATTATAGTATGCACCATTTGTTGGTGAAATACCGTAAGGGTAAGGAGTTCCGCCATCTTTGTTTGTTTCGCTAAAAGTAACATCTTTAAAATCATAAATTCATTCTTTTGCCCAATAACCATGGTAATGAAAATCATAATCTGAGGCACTACTAGCGGTAAAATTATCTACTGGTGCTCAAAATAAATAAACTGGTCGATCATAAACTACATGAGAATACAAATCATAGTGTTTTTGCCCGTCATTATTATTTGTATGGTAAGTAACTTTTGTATTTAATTTTCAATGTCTACTACCCCCTAGTATATAGTGGTTTTCAGTATCAAATCTACCATAATGGTTATTATCTGCTATGTATGGTCCAGTGCCTCCAGTATTATCTGTTGTTTGTCTTACATTGTGAGTGTTTGTAGCGTTTGGGTCTACAACAGCATTGTCAAAATTAGTAGTACCAGTTATTGAATAGTCAGAACCATTAAAAAAATTTACTGCGGTGGATGGTTGGATTGGAGTTGGGAGTTGAGCTTTATAAGTTGTTCCATCGTAGACATTCATAGGAGCACTGAAAATACCACCAGTTCTTCCGTGATATAAAATAGCTTCTGCATCCATCGCTTGAGCAATAGTTCAATCAGCAGCTACCTTCTTAGGATCATTTAAATATTCTTTACCTAATTCTTTTAATTGTTCATTAGATGTAACTGTCTGTGCGTTGGCGGGTTCAATAATAGAATCGTATGATGTTAAATCAGTCATACCATGCCTAATAGTACTACTTGAGCAACTAGTAGCAGTAAACGAAATTATAACGGGGGGGGTGATAGCTATTAAAGCTAAGGGAATGTAAATTTTCTTTTTCATAGTTCAAAGAGTATACCATGGGATTGTATATACAACAGTAATATATTGTGTTTACTTTTTCTCGGCGAGTAGCTGCGATTTTTGGATTATAATCTTCGGAATATTTGATACATTAGGAGAGTAAATAAATGGCTCTAAAAGCAAAATTAATTATCGCATCAGCTACTGTAGCGACAACGGGAGCGGCTACTGGAGCGGTTGTCGGTATTAGTACTCTTGCTAATAATTCAGCAGATTCACCAATTCAATTTGAGCCGCATACTTTAAATGAAGCTTTAAAAGTAAATGATTCAACTGGCACAATGGACATTTCCGTTGCAGAAACATTTACAGAATCATTCGTTATACCAGAAACACATTTTTTAAAAGATGGTCAAAACGTCGACAATTTATTTACTTGAGTTAACGACTGAAGTACTAGTAATTTAGAAGCTAAAAGAACCGTTAAGTTAACCGACGCTGCTGACATTTATTGAAGACAACAAGATTTATCTTCATCTTTAGATTATCAAATTGAAGTCATTGCTAAAGGGAAAAGTAAACTTGTTGATTTTAATATTAAGTCGCAAAACTCTATTACTAATATTCACATTGTTAGTAATAATTTACAAGTCGGTGTTGCTAATTCACAAGCCATTATTGCTGCCAATACCAAAGGATTTGATTGAAAACAATTAACAATTGATACCAAAGATACTGGTTTAGTATGGACAAGATCTTCAATACAAAACGAATGAATTATTACACTGGGGAGGGATACAACTTCTGGCTCCAAAACAATTTATCTTAATGGCATTGATAGTGATTCTGTAGAGCTATCCATTCATATTGATAGTTGACAAAAAGTAATAGCATCAGTAACTCATAATGATTTACAGCAAGGTAATGATAGCTCTTATGCCACAATTAAATTAGACGTTGAAAATGACGCTGATTTAATCGGCATGACTTACGATGATGTCACAGAAGGTCTAGACGATAACCAAAAATTATCATTAAGTTATGATGATATAACGATGATTATTACCGCTACATTGCAAAATGATATTCAGTCAGGTGTGCACACTATAAAAATTACTCCATCAGATGAAGCGCAATGACAAGAGATTGAAATAGAGTTGAATGTTTTTGCTCAAAGTCAACCAGCTATTTCGGCAGTAATTACTGATAATAATTTACAACGAAATGAATCTACTTCTACAGCAATAATAAAAGTTACCAAATTCAATATTAGTGTTTGAAATTCATTACAAATTACAGACTTATCAGGTCTTACAGAAGGCGAATGGAATTATGACGCGGGCGACATAGCAACTAATACCATTTCGTGAGACGGAGCAAGTGCTGGTGATTACGTTTATACCGTATCTGCTACAGACAATGACGGAAATGAAGTTACAACTGACGTAAATATTTGAGTACGAGATACCAAACAAATTTCAGTAGAAATTTCTAGCAATCAAATGATATATGGCAAACCAGATACCACTGCTGAATTACGAGTACGTATGATTGATAGTTATACTAGAGTTGATGATCTACAAAAATTAACATGTGATACATTAGATTCTGGACTAACATTTGAAAAAATCACAAGTCAAGTCGTAGCGACTTTTACATTCAAACCAGGTACAGCTACTGTTGGTAACCATGATGTTAAAATTACATTGAATGAAAACCCATATGTTTTAGTCACCTTACAAGTACATAAAGATGTTGAAAAGAAAATTCAATTCAATTTGGATTTTAACACTTTAAATATTGAAACTAAAACCATTCCCGTTACCGCCACCTTAACTACCGAAGGTTTTACGACAGATGAGTTACCAACTACTCTTTCTGATTTTAATTTTGGTGATTACGCATCAAATTTTAATATTAAATGGGATGGAGTTTGAGCAAGCAATGCTTCAACTAAATTCCAATTTTATTTAAATGATGATACGCAACCTGGGGCATACCCAATACAGATAAGCTTACCAGCATACGACATTACCACTGATGTGCAAAATATTGATGTGGTCACCTATTATAATTTAGCATTACCACAAACAGCTGATTTCTTTACTTTTGAAACTACAAATACACCAAACGATACAATTACAGGTTATGCCGATGCTTTTATTGCTAGTTGAATTAATGATGATGCTTTAAATGACTATTTAGCAAAGTTTAATGTCCTTGGTGTTAATACGCTTTCATTTGAGGGGAAATATATAACAGGTGAGGAATGTGCTTTTAGTCCTTATAAATATAATAAATTAGTTGATTCGCAATTTATTGACATAAATATTTTCTATAAGAGGATTGGGAAAATAAATTTCCAGAATAGTATTTGAAATTGAAAATTGGTAACCGATCAAACTATATATAGTGCTCTCGGTTATACAAAACAAGTGGTATCCACCGGAGCCTTTTCGTTTGGTATGCCAGGTCCAGCACCAGTTGTCAAAACTAATATTGTGGATTTTTCCAATGTAGCTGAAATCATTTGAAATGGAGTTCGTTTTGCACAAGATGAAATTCCTGATAGTTATTTTGACAGTGATGTTAGTGCTGTGGCGACTATGGCTGCTACTTTTCAAAGTGCAGATCTTTCACAATTGAAAGATTTGGATTTTAAACGAGCATCTTTTGCAGGCCATTTTGCCGAAAGCAGTGAAGTAATGGGAACAACCAGAGTAGAAACAGGGAATCGAACTTTTGCTAGATGTGTTTTTTCAAATCTTGGCGAGTTAAATTTATCAGGTGTTTCATTTGCGACAAGTGGAATGGGTCGAGATGTTGTTGCCACAGCTCTTAATACTTTTTGAGAATGTAATTTTAATAAAGTCACTTATTTTGATATTGCTGGAACACAATTTGCAGATACCAATATGGTTATTCAAAACACAATTACACATAGTCAGTCAGATCCACAAATTTTGACAGCCTATGATACCTTTTTGAGAACTGATTTCTCTAGTTTAGAAGAGTTTAAAACATCGGGGGCAATTTTTTCAGCCATTCATATGATACAAAGCAACACAGAGACTTGAATAAGTACTGCTTCAGGTACATTTGCTGAGAATACAAAATGAAAGCTAAAGAAATTAGACATTTCTAACACCGCTTTTGCTTCGCCTAGTGTTAGTGAAACAAATATTCATTGAAACCCAGGCTTTGGAACTTTTACGACATGTGATTTTAGTATTTTAGAAGAATTCTACATGCTAAATTTAAATGCATATACCGTTTACATTTCGCAGCAACACGATGGAGCAGATCCTAATTATGATACTGGTAATGGTATTAGCGTATTCGCGATAGGGTCTCGGAGTTTCCCTGCTACAAGTGTTCATGTATATGGTTCTCAAACCCAAGCATACTGGGAAGCTGTACCGCTCCAAACATTGGGGAATACGAATTTTTTAAAGGAATGATTTGGTGATGGTAAATACACCTATAGTAATTAATTTGAGATTATCTGCCTATAGTAAGGTAATACATAAAGTTTTTGTAAAGTAAATTATAATAATCAAATGATATTAAACAAGTCGAGATTTGTTAAATATTTAGGGACTTTTGCGTTATTAGGTTCTTTTTCGTCTACCATCCCACTATTTCTATCATCTTGCTCCACTGTCTATCCTACATTCACATGTACTGATGCTAAAAAAGAGTGAACGAAAGATACATCCGTTTCTATTGATGCCATATGAAAGGGTTATTACTTTGGTGATGTCAATGCCCCGTGAGAAGTTGATAACATTGAAATCCCTAAAGAACATGAAGGTGATATTCAAGTAAATAAATCAAAATCCACCAAGCTTAAGGATGATTCCAATAAAACCGAATCTTGTAGTGTTTATTTTGATATTAAATCAAATTGAACAAGGGGCGCTGAATCATTTGATGTTCATGTCACTTGAACTATCAAACATACTAATTTTAAAAAGGTATCTACCATCACTATTGCCAAACCTGTAAATGGATATATTAATATTAGCCAAGATTTTATTTATACATCCAAACCTGATACTCAATTTGATATTAATCCTGCCGATTTTAAGGATAATTCTATTGAATGTGTAGACGGAATCTATAGTAGCGATGACGAAACAGATCGAAGTAACATTGAGACACATCTTACTAACGATCTTATTTGATATCAGTATTTAGTTTTCAAGAGTTTAACATATGTTTATATTGATGATTCTTCCAATACATATGCTGAACTAGATGACTCAACATGAAAAATCCATTTTGATTTAAAATACGATTTTACAAGAAAAATTTTTGATTACATTACTTTGCATGCTGAAGCAGCCGGTAAAGTTCATACCTTTCTAGGCATGAGTTTTAATGCGAATGTTGCCATAGACTATAGTTGAGGACAACTGGCTGATTCGCAAAAAAAGACGGAAGCAGTACCAGGCCCTGAATTAATGGGAGCTTTTACTGCGGTAGAAGCCGATAATAGAACCCATTATTCGCAAGGATACATTCCTAAGCAAGAACCAAACTATCAACCATACAAACAGGATTTTTTGGCTTTAGTTCCATCCAATCCAGATTCTTACCAAACCTATAGTGTTGATATTACTCCTAGTGTTTTACCTAAGATGACTTCAGGGCAGCATGTATACTTTTTAAGCCAACCACGATTTTTAGGATTGGAATATGCAACTGGTCAAGAACATCTATTATTAAGAAAACAAGGAAGTACTGACGGTAAAGATAGTTTTAGAAACTGACAGCTTATGTTACCAAGTTATTCTTTATCAGGAATGAGCTATGACTTTGTTAATTCAAAATGAATTAACAAATGTCTTCAAAAACCAATTCAGCAGTGTTATGTAGACATTTCTCATGACCAGCAGTTTAGTAATTATTGATCTCCTGGTGATAAAGCTACATGGGCCAATTCTTTTATGATGGGCGCGAACTATACTGATGTTAATTTGGACAATGACCCTGGATTTATTGCTATGAAGAAAGCAGAATACGCAAAAAACAATAAGTGTTTGCAAGGAGATGACCAAGTACCTTGACAAAATATTAACATTTATGATCGCGAAGGAGGCACTAAGCTCAAGGGCGAGATACCTTACTATAAAATAATCCAACAATCATCTCCAAATTGCAGTCGTAGTAGTAGTATAGATAGTGGTTGAAATTTAGCCACATATTATGATAGTGTGAATTATCATAATATGAATATTAAATTTGATGCAGACGCAAATAAATTCATTTATTTTAATATGGGATTAAATTACATGTTTATTACTGATAATATGCAAACATCTGGTGGCGATAATGTTTTCTACTATGATGATGAACAACTGGCTAAAATGAATACAGACTTTATTAATAATCCACCTTCTTAAAAATGAAAAAGAATAAAACTACTACTAATTTATCATATCTGCCCACACTTAATATGGGAATTATTTATCATAATTCCATTAAGAAAATCTTGAAATCACCTTTACCATACATTATTTTAGGTGTTTCCATTCTGGCAGATGCTTTCGTTTTTTTTCTTTGACCCTTCGCTACCCATATGGGTAACATATCTTTGTATTATGAAAGTGACACTTGAATAATACTAACAATGCAAGTAACATTTGCCATGTTTGCTTTAATAGGTGCAACGATTGGTGAAACCAACGCGATCTCCAGTGAAAAAATTTATTTTTTATCAAAACCAATTAAACGTGGTACTTTTTTATGTGGTAAGTGTTTATCAACGTTAACCATATCGCTTTTATTTGTAATGCCTACAATCTTAGTAATCGTTGGTATTGCTGTTTTTGAAGCAACCGCACATAATAAAAATATATTTGATGTGAGCCGAGCTGAAAATCCTTATGCGATGTTTGGTAGTTTTCTAGTTATTTTGATTTTTAGTTCTTTTATTTCCACCATTTGAAAGTATCAAACCAGAGGCGGCATCTGAATTATTGCTTGTTTTGGTATTTTACTAATTTATGTGGTGTTATATCCCATGTTAGTAAATGTCTGAGCCTCAGATTTTACTAATACTGGTAGATTGTGGTGACTATTATTGCCAGTACCCATTTGTATTTTCTTAACTATTATAGGGACGACATTAGGTTCATATATTTTTATTAAGAGCGAGATTGAATCTTAAGTTATGAAAATTAATAATACTCAAAAATTACCTTTTACTCACGCTTTAGTAGTACATAGATTGAATGCACATGCTACCAGTCTTTTAGGTAAACCTCAAAATAAATTATTATTCAATGTTAGCTTTAAAGTGCCGACTGGTTGCATGTGTACTTTTATCGGGCACAACGGAGCCGGGAAAACCACTACTGTTAAATCTTGCTTAGGTTTACGACCAATCCAATCAGGGAAAATTACCATTAACGGGATTGATAGTAAAAATATTTTATCAAGACAAAAGGTAGGTTACATTCCTGAAAAAGGTAATTTAGAAAAAATTACGGCTCGTAATTTCTTAAGAGAAGTGGGTGCCTTTTATGGATTAAACGCTGATCAAACTGATAAAAAGATCTATCCAATGTTAGATTATTTTGGTTTACCAAAAAACCGTTTAGATGTAAAACTAAATAAATTATCTTCTGGTCAAAATAAAATTATTACCATCATTCAAGCATTCTTAGGTGATCCATATTTAATTGTTGCTGATGAACCTACTGATAATTTAGATCCAGAGACCAGAGATATCTTTTGAGACTTTGTACATGAATACCATCAAAAACACCCCTACGCTACCTTCTTTTTAATTACCCATAACTTAGATGAAATTGAAAAATACACTGATCATTTAATCTTTATTGATCATGGCCATATTAAAAAAGAAATGAGCCATGATCGTTCGGCTGGGTTGCGTGAAATGTATCGTAAGTTACGTCATAAGTGGAGAATTTAAACGTGTCACTATATTTAATTGTGGGATTAGGTAATTATCCAGAACAATACCATCAAACTAGACATAACGTTGGTTTTATGGTGATTGATAAGTTATGTAAGGCATTGTCGTTGGAATTAACTAATCACAAATTTAATGGTAAATTTATCAAAGTACAAGTCGAAGGCAACCAATTTATTATTGCGAAACCATACACCTATATGAATCTATCCGGTAATTTTGTGAGTGAAATTATCAAGTTTTATCAAGTGAAACCACAAAATATTATGGTTATTTCCGATGATGCTGATAATAAGGTGGGAACCATTCGGATTCGCGCTGAAGGAAGTTCAGGTGGGCAAAACGGTTTAAAAGACATTATTGCTAAAATCAATACCACTAATTTTAATCGTATTAAAATCGGCATCGGGCGTCCATCCAATAATTTAATGAATTTAGCTGATTACGTTTTGAGTCCATTTAATAAAACTGAACTACCTACGATTGATAAAGTTTTAAATAAAGTGGTGGAGGCTTTAATTGACTTTATAAACAGTACTTCCATCAAGGAACTGATGAATCGTTATAATGTTACTTTATAGGATTGACTGGATATTTATGGATGTGTTGTCCGTTGTTTAGTCAATCTCAGGTAACTTTACATTGTCAAAATGTATTTGAAAATTATACTACTACATCTTTAGGAGCAAGAATTGAAGGAAGCTCATATATGTCGTTTATTAAAACAGTAATATTTTGATTAACAAAACATTTTTTTAATTTCTCTCATATTTTTACCTCTTAAGCAATGCTAAACGTTATTCAATCTACTGAATAAATTCTATTCATACTAGTTGCACTGCTTCTTGCAGGATCTATTTGATAAAAATCAG
>JAISBY010000008.1 GCA_031265955.1 Mycoplasmataceae bacterium | reverse complement strand
GCCACACTAACCGCTTACCATAACGGCAGCACCTACTCTGGAACTTATACAACAGATTCCACCAATGTTTCTATTGCTGATAGCACTATCACGCTAGTTACACCACCGGCGGGAGTGACGCAAGTAACCATTACCGAAACCACTCATAACGTGACAACTACCATTACCTTATTACCAAATGATGGTTCGCCCACTGTAGTAGTCCAAGCAAGCATAGTAGAAAATTCACTACGTGTTAATACTGATGGGTTCGCCGTATTGGTTGTCATGATTTACAATGGGACTGGGTCAGAGAAATTAGAAATAGATACTCAAAATTCAGGATTACAAGTACAAGAAACACCATTGAAAGGACGCTTCCTAGTGAATATAGGTTCAGCTACTTCAGCTGGCAATTATGAAATAATAGTCAAATCAAAAGACGAATCTTTCGCTTCACAAAAAGTCAATGTTACAATTTTACCATCTATAGAAAAACAAGATAGCAATCTTGTAATTATTATTGGCACAATTGCAGGTTTTGTTTTACTAGCTTCAATTATTTCATCTAGCATTTTCATTAAAAAATTAAAAAAGAAAAGAAAGTAGAATTATGCAAGTTGCACAAAACAAACGAACATCAAAATTAAATAAAAATTATCAAATATGATATTTTTTCATAATCCCAATGGTTTTCGCTTTAATTTTATTAATAATTGGTGCTTTTTCGGATTGACAAATAAGTAAATTTATAGCTGGAACTGATCCTAAAAAAACTTTTGGCTCATATTTTAGTTTTATACCAGGAGTATTATTTTCATTATTAGTTGGTTTTGTTTCATTAAATATTATTTTCTTTTGACCTTTCCAAATAAAAAATATGAAACTCAAGGTTTTATTTTATTTAGTGATATTTTCAATTTTAATGCCGGTTATGTGATATGTATTTAATGACGCCTTTGTTAAGGAAATTATGGATTCTTTCTCTATAAAAAACACTTACACAAGTAAAGAGTGAAATATTTTATGAAGTTTATTGACTGCACTTGGTTTTGTTAGTTTATATATCTTTAGCTATTACTTTTGATTTAGAAAAATTGGATTCAATAGGAAATACATTTGATGTTATTCGTTATACGCTTTAATTTCATTAATAATTGTTGCATATCTAATTACACTGCTCAAAAATCATTTGCCAAGAGAACGCTTTTATAGCATTATGGCTTTCCACGACGGAGATCAAAGTTATTTTAGGAATTGGTACTCTTTAATTTGAAATCATTCTGATGGTACTGGTTCTAGATATACATCTTTCCCAAGTGGTCACACAACATGAGCAGTGGCATTAATTATTGTTATACCTTTTACATTTTTGAATATTAAGCAAAAAGTTTGAAAATGATCTGTCATTTCTTTTGTTTACACCATTTTGTTAATCACAATGTTTTCCAGGATTCAAACTGGGTCTCATTATTTGTCAGATGTATCCATGTCACTTTTTATTGGTTCGTTCGGATATTGTGGGTTTTATCATTTGTTTAATCAAATATTAATTCGCTTTAAATTATCATAAATCGAATTTATTAAAATGATATACCTATACCGTTAAGTAAATTCGTGTTGATTTAACTTGTGTATTGTTATTTTGCAAAGATATAATGGTGGCATCAATATAGAGAACATAAATAAGGGGCAATATGAAAAAACGAAAAACAATTTGGGGGGGGATATTCTCATCTTTACTTTTTACGACAACATTAATTACAACATCACTTGTTGTAGTGGCTTGTAAGGGCAATGATGAAGGAGAGAATCATATTAACAAATTAAGTGACTTTACTTATGAACTCACTAACATCTATGATTATTCCAATAAGATTCGTGGCACAGAAGGGCAAGATACTCCTTATGTAGATTCTGCATTAGCACATAAAGAAGGTATTATTTTAACTGGATGAAGCGGAAAACCTTATGTCATCCCTAAAAGCGATACAGTTTTAGTTCATCCCGCAAGTGAATATGAAATCAATGGAAAAACTTATCCAGTGATTGCTTATGGTGATTTAGCTTTCGGTCAGGAAATCTTTGATGACTGAAGTTTTATTACTGGTAGTGAATATCAATATAAATTTATTATGCCTGAATCACTTATTTTAATGTACAACTCAGCTTGTTCCTGATTTGGTGCGATTCCCATCTATGATTTACCACTATGTGTTAATGCCATTGAAGGATTAACAGGCAGGGAAAGTATGTATCCTCACATCAGTGTGGATATGTCTGCTTGTGATTTGTATCGCGATAGTGAAGATATTGTTGGCTTTGTTAGAGGTATTTTTAATTACAATTTTGCTTTCCAAAATATAGACAAATTTATTTGACCAAAAAATAACGATGTTTGAGAACGTATCGTTGATGATATGTTTGAAGATGCTTACATCAAATGTGATATGGATTTGCGTGGTTTAAAGCAATTAAAAACAATTGGTCATTGAGGCTGTGGTCGCTGACAAATGCCGAATAACGATCTTTATTTACCAGAAACAATTACGGACATTACATGAGAAGCTTTCAACGGTTCTAGATTTCGTGATATTTATTGAAATGTTGTCAACCCTGATGATTTAACTTGAAATAAATACGAAATAGATCCAGGTGCGGCTTATCAAGAAATTTGTGCTGCCATTGATAGTTTTGTGCAGGCACACCCTGAGTGGTCGGTTCTCAAATGGACTGAACCATTCATTAAAATAGCGCTAGATGAATTCGCTGCATCACAAGCGGATAGAGATAAATATGTTTTGGGAAATCTTGAATTTAAAAATCTTTATATTTCTAATGAGGCTTTAAATACTGATGTCTCTAAATGACAAGAGTATTTCTCTAGCAATGGTGATGATACATATTCTTATGGTGTAGCTTTGCCTGAAATTTTTTGAGCGCTTGGGATGGCAGATTGTCCTTATACTTCATCTGTCGGAAATATCATTGCCCAACAGTCATAAAACCTTATAGATTACCAAATATTTTTAATATATTTTTGTAATAGTTTAGTTTGCTTATTTTAGAACCATTGTATTTGAAAATAATAATTGACTTTCATATGCCTTATGTGATATCATTATTATCCCTTTACGATACACCGATTAGAGTTGTCGAAGGAAAATAATCAAGGAAATATGCCAACAATATCACAACTAATTCGAAAAGAAAGATCATCTAAAGCCAAGAAATCAAAATCACCAGCTTTAGGTAAAAACTATAATTCGCTGAATAACATAGAACGTCATGAAGCGAACCCGCTAAAAAGAGGTGTTTGCACTCGTGTGGGAACAATGACTCCTAAGAAACCAAACTCAGCTTTACGTAAATATGCTAAGGTAAAACTAACCAACAAACAAGAAGTGTTAGCTTACATTCCTGGTGAAGGACACAACCTGCAAGAACATAGTATCGTTCTGATTCGTGGTGGCCGTGTCAAAGACTTACCAGGTGTACGTTATCATATCGTTCGTGGTGTACTTGACACTCAAGGTGTTGCCAAACGTCAACAACAAAGATCTGCTTATGGTGCAAAGAAAGCCAAAGCAGTAGCTGCTTAAGGAGAACAAGACTATGAGAAAAAATCGAGCCGAAAAAAGAGACATTCTCCCTGATCCAGTTCATGGATCTAAATTAGTTGCTAAAGCAATTAATATGATTATGTGAGATGGTAAGCGTGGCTTAGCCCAAAACATTTTATATGGTGCTTTTGAAAAAGTTGAGCAAAAAACTAAGAAACCTGCCATTGATGTTTTTAATAAAGCATTAGAAAATATTATGCCGGCTGTTGAGCTTAAAGTACGACGTGTCGCTGGTAGTAACTACCAAGTCCCAACTGAGGTAAATCCAGAAAGAAAAATTACCTTAGGTCTTCGATGATTAGTTTTATATTCGCGTAATCGTTCTGAAAAAACTATGCTAGATCGTTTAGCTGCCGAAATTATTGATGCTTCTAACGGAACTGGTGCGTCTGTCAAGAAAAAAGAAGACACTCATAAAATGGCTGAAGCTAACAAAGCTTTCGCCCACTTGAGATTTTAATTATGGCTACTTCTCATTCTAATAACACTAAATATCCATTGAGCGGAACACTTGACATCACACCAATCAGTTTTTTTCAAAAAACTAAATATCAGAAACAGTGAGTAAAATTTTGTAAAAAACATGGTTTCCAAGATACTACTTTAAAAATATCAGATTGAAAATTTAACTCAACTGCTGGCGGCTATTACAATAGCGAGCTAGGTGTTAAATTACGTTTTGGTTCAATTCCTAGATTATTTCTTTTTTTTATACCTATTTTGGGTTGAATTCCATTAGCTATTTTAATTGGAACAAAAGGGCTGTTTGTTTTTGCTAAAATGAAAACTGGTAATATTGTAAAGGTGGAGGAATAAATATGGCACGTGAATTTTCAATGGACAAATACCGAAATTTCGGTATTATTGCCCACATTGACGCTGGTAAAACAACCACATCAGAACGTGTGTTATTTCATACTGGTAAATCTCATAAAATTGGTGAAGTTCATGATGGCGCTGCCACTATGGACTGAATGGAACAAGAAAAAGAACGTGGTATTACTATTACTTCTGCAGCCACTTATGCCACTTGAAAAGGATATGAATTAAATCTAATCGATACTCCGGGACACGTGGACTTCACCGTTGAAGTTAATCGTTCATTAAGAGTATTAGACGGTGCTGTCGTTGTATTAGATGTACAAAATGGTGTGGAACCTCAAACTGAAACTAATTGAAGATTAGCGGATAACTATGAAGTGCCTCGAATTGTTTATGCTAATAAAATGGACAAGGTTGGCGCTGATTTTGAAATGTCAGTGAAATCATTAAAAGAAAGATTAGGTGCTAACGGTGTTGCCATTCAATACCCAATTGGTGCTGAAAACAACTTCACTGGAATTATTGATTTAGTTACCATGAAAGCCATGATCTATGATGGTGGTAAGGAAGAAAATTACACTATCACCGATATTCCCACAGATCTTAAAAGCAAAGCAGAATCATATCGTGCCATCATGTTAGAAGAAATTGTTAACTTTGATGATAATGCTGTGGAAAAATTCTTGAATGGTCAAGAGTTAGCAATTGAAGAAATTAAATCATGTATCCGTAAAGGTGTTTTAACCGGTAAATTCTTTCCGGTTATTTGTGGTTCTTCTTTTAAAAACAAAGGTGTGAAAGCAATGTTAGATTGTGTGATTGATTATTTACCTTCACCTATTGATGTACCTTCGATTAAAGGATTTAGTGAATCTGGCAAAGAAATTGACATTAAACCAAATGATGATGAAAAATTCTGTGGACTAGCTTTTAAAGTAGCAACTGATCCTTTCATTGGGCGTTTAACTTTTATGCGAGTTTATTCTGGTGTATTAAAAGCTGGTTCATATCTAATGAATACTAATAAAGATGTGAAAGAACGAATTTCACGTTTGGTTAAAATGCACGCTAACAATCGTACCGAAATTGATGAAATTCGGGCTGGTGATATTTGTGCTGTTGTTGGTTTAAAATCTACCACTACTGGCGATACACTAGCTACCGAAGGCTATGATGTTAAACTAGAAGCAATGAAATTTGCTGAACCAGTAATTTCATTAGCGGTTGAACCTAAAACGAAAGCAGACCAAGAAAAAATGGGTATTGCTTTAGGCAAGTTAGCTGAAGAAGATCCGACTTTTAAAACACATACTGATGAGGAAACTGGCCAAACCATTATTTCTGGTATGGGTGAATTACACTTAGATATTATTGTCGACCGTATGCGTCGTGAATTTAATGTTCAAGTTAACGTTGGTGCACCACAAGTTTCATATCGTGAAACATTTACTATTCCGGGAGATGCTGAAGGTAAATACATTAAGCAATCTGGTGGACGCGGACAATATGGTCATTGTTTGGTTCACTTTGATCCAAACCCTGACAAAGGTTATGAATTTGTTAACGATATTGTTGGTGGTAAAATTCCTCGTGAATACATTAAACCAATTGATCAGGGTTTACAAGAAGCGATGAAAACTGGACCATTAGCTGGTTATCCAATGATTGATATTAAGGCTAGTGTTTATGATGGTAGTTATCATGATGTCGACTCATCTGAAATGGCATATAAGATTGCTGCATCATTATCTTTAAAAGAAGCCGCTCGAAAATGTGGACTAGTGTTACTAGAACCAATTATGTCAGTCGATGTCACTGTTCCTGATCAATACTTCGGTGATACCATGGGAGATATTTCTAGTCGTCGTGGTAGTATTGAAGGAACTGAACAAAGAGCCAATGCACAAATTATTAAAGCTAAAGTGCCTTTGAAAAATATGTTTGGTTATGCTACCGATTTACGTTCCTTCACGCAAGGACGTGGTAACTATGTTATGCAATTTAGTCATTATGCTCAAGCACCAAAATCAGTTGTGGAAGAAATTGTTAATATTAAGCAAAAAGCTGGCAAATAATTAAATAGGCTTTAAAAGAATTTGGTCTTAAAACAATTGAGGAAGTGTTGAACAGCTAAATAAATAGCTTTCAAAATTAGGTATAATAGATAGATAGTTTTACGTCAAAAAGAGGGAAAATGAAATTAAAAATTTTTAAATGGCTTGCACCAGCACTATTGATCGGGGGGGGTAGCATTTCTTCTGTTTTATTAACAAGTTGTAATAATGTTAAATATGAAATACAACAAATTCAATATCAGGGTGATCCAAGCAATGTTTGAGATGAGAATACTCGCACCATGACTTTTAACGGCGGTGAAAATGGCAGTCTTTTCTTTTCATTAAAAGCAAAGAAAATTCAGCTGGATGGTGAATTGGATCAGTATGGAGAAGGCACAGTTAAAGGTGTTGCTTACTATGCGTTATTAGATGGCACTGATTTCCCTAAAACTTTTGATGAACTTTGAGAAGACATTCAAGACGGCAATATTATAGAAGGTGGACAAATGATTTTGGTTGGTAACCAACAAAAGTTGTATCCGGAACAAACTACCGGAATCAACGAATTAAAATTTGGTAGTTGAGCATATGCAAATAATGCTCATTACACTGTTTATGCCGTTCCAGATACTACTTACTATGCTAGTTCATCAGGTAAAGCTGATTGTAAATTTGGACAAAAACACATTAAGTTTTATGATTTTACAATCATACCAGATGTAGATAACGACACTATATAAACTCTGGCTATTGAACGAACATAAAAACAAAAAGCTGGTAAACAATTAACCAGCTTTTTACATTGACTAGAATTAACATAGTTATTCATGTGGTTAATAATTTGATTGTAGTTCCTATGCTAGTTGATGCACTTGACGTTTTTTAGTTGCCGGAGTATAAAATAATCGCGGGTAATACCGCCATATCAGGGGAGCTATGCTTCCCAACAAAGCTAAAAAATGTCAAATAATTACGAATGAAAAAGTAAGAAGTGAATGTTTTATTCTGTTCTTGAACACTCTATAAAAGCATATAAGTATCAAAACCCAAATAAAAACGAGAGTAATTTTAGTACTATCTAATGCCAGATCACTCGGAGAAAGAACGGTAGTTATAGAATGTTCTACACAAAAACAAATTGATTTTATAAAAAAACATTTAACCGCTGAAAGTAATTAAAAAATAGACATTCGTCTACTTTACATTGAATAGATGTAGTTTTTGAATTAACCAGCTTTTTTTACAGTTACAGTATGAGAATTACTTTTGTATATATGACCTTCGTAATTTAATTCAGCCGTTACAGTAATGGTATATTGTTTATCACAAGCTAATAAAACAAGATGCGCATAATAGTTACTATTTTCTTCTTTAAATCTTTCTGGTGTAGGTATACCTTCTGGCAAAGAGCTTCAAGTAAATACATAGTTGTCTTGATATAACATCGTATTCGTAGCATCAATAATTCGTGAATTTTGAGGAGCAACAGCATTATCGCTCATAGTGCCATTGCTAAAATCTATGTCGCGTAAAATCAAATAAACAGGTTGACATGATGTTAAGGATAATGAAACGGCAGTGGTAGTGATACCTAATCCTAATATTGGTAAAATCATTTTTTTAAGTTTAATCATTAGGCAAACTCCTGATTAGCAAATACTAAACTATGAGTTTCATTATCCTTATTTGCAAATCTTAGTTCTCAATCTTGAAACATTGGCGTACGTGTATATCATTTTTCATACATAAGATTGTATATTCCGGGTTCATTATCGGAGTTAAATATTTCTGGTCTAGTTCAATCAATATAGAAACGATAACCAGATGTATAACTTAAATCATTAGGATTTTTAGGATGGTAATTCATTCTAACTTCGTACCAAAACTTAAATTGAAATATCTGAGTTAATGGACTTATTTGTAAAACACGATGTTCATAATTGTAGATGGTGCATTCATATGAATATGACGGTATGGAATCAGCAAGAGTCGGCAGAAATTTAGTAATACCATAAATAATTTCACCAAGTTGCATTTCAGTATTATCGTTATGTTCTACTCAAAAATCATTTAATTCTTCTTGATTAATAGAAGAATCGCTTTTAGTACCAACATCGTAATATTTTCCATATTTTGTACCATCTACAAAGGAAATGGTTTGATTAAATTTGGCTGATGCTCTATCTTTGCCTGCAAAATTTAAAGCAATAGGAATAACTGTACCTAACACAAAAACACCACCAAGCAATACAGCGCCTCAAACCAATATGTTATTTTTAGATTTGTATTTCATATTAAGATCAAACCTTCCCATAATCAATGCTGGCTAAAGTAAAATATTTGCTAACTGGTTGAGTGTTGTATTTCATTCCGATAGTATCACCGCTAGGAGTCGTAATTTGACTCATATCAATTGATTCAGTAAGTAATTTAAACTCAAAATTACCTAACTCGTTATCTTTTCGAGTTCAATCGTTGTAAAAACTACATAATGGTGCAATTCATGATAAATTTCAATTTACTCCATCAGTATTTTCAATAATACTTAGCTTTAAAAATTCATTTAAAATTTTGTAAGAAATAAATTTGTTTACAGTTGTAGAACTTGCTCTAAATTGTAATTGATGTGCTCTATTACTCGGATCTGTTCCTTGTTCTTTATTTATTTCACTATAAACATCAAAACCAAATTGAAAATGCGCGGGAGTTCTTTGATCAAAGATAACATTTAAATCTTTATCTCCACCGACTTTATATTCACCTGGTTGATCCAATCATTTTCATGTGCCCTCATCGAAATCTGAATGTTTGAAATGAATAGTCATATCTAGTTCCAATAATAGGTTTGATCAATTTTCAAAAGTAAACCAATTTGTATAACGATATGAATCTTTAAATGATTCAGGCATGGTGTCTAATCGCAAATCGCTATAAGTAGAATTTAAAAGATTTCATCTTTGTCCTTCTACATCAGATGGAATTAGAGCATTACCGCTTGGATCTTCTATATCAAATGGATTAGGTTGCTCAAAACTGGCATTGTTCACTAATTCCATTGATTCCAAATATCCATAACCGATTACTGGTTTATCATTATGACAAGCAGTTATTACACCAAGCACAGGCGAAATTAATAATAAACTAGAAAAACGATATAACTTTTTCATTATGTTCTCCTTTGGTATTTGTAGAATACATAGTTTAATCCACCTAATACAACTACTCAAGCAATTGGCACAAACATATCAGCAACTTTATCAGAAACACTTAGAATTTCAAAGAAAGTTTTAGCACTATCGTCTGGATACACTACTCATAAAGAAGAAGCGTATGGGCTACCAAAATCAAACGGAGAAGAATGAAACGCATTGAAAGAATATGTCTGTAATCATGATTGTGTAAATAGATTAGATATATACTTTAATGGTCAGACATAACTAACCGTACGAATCGCATTATAAGATGGCTCAGCGTTCAACATTTGTGCAGGGGCTACTCAATAAGATAGAAATACACTAATTAAAATAAAGGAGATTCCAAACACCTGCACAAAAACCAATGACTTAGCATTAATTCCGAGCGTGATTCCAATAGTGGCGCATAAGATAATGGCAACGATTAAAGAATATACTACTGCCCCGTAATTTGCCGTATTCCACATAATATTCACTTGGACATTATTGAACATACATAAAGTACCGATTGCACAATTGAAAAAGTATGATGCAATAAACAATAATGTAAAGAAAATACCCATCGCTCATATAAAGCTAATTTTTTTAGCTCCCGAATCTTCGATTCTTCGCAAAATATTAGATGTTCTATATTCAAAAATAATGGTTGGAATTACTACCAAACTAATAAAAACAATAGAAATATAAGAAACTGAAGGAAATATTAAAACCGATGATAACGTTCCATCAAATAAATTTCACGCTAAGCAAGAAGCACAAATAAAAAGAGCAGGAATACCAAAACTAAACAACACATTAAATGGTGATTTTCAAAAAGATTTATTAATAAATAGTAAACTAGCTCTCATTATTTATACACTATCAGCAATTAAGCGATCTATGCCTCCAGCTCTATGACTTAATGCTTCAACCGTTAAATCGTTAGCTATTTTTTTATCTTTAATAACAACAATACGGTTAGCCATATTTTTAATTTCATAAACATCATGAGAAATAATAATGGCAGTAATATTCTTGATTTTGAAATAATGTTTGATGAAATCAATAATTTTCTTTTTAATTGAAATATCTAAGTTATTACATAACTCATCAAACAAAACAATCTCGGGATTGTGAAACAATGATAACATGGCATTTAACCTTTGTTGTTGTCCACCGGATAATTTACTAACACGCATTTTACAAAATTTCTCGATGCCAAATGCATAACAAAAAATAACTAAATCATCAAGTGTGGTACTAGATTTATATAAGCGGTGCGTAAAAGAAATGTAATCTCATACTGATAGTGATGATAATAAAACATTTTTTTGATAAGAAATACCAATTTTTTCAGTTGGCGACCAATTGTATTTTAAGTCATATTCAACGTCGCCACTATTTGGATTTAAATAACCAACTAAAATATCCAACAAAGTTGATTTACCTACGCCATTTGCGCCAACCAATGATATGACATCACCGCGTTTCACTTGGATGTTCACCTTGTCAAACAAAACATTTGGTTTATCTTGTGGCACAGGAAAATGTTTAGAAATATCTTTTAAAGTAATTAATATTTTTTTATCGTTAGGGAATGACTTAGTTTGAAGGCGTTTAAAAAATGCATCAACATTGTCATCAAAAAATGATTTATGTCTAAGAGAACTTTCAAGTAGTTTAAAAAACTTACGTTTGGATAAACCTTGATATCTGAATCCTGGAATAGAAATTTTATTTTTAAAGATGTTTTTCATAATTTACTCCCTGTTGTTGACCACTTTCTTCTTATATAAAGGAATGGAAATCCCTAAAAGTAATATTGCACAAGCAAATGGTATGATTAAATCTAAAATCTTATCAAGTGACTGTGCGAAAGTAAAGGTTGGAATATTAGTCATTGGAAATCACGCTGGAACAATACCAGCTTCAAATATTACATTAATGTCTCCAGATCAATATGCTCCGTATAGTAACGGATCAATTTGTCACATATTTAGTAGATTGACACCGAAAAATTCAAAATCACCTTGACATTTATTAACGTATCAAGTATTTAGAATTCTTCCATCGCCTAGATCTAAATTAAAGTAAGGAACTGGTACTAGGTTAGTTATATATGGATGATGAATATCAAAAATCGATGTGTAACCCAAATGTAATTTTAAATAATCATTAACGCTATCAAATCCTTTGTCTCTCATAATATCGTTGATGATGTCTTGATTTCACTGGTCTGCCGTTAATGTACCGGCATTAAATGCTGGGCCTTGAGTAACTGATTCTAAAATTAGAGCAGTAGGATAGCGGAACGGAGAGATATAAGTAATTGTTCAAATAGAGAATGATTTAAATTGATGGGTATCAGTATTTTGTGAATACATCGCAATGTATTGTAACGGAATGCCCCCCCCACCAAGAAAAATGGAAAACAATACTAGTGTTGCACCAACAATTTGAATGGAAACAATAGAGTTTAACAATGTTGCCATCATTATTCCAATGGCTGCACCTAATAATGCATAAGCAAATAACGAAAAAATCAAATTACCATAATTAGTATTTTGCAACATGTATTTAATGTAAATACCATTTTGGGCATCAATCATTCAAATGGTTAAACTACCGATAAAAAAACTGAAGGCATAAGCAATTATGCAAAGTACAACATAAAATAGCCCAAGAGTTAAATAAAAACTTCAGTTGTTATTAATCTTCATAGTAATTCTCTTAATAACATCAGCGTGTTTAAATGAATATATTACTAATGGCATTGATAGGCACGTTAAACAAATAATGGATAATGTAGCCACTCCCGGAACAACATACACTGGCGATAAAAAAGTAGCATTTGTGTCCAATGAATGATTACCTGTCACATCTGAAAGGTTAATGCTACAAGTAAAAGTGATATTAGCCAATAAAACTAGGATAAACGGCAAAACTCAAGCAAAGAAAATATTTAACTTACTTTTTCAGAAGAACTTATTCACAAAAGTAAAAATGTTAATCACGCTTAAAAGTATATAAAATTACCTGGCTTTTTTTTTTTTTTTTTGTCAGCAGTTTTGTGAAAATGTAATAAAACTTACTAAACCATTTTAGTATCGTTAAATGGTGCTATGTTGGGCAAGCTATCAGTAGGCTCTGGTTCATCACCAACATTCTTTAAGAAACCCAATACTTTAAACTCATTGATTGAAGTTACTAAAGTAAGCTGACTCAGGGCTCAATTGATAGTATTGGTTTCAGAAGACATTAAACACGGGTAAATTACTGCTCCTTTTAATGTAATTACAAATACCGAAGCGTTTTCTTCGCCTGGTCCGCCAACAAATTGAACATATATCCGAGATGTTGGCACAAGACTGTCGCCACCTAGTTCTACTATATATGTGTCACTATCCATTACTTGTGAATCATAAGTAAAATTATTAGTATTCTTTGTGTTAAATTTTAATGTCTTGCCCGATAGATTATCTCCGACTTTCAAATCTGTTAAATAAACATCATTTTTGTTGCAACTTGTTAAACTAGTTGATAACGCTACACTAGTAATTCCTAAAACACTCATTGCTCCAAATGTTCTGATTAAATTTATTCTTTTCATTTCTATTTTCTCCTATGAGTTAATGTGAATAGCTGAAAACCAGACTTCTACGGATGCAAAAGTCTGGTTTTCAGAGAAAGGATTAAATTAGCACTTGCAGTACTATAGCACTTAACCCCCCCCCTATTTAATAGCATGTTGAATTATATCATCTCTGTCGTCAATTATTTTGCGAAAATCACCAATGTCAGATTTTTTGACAATGTATGCCATTTCATCTACTTTTCAATGTTTTTTATATTTACAAGGTAATACATAATTAAACATTTTTTCTCAGTATGTTGAATTTCAAAAAAATCGGTAATATAACAAAAATGCAAATGTAAATCTTCAACAGATCAACATTGCCATTCATTCACATTCATTAAATAAGGAGAAAAAAATGAAAAAAATTAATTTAACAAAAATACTTATGTCCCTAGCTGCAGTGGGAACTGCTGGCATGGGTACAGCAATCACAGTTAGTAGTTGCTCACATCATGTTCCACCAAAACCAATCCAAAATGTATACAGAATTTGCGATGAAAGCGGATCGATTGTAACTAATACAATTGGTTACATATTAAACGCAGATACTAACCCTAGCAAACAATTTGTTTTGAAAGATTCATTTGGCAGAATGCTATCTGCCACATGAAAAATTGATAGTAAAGATACAACAGCTATCGCAATTGACTCAAATACTGGGTTGCTTACTTGGGACAATAAGCTAGAAGCAAACATTAAGCCTGGTTACCCAATCGTAATTCAAGCATCAGTCTCTGATAAAGTCGTAGCAACATTGTCGGTCAAATTACAAATTCATTCCGACAAAATCAATTTGCAAGAATGAGACAAAATTAAAGACTGTTTTAAATTGAATACAGCGAACGATCAAATCGTTGGTGTTAAAAATGCAAAAGCCCTATCTAACAATCTTGTAGGATTTGATGGCTTTACAGTTGGAAGTGCTATTACTTCAATTGGAGATGGTGCTTTTAGTAACTGTACTACACTATCTAAAGAAGAAATTACACCAATTATTAAATTTGCTGGAAAAGTTACTTCAATCGGTGCTGATGCATTTTGAAACAATAAAAACTTGTTAAGTGTAATCTTTGAAGATCAAGCAGGAGCAACATTAAAAATTGATGAAGGTGCCTTTGATGGATGTAGTGGTTTGAGTTCAATCCAACTAAATTCATCAGCAAATGATGCAACAATTTCTATCGGATCATATGCTTTTAACAATTGTGTATCACTAAAAGGATTTACTAGAGGTACAACAGATACTAAAACATTTAAGGTTACAGCGATTGATACATATGCTTTTAGCATGTGTCCTAATTTAGTGATAGGACACTTGGATGCTGATCCTGTTTCTTCTCCTCTAACTTATGATACAAACGTATTTACATTAAAAAATGACACTGATCCTAAAACTAATAAAATACATGGGTTTGCTGTAGTGAAGAAAGACACAACTGAAATAGTTGGTTGTTTAGCCATTGGAAACTGAATTGAAAAATATGACACTATTGGCTTAAACACTGATATGAAAACTGATTTTCAAAATTGTGCAGCATTAACAGATATTAAATTAGCTGCAAATATTTCCATTATTAAGAATGCATTTAGAAACTGTACTCACTTAAAGACTATTAATTTAGCTGGCGACATCAAATCCATAGGAACGAGTGCTTTTAGAAACTGTGGTAATAATAATTCAACTTTAACTCCTGGAAAAATTACTGGAGATATCAAAATTGAACAAAAAAACACTTTCTTTTCCAATGCTATTGCAAAAAAATTACCAGCAGACAAATGAATAGTTGCTTAAATTTTTATAATTGATTTACAACTTCTATATAAACATTCAAAATAGCACCTTCTAGCTTAAGGTGCTATTTACTTTTCATATTCACTTAATAATTGAATTACTTATTACTAAAAATCAAATTAATAACAAATATAAAAATAATTATCTTGCTATAATGTTATTCACTTTTGAGATGGAAGGAATATATAAATTATGGCAAAAGCAAAATTTGACCGAAGTAAACCACATGTTAATATTGGAACTATTGGTCATATCGACCACGGTAAAACTACTTTAACTGCGGCTATCTGTACTTTCTTAGCAAAGAAAGGTTTAGCTCAAGCGAGAGACTATGCATCAATTGATAGTGCTCCCGAAGAAAAAGCTCGTGGTATTACTATTAACACTGCACACGTTGAATACGAAACTGCAAAAAGACACTACGCACACGTTGATTGTCCAGGACATGCTGATTATGTAAAAAACATGATTACCGGTGCTGCCCAAATGGATGGAGCAATTTTAGTTGTTGCGGCTGGTGATGGTGCTATGCCTCAAACTCGTGAACACATCTTGTTGGCAAGACAAGTGGGTGTTCCTCGTATTGTTGTTTTTATTAACAAATGTGATACAGTTAATGATCCTGAAATTCAAGAACTAGTAGAAATGGAGATTCGTGATTTATTAACTTCTTACCAATTTGATGGTAACAATACACCAGTCATTCGTGGTTCAGCATTATTAGGTTTACAGGGTAAACCAGAATGAGAAGCTAAACTCCAAGAATTAATGAATGCTGTTGATGATTACATTCCAACGCCAACTCGTGAAGTTGACAAACCATTCTTATTGCCGATTGAAGATATTTTCACCATTACTGGTCGTGGTACCGTTGTTACTGGTCGTGTAGAACGTGGTAAAGCAGTTTTAAACGAAGAAGTAGAAATCGTAGGTATTACTCCGACTAGGAAATCAGTTATTACTGGAATTGAAATGTTCCGTAAACAATTAGACGAAGCAATTGCTGGTGATAATGCTGGTATCTTGCTAAGAGGTATTGAAAAAACTGATGTGCAACGTGGACAAGTATTAGCTAAACCTGGTTCTATTAAGCCATACAAGAAGTTCAAATGTCAAATTTATGCTCTTAAAAAAGAAGAAGGTGGACGTCACACTCCATTCATCAATGGATATAGACCACAATTCTATTTTAGAACTACTGATGTAACTGGTTCAATCGCTCTAAAAGAAGGTGTAGAAATGGTTATGCCTGGAGACAATGCTGAATTAACTGTAGAACTAATTGCTCCAGTAGCGATTGAAAAGGGCTCTAAATTCTCCGTGCGTGAAGGCGGCCGAACAGTCGGTGCTGGTAACGTAATCGAAATTATTTCTTAATTTTAAAATAACATCTGAAGGGAATATTATGAAAAAACTAAAAGGAAATATAGGGGGGGGGTACAACCCTTCTTGAAAATAGAGAAAAAAATAAGTTTCATTTTCTATCTTTTTTAAATCGGTCCTTTTTAATGTTGTCAATATCTTTTGGGATATTGACAATTTTTTCTATGATTGGAATTGCAACTGGGAATGGAACAATAGGAGATGCAGCAGCTAGGGCGATGGCAGAACAAGCCACACTTATTGATGGGGTAAAACACTTTAATAAATTTATTTACACTTCCATCATCATATTTGGCGTTATATCTGCATCATTTTTTATAGGCTTTATATGTTTTAAAAATAAATACAAAAAATCCATCTCAATTATTGGAGTATTAATTACATGCTTTGTTTCCATTCTTATCAGCACTCCACTTTTGTTTATTTTTTCAGTTTCTCAACCTAAGGCTTTAATTGGTATTTTCGCAGTTTGTACAATGCATCCAGAGTTTTGAGATCAAGGATTTAATTCTTCAATTTATAACACTACATTTAAGATTATCTTTTTGTTCACAATATTTCTTCCGATATTAACTTGTACTTTGTTATCTTATTACTCATCAAAATTTATAAATGCATCTAAGTATTTAAAATGAATTCTAACCACTCTAATTATCGTATCAGTCGTTGTAATCGTATCAATTAGTTTAGATCTTTCTGTAACACTCATAGTACCAGCGTCAAACTAATAAATAATCTTTTATTGTCAATATCAACGTCTTTTTGAGATGTTGATATTTTTATAATTATTTACAAATTAACACTAGTATTACAACAAAATTATTTAGTCGGGTCATTAGTCGCTCTGTCTTACAGAAATATCTTATAATTGCTAAATGAGAGAAAGATTTTCAATGTTTAATACGTATTAAATTAATTGTTTCTATAGATTACAAGCAAAGGGTTATTAATAATCCTTTGCTTTTTCTATCGTATTTCAAAGAAAACTCAAAATATTAGGAATTATAAATATGAACAATAAAAAAATACTTGAAGGATACAAGGCATGAAAGCAACGCAAAAGAAGAATTGTTGCTAGTATTATCTTTTTATCATTTGGAGCTGGAGCGGTAGGAATTGGATTAGGTTATGCAATTTGACATAACAAGTCTCCCAAACCACCAATCCACCATCATTACACTCTGCATATTTCACATCGTGTAATGATTGGTAGCATAGATAATGCGGCTGTATTAGAATTTCGTGAAGATGGAGTTCTAATATCTTCAGGAGTTACTTATAAAGTCATTGAAAGTTGTTCTGATGTAATTATTGAAAATAATTTATTAAAATACAATACACCAGTATCTGTTAAAACTACCATCACTATTAAAGGCACATACAATAACTATACCGCTGAAAGTTCAGTAGATTTATTACCAGCAGACACTTCGCATATTTTAGATCCAACTAAAGCAGATTGATTGGATTATTTCAAAGCTAAACCTGGAGAAGTCATAGAAAGTGATAGCCGTACTGATGATTTTGATAAAAATTTTGAAAATTCCAATTATACAATGATTGATTTTTCTGATTTCTCTTCTATTGGTGATGATGCTTTCTGAAATTGTGAGAGTCTAACTAACGGTTCAAAAGATATCACTATCACTTTTGAAAATTTTAAATCTCAAAACGATACCACTTCTGTTCAAGATGGTGCTTTTATTGATTGTGCAAGAATTAAAAACTTAATTCTACCAAAAGCGACTACCGAATCAAATATTTTTACCATCGGTCAAAGTTTTGGTGGTTGCTCAGGTTTAGAAAATGTTTCGTTACCAACTGGCGGTTCAACTGCTAGTATTTCCATCGGTAGAAATGCTTTTACCGAATGCACGCAACTTAAAAATTTCAACACATCAAACATCACCATTGCTTCAATTGGTGATCACGCTTTTGATGGTTGTACTGGTTTAATCAATATTAATTTAAGTGGGAACGACACTAATTCATCTTTCTCCATTGGTGGTGGGGCTTTTAATAGATGCACAAATCTCAAAGAAATTCATCTTCCGAAAGGTGCTACTTCCATTGGCCCTAGCGCCTTTCGTGATTGCGCAAAGTTAAATAAATTATATTGGTACAACGAAAACAATCCTACAGAGATCGGTAGTTTAGCGTTTTTTGATTGTCCGATTAGTTCCACAAACATTATTTACTTCAATAATAAAAATCCTATAACTGCTTGAGCTTGGAATGATAATTCTAGTGGTCATATTCCGATTGATAATAGACCTACAGATTGGACATATACTGGTTTTACTCCGTCATAATTTCTAATTTTTTTATATCATTAGTTAATTAAAACGAATTCTTCGTGTCATTATTGACTAAATTTAAGAAGCTATTTTCTTCCGTATATATAGAACACTATGTTCTATATAATATCTATTAGTTTACTTTAGGAGAATCATTTATGAAAGTTGTTAATACTGAAAAAGCACCCAAAGCAATCGGGCCATATGTTCAAGGCATAATTGCTAATGATTTACTTTTCGTATCTGGTCAAATTCCATTTGATCCAGTAACCATGCAAAAAGTAGGAGAAAATATTAAGGATCAAACGCGTCAATCTTTGGAAAATATTAAAGCGATCGCTGAAAACGCTGGAGCTAGTATGAAAGATGTCATTCGTTGTGGAGTGTTCATGAAGAATATGGATGATTTTGCAGCCATGAATGAAGTCTATGCTGAATATTTTAGCGAATGAAAACCAGTGCGAAGTGCAGTAGAAGTTGCAAGATTACCAAGAGGTGTCTTGATTGAAATTGAAGCAATTATTAATTTAAAGAAGTAATATGACATCAACAACCAAATCAACTAAAAAAATAAGCGTAACTGATTTACCTAAAAAGAAACAATTAGGTTTCATGTCATGCATCATTGTTGTTATTGGTGCATGTATTGGTGCCGGCATCTTTTTCAAAAATGGCAGCATTTTAACAAATACTCAGGGCAGTATTGTGTTGTCTATTATTTGTTGATTAATTGCTGCTGTGGGCGTCATTGCAATGGCGTTATGTCTCGCCGAAATTGTATCAGGCCAAAAAACGCAATCAAATTTAGGCATTGCTGCATGGGTCAAAACATTCAACACAAAATATCTTTACAATTCTTGTAAAAATTTTGTTGCATATATATATACGCCGGTCATATTAGTTTCCCTTGCTTATTATTTTGTACAAGCTATATTTCAAGGTATTAATCCAGAAAGTGCACTGCCATGATATGCTATTATGTTAATTGCATTAGCTGTTTTATTTTGATTCTTTTTTACATCTGGTTTATCAGTAAAATTTTTCAATGTTCAAAACTGAATAATCATGTCGGTGAAATTTTTCCCGATTGTATTTGCTTTTTTAATTGGGTTTATTTTTGTTGGATTAGGAAATCATATTCCTGATTCCAATACATGATTTCCAAGCCGTGACCCTGGAAATACACCTTTATTTAGTCAATTAACACCAATTTGTGGCATCATCGCATCGATCCCAGCCATTTTCTTTGCTTTTAATGGTTTTACCTACCCTGCTAATTTAACTAGTGATATGAAAAATCCTAAGAAGTTACCGTTAACAATGACGTTAGGTTTAATTATTGTCACCGTTATCTATGTCGGTATTAGTGTATCAATGTTAATCTCTTCCGGCACTGGTGGTGTGGATGGTTTAAACGGCTGACTACCAGATTGGTTGTACACCTTAATTTACATCTTAATAGCTGTTGGTATTTTAAGTGTCATTAACGGGACAATAACTACTAGTGTTAAAATTTATGAAGATTTAATCAAAGGTCATGAAATCGCTTTTAGTCGTAAATTTGACATAAGTAAAAAATACAACGGTCGACCAATGGGTGGTGTGTTATACGGTTTGATTGTTACCTGTGTTTTCTTCGTCCTTTGCACAATAATTGGTGTTTTCTTTTCCGATACTGGCGGGTTACCACCAATGTTTGATAAAGAAACACAAGGCATATTTTCATTTGTAGATATTGTTTCCAACTGAGATGTATTGTTTATTTACATGTTTATTGGTATTGCTATTTTAGGTTGTTTAATTAACCGTAAGACTCACAAAATACAAGTTACTAAAACTAATGTTTTTAAACCAGCAGCATGAGTGGCGCTAATTCTCTTAGGAATAAGCATGTTATATTTATTAGTAAGTGTATTTGCTGATGTTGGCTTATCAGCTCATTATGCAGCTACTGGTAAATATGTTTCCACTGAAGCAAAAAATAATGCATTACTGTCAACGTCCTTATCAGCCGTCATGTTCTTGATTTATATTGGAGTAATATTTGTTCCTTCATGAATCACTGAAAAACGTCTAAGTAAATCGCGCCGTTAAATCTTTTCTATCAAATTAAGAATGCCAGGATAAATAATAGAAATTAATTGGCATTCTTTTTTAATGTCTTCATATTTAATAGTTTTCTTATTGTACTTTACAAGATATTGGTCAATCCATTGAATCGATAGCAAATAAAACTCATCGCATAAAGAAAAATGAACAATTACAAAAGCCATGCAATTACATTGTGATGCTTTAATTAAATACGCATATTGATGAGGTTTAATCAGATCCACATGGAAATTCGTTTGATTAGTTTGTTTCACTTCAAACTCGATATGACGATTATTAACGAAACCACAATAGTCAACGGTAGATTTACATAATAATTTACCAACAATCATATTGTTATTTAAATCTTTAACTATTTTAATAGGAATATTTCGTTTTTCAATTAAGCAATTCTTGTTTGATAGGTAATCTATTGTGCGATTTACCATTTCCTCTGCGTACATTCCTCGGTTTGCATACATAATATTTTTGTCCTTCTTTAATATGTATACAATAAATTCCGAAAAAACCATTTCGCAATTTTTTCGGAATTATTTTAAATATTTTTTAAATTACTAGTAACTATTTACGGGGGGGGTTAACTGTTTTAATATATAATGCTTAAGACAATGGTAGAGAGAGAGAGAGAGAGAGAGAGAGAGTAACAACACCCTACGGTGTAGTTTTGCTTTCTCCTAAAACAAGACAGTAGCGTTAGCTTGGTCTTGTTTTTTATTTATCTATCAACCCATAAGGAGAAAAAATGAATACTAAAATTAAAAAAATAATGCTTGGTGCCCCAGCGTTGGGAGCGATGGGGATAGGGGCGGTGAGTACGGTTGCTTCTTGTAGTCGTAATCCAGGTGTGGAAAGTATTACAAAAATTACATTTGCACCAAAATTTGTCGAACAATTTGACGATAATATTCAACAAATTAACCAAAGATGTTTGGCGGGGTATCAATACAATTCAATTGCACCCGTTGTGTATGATCAACAAGGCAAAGATGTAACTGATAAATGTTCGTTAGCCATTCGTGATCAGGATCGTAGTTTTTTAAATAATGTTGGTTTAACTTTTAGTGATGGTGTGATCAGTGGTACACCTTCTATCGCCGTAACTACTACTCATAAAATTGAGTTATTTGCTTACTATGAAAAATTAGAACCAGCTTCGATAACTTTTGATTTTACAATTAGCGCCAACACCATTCGTTTTAATGATGAGTATCCAAACATTACCTGCTATACCTCAAAAACTATGACGCCAACCAAACAAATCACGGTTTATGATGTACGCCATACCGATGTACAAAGCCAATGTACTTATGCATTACTTGATGCAAGTGGTGAAACGGCAACATTACCTACAGGTTTAAACTTTAATTCTAGTACAGGAGTTGTTTCCGGCACACCGCCGAGCGAATCTAGTAGTATGACTAACTTAAGAATACAAGCAACATACAACGGACAAACGACTTTTAGTGAATCGTTTAATTTAGATGTAAAATTAAACACATTCAGATTTGCCAGTAATTATGGCGATGATAATGGTTGTATTAATTATGAATCAGGCGATAATTTTAGTCATAAGTACAAACCTGTTATTTGAGACGTTGAACATGACGATATTAATGATTTATGCAATTTCACATTAAATTTACCAAATGGTGAAAATCTACCGAGTGGATTAACTTTTAATACAGAAGATGGTTCGTTTACTGCTACAAATGCTACTTACGCTCAAATCTCTGGTGTGACAATTACTGCGACTTATGATGAACGTTCAATGACTAGTGGCACTTTCAACATTAATCAACCATCAATTCATTTTTCACAAGAAAATTATCAAAAAGTTGTTGGATATACCGGGCATGAATTCAGCGCAACCCCACCAGTCATTATTGATACTAATGGCGATGTTGTAACATCTGGGTTAACTTTTTCAAATAGCTTAGAAGGACCGTACCCAGAAGGTTTATCATTTGATACAAGTACTGGTGTATTTTATGGTAATGTGACAGCATCGATTAACATACCAAAAGTCACAGTTACCGCTACTTTAGATAGCGACACATCACAAACAGTTACTTCAGAAGAATTTCGAATTACGATTACTCCAAATGGCTTAGATAGTTTTGTAAACAAAATTCATGAGCGTGTAACTGGAACCGTTGGAAAACCAATCGATCCATCAGCTTCGCTTACTGTTAAGGACTTAGCTGGATCGATAGTTTCAGGTGTTAAATATGAATTGTTATCAAAAGATGGTGAACAACTAGAACTACCTACTGGTTTAATTTTTGACGAAGATACTGGTGTAATTAGTGGTACACCGACAACAGGGTGTGATATTTATAATGTTTACATTAAAGCATCAAAATCCGGCTTTACTACTCCTATTTTAAGTAATTCTTTCCGTATTACCATGTCTGCAATGATAATTATGTTTAGTAGCGAGATATCTAACTACAATAGCTGAGTTAACCGCGATCTTACAGCTACTAACGATATTAAAATTACAAATGAAGGAGTTGACGTCACTTCGCAATGTACTTATAGTCTTGATGGTATTGACGAACAATCATTACCAGCTGGTGTAACATTTAATACAGCAACTGGACAATTTGAAGGTCATCCAACTGCGCCTTGTCAATTTACAGGAGTAAAAATTATTGCCACATTATACGGATCAACAGCCATAAGCAATGCTTTTAATATTACCTTGGGATATAACTATGACGGTACTAACTGACCTGGATATGTGAGCGGTTCTCTTAGAATACAACAATCGTCTCCAACTCAAGCAACTATTACGCGTGATAGGAACTTGCATACAGAATTTCATGATTTAATTTTCCCCGATTGAATAGTTGATGAATCGTACAACATTTTTCAGCTTGCAGGTTTTGATTATAGTTGCTTTGATTCAGATGCCTCTACCATTACTGGAATTTTAACTCTAAATAACATTATTACTAAAATTCCCTCTTCCGCATTTAATGGTCAACAAATTACCGGTATTTCACTTGGCACATCTATTACTTTTATTGATGGTTATGCTTTCAATAGTTGTAAACAACTTTCAACTCTGGAAACACCAAGTACTTGCCTTTATTTTGGATCCAATGCTTTTGGAGATTGCAGTAATCTCAAAAGCTTAATTATTCATAATAATAATACTTCAAATTCTTTTAGGGGTAATGTATTTAAAAATTTAGAATCAATCACTACATTTGTTCTATCTGGATTTGACTCCGACCAAGATTTATCCTGTTTTTATTATACAAATGTATTTAACTCTTGAAAAGATAATGGAATCCTCAGTACAATTAATGGTAGTTTGACTGCTCAGGATGCACTACAATATTTAATAAACAATAAAGGTTTTAATAATACTTGAACCGCTGAAAGTTAATACACAACCGCAACTGCTTGTCAATATATAAATTTGATAAATACAACTATCCACCAATGCTCACTTAACTACATTGAAAAATATTCAAAGTTAAGCGAGTGCGAACCAAAGAAACTATTTTAATATGTTTGGTAAATGTTGGTAATAGTTACGATTATTATCTAGCGAAACGCAGTACTAAGATAGCAATGTTTCAAACCAATCCAACTAAATCTACTAGCAATCTAAATCCAAAAATCATTCCTAATTTGGAAGTTAATGCAGCGTTGTCCACATTTAGAAACTGTTGAGTTTTAGCAATTGATTTCATATCTAATACTAAGTAAAGCAAAAATAACACAGTGGATAAACCAATGATTATTAAAAATAAGACATCGTTATTGAATTGTGATGAAACAATTGCCACAACTAAAGCGGTAATTAAAAATACAAACATTACAATCATAAAGCCAATTGAAAGAATGGCAGTAAACTTAGCCAAGCTAATAGCTGCTTTATCAGAAATAGCTTTACCGATAAAGGAAGCGATAATAAATGCTAACCCTCCAGCAGCAAACACAAATATTAAATAGAAAATACCTTTAGTAGAACTATTTTCTGTAGCAAAATTAATAATAAAGGCTAAGAATAACAAACCAAAGCCTAATCCTTCTGCCACAATATAAATAATTCAAGTAGTTCAAATCAAACCGTTCGATACATTACCTTGCCTAGTATATAGCTTGGTATTCATTACCATAGACAACACCATAGAAACAAGAATTAAAATGATGCTAAATACTCATAACAAAGTTATTGACTGATTAAGAGTGTTGTAACTTACATGGTTATATAAACCGTAACCGATGCCAAAGCCTATTAAAGCAATAAGCACAAAACCAATTCCAGCGTATAGCATGGAACGAGTTAACAAAGAAATTTGTGTGTGATTAAAAGTTTTTTGTTGCGAAACAGTCGTTCCTTGGTTAATATCTCTGTAATCATTGACATTCATATTGTCTGCCATATATTTACTCCTTCAAGAAATAATACTCAGAATTATATAATACGAAAGTATGCGATTAGATATATTTCTTGTAGAACATAAGTTCTATGAGACAAGAAATAAGGCACAAAATGCCATTAAAAATAATTTCGTCTTGGTTAATGGTAAAACAATTGACAAAGCAAATTTTTTGGTCAATGATAATGATGTAATAAGCAAAACCAAACAAGAAGAATATGTTTCTAGAGGAGCATATAAATTGCTAGAAGCAATTAACCATTGAAAGATAGATTTTAAAAATAAAATTGTTCTTGATATTGGTGCTTCCACTGGTGGTTTTACTGATGCCGCCATTAGGAATGGAGCAAAATTAGTTTATGCCGTTGATGTTGGAACTAATCAATTACATCATTCGTTAAGAAATCATAGAAAAATTAAATCCATTGAAAATATGCATTTGAAAGATTTAACTAATAAATTAATTTCTGAAAAAATTGATATTGTAGTTGCTGATATTTCTTTTATTTCACTCACAAAATTGATTGACAAATTAGTAGTTTTATTTTTCTATCGGTACAAATGTATTTTTCTCATTAAACCAGAATTTGAGTTGCAACCAAACGAGATTAGTAATGGTAAAGTAAAATCACAAAAGCTATTAAATAAAGCAATAAATAAAATTGAAAATTATGCTGTCAATCATAATTTTAAAATTATTGGTCTTATTTCCTCGCCTATCTTAGGTAATAAAGCTGGCAACTTGGAATATCTCATTTATTTGGAGAAGCAATAAATGAGATATATCTTACACATTGATATGGATGCTTTTTATGCTTCTGTGGAGGAATTACATAATCCTTTATATCGAAATAAGCCTATTGCCGTATCGGGGCATACCAAACGTTCCGTCATTGCTAGCGCCAATTACATCGCTAGAAGCTGTGGAGTTAAGGCAGCGATGCCTGTATTTATGGCCAAAAACATATGTCGTAATTTAATCATTGCATATCCTCACTTTCATCTTTATGAAGAACTTAGCGAGCGCTTTACAAAATTAATTTGTGAAAAATTTACAAACAACATCGAGATAGCATCCATTGACGAGTGTTATGTAGATATTACCAATCTTGTTAATAAGAAACATTCAGCAATTGATGTTGCTAAGGCAATCCAAAATACCATTAAAAGTAAAATTGGATTAACATGTTCTATTGGAATTGCTAATAATAAATTTTTAGCCAAAATGGGTAGCAAGTATAAAAAACCTCTAGGGATTACCACAATGTGACAAGATGAACTACCGACAAAACTTTGATTACAACCAATTGAGCGAATGCATTGAATTGGAAAAGCTTCAGCGAGACTTTTAAGAGAACATGTAATTAATACAATTGGTGATATTGCCAATAAAAATAATAACTATATCTTAGAAAAATTATTAGACAAAAATTGATTAATACTTTATCAATATGCAAACGGGAATGCCAATGATGAATTGGATTATTCTCAAAATATGCCAAAATCAATTGGCAGTAGTGAAACCTTTTTAAATGATACAGCTGATTTTATCGAAATAAAAGATAAGATAGTGGAACTAGCAGAAGGTATAACGCATCGTTTAAAGTATTATCAACAAAAAGCTAGAACCATTTCAATCGTGATTAAAACTTTTGATTTTAAACAACATACAAAAGCTCTTACTTTGGGTGATTACACGGATGATAAAGAAAAAATAATTCTGACTGCCTTAGGTTTATTTCAACAGCATTTTATTCAAACCACGATTAGATTAGTTGGTGTAACTGTATCAAATTTAATAGAAAATAACTCATTACAAATTAATAGCGAATTATTTGATGATTATCAAGAAAGTAAAGATTATCCATCCCAAAATACTGAAAATGAAATTATGATTTCAATTAATAAAAAGTTCTCAAAAAATATTATCTCTTTGGCAAATCAAAAATTTAAGTAAATTTATTTATTGCTTGCATCCATTTTATTATTAATAACTTCTAATGTTTGCCATATCTTTAATGTTATTTGATTTAGCTTGTCAACATTTTCCGTTAATACTTCAACCTTTTGTTCTAAGGTTACCACAGACTCTTTTAGAGTTTTGACATCTTGTTTAAGAACTTTAACATCTTGTTTTAAAACAATAACGTCTTCTTTTAAGACCTTGACATCTTGTTTAACATCATTAATTTGTGAAGTTAATCTATTATCCAATTCTTTTAATTGTTCTACAGTTGCATACTTTGCTGGAGGTGTTTTCACAGGTATTATTATACATTTTAAAACATCGCCTTCTCTCTTGCGGTCATTTACATATGTAATTATTTTAATTTCTTTAGTTTTCATATTTAAACACCTTCTTGTTTGTTTGCATTAACGTATTTATTTAGAAATTTCATACCTTTAGTAGTGATTTCACGACCACCAATGGTTTTATGAACATATTGTTTTTGTAATAAAAATGGCTCAATTTTAGTTTCTACTGTATAACTATCTACATTAATCATTTGGCTAATAGTTTTTAATCCTAATGACCGTTTGGCATCTTTAATAGATTGCAAATAATTTAAATCCTCTACATCTAAACCATCATCAATGATCTGTAATTTTTTCAAAATATATTTAACAGATATTTTATCGCTTGAAATTCTAAAATCTTTTACTCTTTTAATAAGACGATTAGCATTTCTTGGTATTCCTTTACAATTTTCTGCTAATAGTTTTAATTCTTTATCTGATAATTGCAATCCGAGTTTGGTTTGCGATGTTTTTATGATTTCTACAAGATCATTTAATTCGTAAGTTTTGATATTGAATACAATTCCAAATCTTTCCTCTAATGGTTGTGGAATTTTTCCTAACAATGTTGTGGCACCAATTAATGTGAATTGAGGAACATGGATCCGAGTGATTTTGGAGTTAAAGTCTTTCCCTAAAGCAATGTCAATTACAAAATCCTCCATAATGCTATATAGCAATTCAACACAATTAGCATTAATAGCATGAATTTCGTCGATAAATAAAATATCAAATTCATTTAGGGTCATTGCTAAATTAATTACATCAATGTTTTTCTGAACGCTGCTCCCTTGCACGACACGAATGTGACGGTGTAATTCATTAGCGATAATGTGAGCAAGTGATGTTTTACCCGTTCCTGGTAAACCATATAGCAAACAATGATCTAAAGCTTTCTTTTGAGCTAAACATGATTTTAAATAAATGTTAAGATTATCTTTTAGTTCGCTCTTGCCCTTAAAATCACTTAAATTAGTTGGCCTTAACGATACCGACATCATCTTGTTCTTGTGCAATAAATTTTATTGATTGTGAAATTAAATCACTAAGGTCGACATTTGGTTTTGATAAATCAATATGTTTTAGAGCAGATTCCACATCTTGATTGGCATAACCTAACGATTTGAGCGCTTGAACTAATTTACCAACTTCAACGTTGCTTTGATCGTTATCGCCTGTAGTGAACACATCGCATAAGTTGTCTACTATCAATCTAGCATATTTAGGCGTAATGCCGTTTAAAACACTTAAACCTTGCACATCTCTTTGCCTAATTAATTGTTTTAAAACGCTAATATCATTATTGCAAATACTTAATGATGTTTTCGGTCCTATCCCACTAATAGCTATTAACAATAAAAATAACTCCTTATATTCATATTGTTCAAAACCATATAGTTCTTCCGTTAGGTTATTTTTATTATTAGTCGCCATATGCTTATATAAATAAAGTTTCCTAACTTTATTGACTTCAAAAGCATTTGGCTTTGAAATATTAATTACATAACCTACATAATTATTTTCAAATGTAATTGTCTTTTTATTTACGGAAATGACTTTTCCTACCATGTATGATAACATTGTTACCTCTCTTTTCTCTATACATACTTAATACAGGCAAAAAAATAAATTTGCTAAATTATTTTTAAAAAATGTGTCCATTTGTTTCTCTTTTCGTAGATAATTTCATGATATTTATTCATTTGATAAGGGAGAAATAAATGGCTCTAAAAGCAAAATTAATTATCGCATCAGCTACTGTAGCGACAACAGGAGCGGCTACTGGAGCGGTTGTCGGTATTAGTACTCTTGCTACTAATTCAGCAGATTCACCAATTCAATTTGAACCACATACTTTAAACGAGGCTTTAAAAGTAAATGATTCAACTGGCACAATGGACGTTACCGTTGCAGAAACATTTACAGAATCATTCGTTATACCAGAAACACATTTTTTAAAGGATGGTCAAAACGTTGATAATTTATTTACTTGAGTCAATGACTGAAGTACTAGTAATTTAAAAGCTAAAAGAACTGTTAAGTTAACCGATGCTACTGATCCTTATTGAAGACAGCAAGATTTATCTTCTTCATTAGATTATCAAATTGAAGTCATTACGAAGGGCAAGAGTAAGTTAGTTGACTTTAATATTAAGTCACAAAACTCCATTACTAACGTTAAGGTTGTAAGCAACAATTTGCAAGTCGGAGTTGCTAGTTCACAGGCTATTATTGCTGCCAATACTAAAGGATTTGCTTGAGAACTATTAACAATTGATACCAAAGATACTGGTTTGGTATGGGCAAGGTCTCCAATTTCCAATGAATGAATTATTACACTGGGGGGGGATACAACCTCTGGTTCTAAAACAATTTATCTTAATGGCATTGATAGTGATTCTGTAGAGCTATCCATTCATATTGATAGTTGACAAAAAGTAATAGCATCAGTAACTCATAATGATTTGCAACAAGGTAATGCTAACTCTTATGCTACAATCGAATTAGATGCTGAAAATGATGCCGATTTAACAAATATCGTTTATGAAGATACCACGGCGGATCTTAATGAAAATCAAAAATTGTCTTTAAGTTGAAATGATACAACAAACATTATCACTGCCACACCTGAAAATGATTCAACTTTAGCATCTGGTGTACATACTATTAAAATCACTCCCTCCGAAGAAGCACAATGAGAAGAAATTACCATAAGCTTGGATGTTTTTACTCAAACCCAAGAAGCTATTTCGGCGATAGTTATTGATAATAATTTACAACGAGGTGAATCTTCCTCTACAGCAACAATAAAAGTTACTAAATTCAACATAACTACATGAAGTAATTTACAGCTCAATGACCTCTCAGGTCTTATAGAAGGCGAATGAAGCCAAGTCGGCGATATAGCAACTAATACCATTCAGTGAGATGGAGCAAATGCCGGCGATCATGTTTATACTGTATCTGCTATTGATGCTTTAGGAACACCAGTAACAACTGATGTGAATATTTGAGTAAGAGACACCAAGCAAATTTCAGTAGAGATTTATAGTAATGAAATGACATACGGCAAACCAGATACTACCGCCGAAGTTCGAATACGTATGATCGATAGTTATACTAGGACTGAGGATCTACGAGCATTAACATGCGACCTATTAGATTCTGGATTAACATCTGAGAAACAAGAAAATCAAGCAGTAGCTACTTTTACATTCAAACCAGGCACAGCTACTGTTGGTAGCCACGATGTTAAAATTGTGTTGGATGAAAATCACTATGTTGTTGTTGCTTTACCAGTACATAAAGATGTTGAAAAGAAAATTCAATTCAATTTAGATTTTAACACCTTAAATATTGAAACTAAAACCATTCCCGTTACCGCCACCTTAACTACCGAAGGTTTTACAACAGACGAGTTACCAACCAATTTCTCTGCTTTTGCTTTTGGTGATAAGGCATCAAATTTTGATATTGCATGAAATGAAACTTGAGCAAGTAACGCTTCAACTAAGTTTGAATTTTCTTTAAAAAATGACACACAGCCTGGATCATATCCAATACAGATAGGCATACCAGCATATGACATTACCACTGATGTGCAGAATATTGATGTAGTAACTGATTACAATTTAGCGCTTCCACAAACCGCTGATTTCTTTACTTTTGATACCACAACTACAACAAATGATACAATCACTGGCTATGCTGATGCCTTCGTGGCTAGTTGAATTAATGATGAAACTTTAAATGCATATTTGGCAAAATTTAATGTATCTGAAGTTAACATGCTTTCTTTTGCAAATAAATTTTTATCCAGCGAAGTATATGCGTTTAGTCCGGAAAATCCCAAATATACTAACTTAAATACATTTTATAAAAAGATTGGAAAATTAAGTTTTCATAATACAACTTGAAAATGAGCATTAATTACCGATCAATGAATATTGAGTTTAATCAATTCCCCGGGTCCATGTATCGCTACCGCAACAACTGCTTTTGGTGGCTTACTTAATCCTGATGAATCAATAACTAATGCTGCTAATTTTAATAATGTAACTTCTATAGATTGGACTAACGTTAATTTCGGAGAGGATGAAATTCCCGATAGTTTGTTTAGCGGTCAAGTTGCTTCTGTAGCAACATCACCGCTTTCTTTTGTAGGTGTAAATTTTTCTCAATTGAAAGATCTGGATTTCAAACATGCTTCATTTGCTGGTCATTTTGCCGAAAACAGTCCAGCGATGGGCAATATTCTTGTATCCACAGCTACTTTAACATTTTATGCCTGCGATTTTTCTAGTCTTGAAGAATTAAATTTATCTGGTGTTTCATTTGCTTCTAGCGGAATGAGCAGAGGTAATGTCAAAACTGCTGAGAGCACTTTCACACATAGTAATTTTTCAAACATCCGTTTTTTCAGTCTGGGACAAACGATATTTGCGGTTACTGGCATGATTATTGGTGATAATTCGCAAACAAGGATTGTAACAGCTAGTAATTCTTTTTTTGCAGCTGATTTTAGTAACGTTGAAACATTTAGTACTGCTGGAGCGGTTTTCGGTGCCTTGCACCCTTGTACTACCAACCCTACATCGTGTGAAATTGATACAGCTTATAACACTTTTGGAGATTCAATATGAACAAATCTAAAAAGACTAAATATAAGTTATACCGATTTCACTGCAGTAAGTTCTAGCGATGTAAATGTTCATTGAGTTGCAGGTGCTGGTCTATTTGCTTTTGCTGTTTTGACAAGTTTGGAAACATTATTTATCACTGATCTTACCTCATACACCCAAGCCAATGGTTCAAGCGACACCCCAAATCCAAATTACAATGTGGGAAACGGCATTGATGCAACCGCTTTTCATAATTGTGTTGTTAGTCAACAAATAAATGTCTATGGTTCGCAAAACTTAACCTACTGACAGAATGCGCCTTGATATGGACCACCTCAATACGCAGACACAATAGACGTTTTAGATTATTGATTTCCTGTTAACGGATACGGATATTCATATTTCAATTAATTTTTTCTCGTTAGTAGTTTGCTCTAAATAAGCATACCTTGCTTTATCAAGAGCTGAATTTTTTGTAAATTATTTTTAATAACTATAATTGTTATCAATTATGTTACACATTATTGATCATCCTATCATCAAAGTAAAGTTATCACGAATGCGTAACAAAAATACCGATTCCAAAGCTTTTCGTTCTAACCTTGTGGAACTAAGTGAATTAATGGCATATGAAGTAACCAAAAATTACCATGTTGTTTCATTTCCTATTAGTACTCCAATAGGACCAACACAAGGCTATAAAATGAAGGAAAACATTGTTTTAGTACCAATTTTAAGAGCAGGGCTTGGCATGGTAGATGGATTCAAATCTATTATTCCTCAAGCTCCAATCGGTTTTGTTGGACTATATCGTAATGAAGATACATTAAAACCAGTACATTACTATTGCAAAATGCCTGAAAGTATTACTGGTTCTAATATTATTGTTTTAGACCCAATGTTAGCCACAGGTAATTCAGCAGTTGAAGCCATAAGAATGCTAAAAGAATTTAAACCTAAAACAATTAAACTAGCATGTATTGTTTCCGTAAAAAAAGGTATTGATACTGTACAAAAAGCACATAAAGACGTTGATATTTATGTTGCCGCTATTGACAGCAAGTTAAATAGTAAAGGTTACATTGTTCCTGGTCTAGGCGATGCAGGAGACCGTATCTTTGGAACCAAATAGTAATCCTAATCGTTTTTACATTCTTTCTGGTCTATGAACTGGAACGCTTTCTTTATTAGCATTAGTTATCGGCATAATTGTTGGTTTAGCAGCGCATCGTTTTGATGTCACTTTTGCTTTTATCATAACCTTAGTATTTCCTAGTTTCGTGGTATTCATTTCTATGAAAGTGACTAATGGTGTAATTAATTTTGCTAAAAGTGGTGGGACTAAAAAACAAATTATTTTAGTTTCGATGCTCCTATTTGTAATAAAATACCTTGTTCTTGTTATACCATTGATTGCGGGACTATTAGTCAACATCGGCACTAATACTATAATTTTTAATCCATTTGCCTTAGTTATTGGTATATTAATTTACCCAACCACCACTTTAATTGTGCAATGATATTTTGTTAGAGATAATAGAAAGGAGAAAAAACAAAAATAATGGAAAATTACAATCCTCTAGCTGCTCGCCCTGAAATAATAAGTATTCTTGTTGTTACTGCTTTAATTTTTACTATGACTCTTGTTTATTATTTGAAATTAAAAAAAATTCCTGTTAATGCGTCGCCATCGGGATATGTATTAATAATTCAAATTTATATCGAATTCATTCGTAATTTAGTTGTTGATATTATGGGAAAAAGATTTGAAAAGATTACACCTTACTTTATTTTTTTATTTACTTATTTACTCTTTTCTAACATCATTGGCATTACTGGTTTTGCTTATCCAACTGGATCATTAACAGTTACTTTAAGTTTGGCATTAGTAATGTTTATCGGCACATTTGTGATAGGATTCCGCTATCAAAAATTATCATACTTGACTAGATTCTGCATTAATTACACAAGTAAGAAAACTGGAAAACACTATCCGATTGTTGTTAATCCATTAAATTTAATTGAAGTGGTAACGCCTCTAATTTCACTTTCATTCCGTTTGTGGGGTAATATTTTTGCTGGTGGTGTTATCGTTACACTGTGATATTTTATGATTGGCTATTTAACAAGCTTTATTCCTGTCATTGGAGTTTTAAGCTTATTAACTGGATTGGTATCACCGCCAATTCATGGATATTTTGATTTATTTGTAGGTATCATTCAGGCATTAGTATTCACAATGTTAACTATGGTATATTGATCGCTAGCAAAAGACCACGGTAATCATAAAATTGATGAAGTAAAAGTCATTGATGTAAAACCAATAAATACTAATCAAGTTTTAGTTAATAAATAATTAAAATGACAACTTACTTAAAATAAACGACAGCTAATGCAGCGAATGTAATAGCTATTCCAATGCAACTACAACCACAAATAATACATATGGTTTTGAAATGAGGTTTTAAAATTGGCGCCTTTTTATCAATAAAACGAACAACAACTCAAGCGATGAATGGCAAAGCTAAAAAAACTCCTGATAATATAAAAAATATTTTATATAACATACTATGATTATAAAGGCAAAACAATGGAAATAAATTTTGAGCAAGTATCATTACAAGTGATTGCACATAGTGGTGATGCTAAGGGCAAAATTATGGAAGCATTACAAAATGCTAAAGCACTCAAGTATGAACAAGCGACAAAACTCTTACAAGACGCTGAAAAAGATTTAATTTTGGCAGAAAAAGCACACATGGAAGTAGTGGTTAAAGAAACACAAGGTGATAAACTACAAATTCCTCTTTTATTGATTCATGCCGAAGATCAAATGTTAACAACACAAACTTTATTATTAGTTGTTCAAGAATTAATTGAACTATACAAAAAAATTAATCATTAATTACTTAGTCAATTTTTTAATTTTCTTATTAATTAAATATTTCTTTCTTGGAGTTAAATTACTTAAGCTTAATTTAAGTTTTAATATTGATATTTTGAATGCTACAGTTTGTTTTTTAACATAAGTTTTTAGAGCTTTTCGTTCTAAATAATTAGCAACACTTTCTTTCCCTTTGATTAAATCAATATAGCGAACTTTGGTAACGGTATTATTTTGCAGTGACTTGAAAATAATTGTTCTAATTAGACGTTGGCTATTCGAAAATCATAAAATAGATATCTTTTTGTATTGTTCAAAATCGATAATATGAAAAATTTGCTTATTTGTTTTTGTGTGAAAATATGAATCTATCTTTAAATCAGCCATAGTTAAATCTGTTTGCAATTCTTGTAACATCATTGAAATAAAGGCATTTCAGGCATTCTCTACAGGTTCTTTAATTTTTTTGCTTATGGAAATCTTATTTACTCTTAATCTCTCTTCCATAACAGAAGTGTATATCTGTTTGTCTATTTCTTGATTGAGTGTATCAAATTTACTTTTAACTTTATCTATTTCAAATTGTGTACTAATTAAATCTACGGAATTACTCATATTGAATTACCTTACTATCATTCGTATTATTTGTTAATTCAATTATTTTAATAATTGTTAAAGACATTGCTGGTGGCACAACATCACTTTGTATTTTATTATGTTTTAATAATTCGTATACATGTTCTATTTCTTTAATTAATCCTTCACCATTAGTTTTAATATAGCAGTCTTCTTTCTTAATTAAATTCTGTTGTGTGTCATAAATTTCATATGTATAGGCAAAATGAGCTGTATCTTTTTTGTAGTCCTTATGATACTTTGCTATATTACCACCCAGCAATATTACACCTTTAGTGCCACAAATTTTAGTTTGCAAATTATCTGAAAATTTTTCACTACCAAAGGATGTGGAGACGCATTTATTTTTGTGACGCATTGTTAGAATGCTGGTCATCAATGCTTTATTATGCGGATAACTTTCATTCATGTATGTGATTGTTTTAGGTGCTCCGCATATATCTAATGTTGTGAATAATTCATACATTGCTCCAGCTTTGTGAAATCCACTAACATTATCATTTGGAGAAGGATTTGGTACCATTCTTTTTGATGTTGAAACCTTAGCATGTGATGAACAAACATAGCACAATTCTCCTAGCAAACCATCGCTAATATATTTTTTTACTTTTTTATAGGCCGGAGAAAAGCCAGTTTTAATCCCTTCAAATAATAAAACTTTATTTTTCTTAGCTAAGCCATACAGTAACTTAGCATCTTTATAATTTAATGCAAGTGGTTTTTCACAAAAAACATTAATTTTGTGGCCTAAAAGTTGCTTTACATATGCAAAATGCGTTTGGTCATTAGTACCAACGTAGGCAAGATTGTAAGATTGTTTATCACTTAATAATTCATTAAAATTTGCATAAGTTTTTTTAATCTTATATTTTTTTTGTTTTTCAATTGCTCTGTCTAAATGATGATTAAAAATTCCGATTAACTCAATTTGATTTTTGTATTTACATAATTTAGCATCGTTCAAACACCATTCGACAATTCTTCCTGCACCAACAAAAGCAATTTTCAGTTTAAACATATTTTATGCTAGACTTGCGATAATGTCGTTATTAAACTGCAATTTCAATTCGCCCTTCTTCATATAACTTGGCTTTTGGTTGATTCTTGTTTGGATCTTAGTATTTTGTTTTTTCAATTTTTCCGATAATTGTAAATTTGCTTTTAATAATTTATTTTTCAAATTCATTTCCGTTTTATCGCGTTTACTTTTAAACTCTTCTGCCTTCTTAATCAATTGGGTTTTTCTTTCATTAGCCTTAGTTAAATTCTTGTTAATCATCCGAGTTTTTCTTGCTTCTTTGAATGTTAATGATTTGATGAAGTCATTACGATTTTCGGCGACAGTAACAGCGTGATCTGCTGCATTTAATTTAGCTTGGTATTTCTTCTTAGTATTAGCAACAAAATGGTAATATTTATTAAACGAATACTTAAGTTCTTCATGATACATTTCCACGTTTTCATTTTTAATTCGCTTGAAAAACTTCCTGTTGTCAATTAATACAAAAGGTAGATATATGAAAATGTCTATAAAAATAACCAAAATCGTGGGTATCAATGCACCGGGGCTTAGAGTAGACAAAATACCGCCTAAAAACCAAGGCGTCGTTCATGGAATAATAATGTAAGGATAATGCATTCAATTTAATACGGCTGGTGAAAAAATGTAAGCAGTCATTAAATTGGCGATTGGTGCTAATATAAATGGTGCAAAATAAACTGGATTTAAAATAATTGGATAACCGAATATTGTTGGTTCGTTGATTTGAAATATTCCGGGGGGGGTAGCATATTTTGCTATTTCCTTTAAATCTCTTCGCTTTGAAAATATGAAAGTAGCAATTAAAAGTCCTAAAGTAGCGCCGCTACCACCAACATACATAAATGAATCAAAGAAAGGTTTGCCAAACACACCCATGCTACCAGTCGCAACGGCTGCATCATAACTGCCCATACTTGTAACTAGAGTGGAATTCAAAACCACGATCATGGTCCAAATAGGCTCAAAGATTCCACCCATAATGTTGGAACCGTGAATACCGAAGAATCAGAAAAACGATACAAAGAATGCAAATAATACAGCTAGCGCCAAACCCCCGTTACTAGTCGCAAAACTAATAAATCACATTGTGAAAAATTGATAAATTGCTTCCCCTAAACCAAAGGATGTGCTACCAATTTTAATATCGTTTCAATTAATTGATAATATTCAGTTGTTAAGACTACTATTTCAAACGGCATTAATTTTAGCGTGATCTAAAATTGACGTTAAAGTACTAAGATCAATTTTACCATCATAGTTGGCAAGTGCTGTAGCAACAAAAGCATTTTGTGAAGGACTTAGTGTATCCAATCATTCTTTAAAACTATGGCCGTCTGTGTAAGATGCAGTATCACTAAATCTAGTAAATAATTCATTTAGCAAATTTGCATTTTGTTGGCTTCATAAATTTCCGTCTGGGAAAGCTTTATCTCACATTGTTTGATCAAACAATAAACCATTGCTAACTGTATCATATGACATCCCAGTAACATATAGATGAGATGACGGAATAAGAATAGCTGGCATTAGCACCACTAAATTTAAAACAGCAACGCAGGCTAAAGCGAAAAAAGCTGGTAGGAAAACTTGAAAAGACTTTCCGACAGCTGGCGGAACAGAATCAGGAAGTTTCAAATTAAATTTTTCAACATTACAAAACCTAACGTACAATTCACTTGAGATAATGCCAAATACAATTGCCGCAATTAATCCTTGTGCTCCCATAAAAAAAGTAATTTGCCCCATACAGGCAATCACAAATGAAGCTAGTGCAACAAAACCACCAATAATCGGTTGTTTATTTTTTTTGCCTAATGCCAAATAATAACCAAATAAAAAAATAAAATAAATCGACATCATTCCAATTGTTGCGGTATTCATCACATTAAAGATGGATGAAAAAATAGTGGATATTTTTCCTCAATTGTTATTAGTACTTGCTAACATTGTAGAAATGTCACTTCATGCAGTGTGAGAATTGCTAGCTTTACATAATAAACCTAAAATAGAAACATAACCACTACCTCAGCCGCCGAAACCGATGGTACCAATTAAAATACCAATACTGCCAGCAATAATGATAGGGATCATTGTCCCAAACGAATCTCTAATTGCTGCTATGTGTCTTTGATTGCCGATCTTAGCAACTTTGGGAATGAATTTTTTAGTAAATCAATCTTTGATGGAAGTTTTTTTATCTTTGAATTCTTCCTGAGCAACATTACCTGGCATTATTTTATTCGCCTATCATTTTTTTAACTAATAAGTTGGCTTCATCACCTTTGCCTAAACCATAAATGTTGCTTGGAATAACAGATACTGGTTTTGCTGTTAAACCTTTAATTTCACTAAGCGCATAGGACACTTGCGGTCCTAATAATATTACATCTCAATTGTTTAATTCAGTTTTGCCTTCACCCATTGATTTGGCTTCAATGTGAAAATCAAAATTGTTTTTTCTAGCATCTTCTAACATCTTTCTCACTAATAGTGATGTGCTCATACCAGCCGAACATAATAATAAAATTTTCTTCATTTTTATTCCTCACTTATTTAATTAATAAATTAACAATTCTTTGTAATAATCAATATCGTAGAGTATATGACTTATTGCGGAAAGTTAAACACAGAATAATTATGAGAAAAGTTGTCTTGGGTGTATCGGTTTATCCCCAACATATTGAATTTAACGAAATTAAAAAATATTTGATTACTGCAAAAAAATATGGTTTTACTAAAATATTCACTTCGTTGTTTTATTTGGACCAACCATCAGTGAATATCAACTTACCAAAATATCTGAGATTATTTAAACTTGCCAAACAACTGGGTTTTTATATTATTGCCGACATTGGCCCTAGTGTTATTCGAATGTTAAAAGATGATAATCATTTTAGTAAACTCAAATTATTTCAAATTGATTGTTTAAGATTAGATACACCACTTTTACCATCCGTTGTGGCTGATGCTACTTATCAAGGTGTTGATATTCAAATAAATGCTTCAAATGATACAAAATTTATTGATGATGTTATATCTTTAAAAGCTAATATCTCGCGAATAAGCGTATTACATAACTTTTACCCAAAGAATCAAACCGGATTAGGGTGAGACTACTTTAGTAGATGCAATAAAAAATATCAATCTTTAAAAATCGCTAATGGTACTTTTGTGACTAGCCAAGCAGCTTACTTTGGTCAACAACCAATAACAAACAAACAAATTAAATTACCAACATTAGAAAAACATCGTAGTTTACCAATTCAAGAACAAGCAAAAGAAATAATAAATAAAACAAAATTAAACGAGATATTCATTGGTAATTTCCCTGCTAGTGATTTAGAACTAAAAGTAATGAGTCAATTTGCAAAACCGTTTGTTAAAAATAAATACGTTGAGAATGTTATTAATTTGAAAGTTACACTGGAAAAAAACTTGCAAATGGAAGAAAAAAATATTGCAAATTATAAATATCATTTTCGACGCGGAGATTTAACAGATGGGTTCATTCGAAGTACTGATACTAGATTGTTATTTCGAAATGTTAAACCTCAAAGAAACATCAGCCACGCTAAGCGCGGAGACATCATTGTAATTAATAATAGTGATAAACATTATGCTGGCGAACTTTGAATTATACTCCGCAATAAATTCATATTTATTGATAATACATTTAACTATATTGGTAAAGTTAATCCAAAAGATTTACAAAAATTATCTCGTATAAGTTCTTGAAATCATTTTAGATTAAAGTGTTAAACTTTTCTCGTGGAGAGACAGACTAGATTATTTTTTCAAAAAGCAAAAGGCAACGCTCAACGCCTAGGCAACTTTTTGAGTAAAATGATTATGCCAATAATTGGCGCCTTCATTGGTTTTGGTTTGATAGCAACTGTTAGTTGCTATCTACCAGAAGGATGAGTCAAAACAGCTTTTGGTGCTTTGACAACAATTCTTATTACTTATCTTTTACCTTTGTTGATTGCTTTTTTGGGAGGTAAATTAATAGCCGATATCAAAGGTGGTGTCGTTGGTGCGATGTTTGCTGCAAGTTTAATTGTGGCAGGACAGCATAGCGTTGCACCATCATATGTGCAACCTTTATTAAACGGTGCTGATATGCTAATGTTTTTAGGCGCCATGATTGTTGGACCGCTTGGTGGCATCGCTATTAAATACGCTGATAAACAAGTCAAAAAAATTACTCCAACTGGTTTTGAAATGCTTTTTACCAATCTATCTATCGGCATTGTTGGAGCAATTTTGATGGCAATTGGTTATTTTGCCATTGGTTATCCTGTAATCGGTTTTACTTGAGTTCTGGGAAAAGCTGTCAACGGATTAGAAAAATTTCACGGTTTGCCATTGATGTCTATCATTGTTGAACCTGCCAAAGTATTATTTCTAAACAATGCTATTAATCATGGTGTTTTCACTCCACTCGGAACAGCCGAAGCAAGTGACTATGGTCGATCCATTTTATTTATGATTGAATCTAACCCAGGCCCGGGAACAGGCTTACTATTAGGATATATTCTTTTTAATAAAGGTGACAATCGTCGCAACGCCATTGGAGCTCTGCCGATTCATTTATTAGGCGGAATTCACGAAGTTTATTTTCCATTCGTAATTTTAATGCCGATTTTAATAATTCCGTTAATCCTGGCAGGAGTAGCAGGAGTTGCTTTAGAACAACTCCTTGGTGGAGGTTTACAAGCACCAGCTTCGCCTGGGTCAATAATCATGGAATACATTATGACTCCAAGCAATCTTTCAGGACAAGCACAATTACCTGGAACACTTATTAACCACTATCCTGGTTCAACTTATATTGCCAATACTGCTGGTATTTTAGGAGCTACAGCTATTAGTTTATTGGGTTCTGCTATTTGCTTCAAATTTAAAAAACCTACTAAATCATTACAAGAGAGTCAAGCAACAGTAACCGCTATGAAAGCTGAGAGCAAAGGAACATATAGCGCTAGTAATGATTTATCAAATGTAAAAACTGTAGTATTTGCTTGTGATGCTGGAATGGGTTCAAGCGCGATGGGTGCAACCAAACTTAAAAAAATATTTCATTCCAAAGGCATTAAAGACATTGATGTTATTCACAAGTCAGTAAGCGAAGTGCCACAAGACGCTAAATTAATTGTTGTGCACGAAAGCCTTAAAAATCAAGTAGTGCAACGAAATCCTAATGCCAAAATTGTATCAATTAAAGATTTTATGAATGCACCAGAATACGAAACCATTGCTATTGACCTGCAAAAAAATAATGTAATTAATGTTAATTCTCAAAATATCAAATCTATAAATAAGAAGAGAAATGATAAAATTCTGTCTAAAAAATGCATTCAATTGGGCTGCCAATCAGAAACAGTCAAACAAGCTATATCTCGTGTTGGCAAATTACTTTTAGATCAGAAATGCATTTCTAAAGAATACATTGATGGCATGGTGAAACGCGACAAAGATGTAAGCGTAGCCATCGGTAATTTAATAGCGATACCACATGCTGTCAACGAAGATCGTAAATATATTAAACAAAACGGTTTATCAGTGGCAACTTATAAAAAACCAATTGATTGACATGACACACCAGTACAATTAGTAATTGGTATTGCTGTAAATAACGAAGATCACATGAATGTTTTGCAAAACATTTGTAACAAGTTAACAACTGAAACAGAGGTAATTAATTTAGTAAAATCAAATGATATGAATAAAATTTACAGACTATTAACTGAGGTAGAAAATGAAAACTAAAGCTGTCCGCTTATATGGAGCTAATGATTTAAGATTAGAAGAATTTGAATTACCAGAAATTAAAGACGATGAAATCTTAATAAAAATTATCTCTGACAGTATTTGTATGTCCACATATAAATTATTAATTCAAGGTAACAAACATAAAAGAGCTCCGCAGGACATTGATAAAAATCCCATTATTATTGGCCACGAATTTGCTGGTAACATAGTTAAGGTTGGCAAAAAATGACAACATGAATTTAAACCAGGCGAAAAATTTGCTCAACAACCTGCTTTAAATTACAAAGGTAGTTTAGCTTCACCTGGTTATTCTTATCGTTTTTATGGCGGTAGTGCAACTTATGCTGTTGTTCCTAACGAAGTAATGGAACTAGGATGTTTGTTCCATTATGATGGTGGTGGATATTTTGATGCTTCATTGGGAGAACCAATGAGCTGTATTGTTGGTGGTTACCATACAATGTACCATACTAATAAAACTAATTACAATCACATGATGGGTATCAAAGCAAATGGTAATGTTTTAATTTTAGGTGGTGCTGGCCCAATGGGACTGGGAGCAATTGAATACCCTTTAATACTAAAAGATAAACCAAAACGCGTTGTTGTTGTAGACATTGATGACCAACGTCTAAATAAAGCCAAGCATTTAATTTCACCAGAATATGCTAAGACACAAGGTGTTAAATTAATTTATGTAAATACAAAAATTACTAAAGATCCTTATGTAACTCTAATGAATTTAACAAATGGCGAGGGTTATCACGATGTGTTCGTATATGCTCCGATTAAAGAAATTTGTGAATTAGGTGATAAGTTATTAGCTTTTGATGGTTGTTTTAATTTCTTTGCTGGTCCGTCTGATAAAGAATTTAAATCTAATATAAACCTGTACAATTGTCATTACATAAGTACACATATTCTTGGCAGCACTGGCGGAAATGTTGAAGATCTAAAGGAATCTTTGAGACTTGCAGCACAAAAACAAATTCGACCAGCATTAATGGTGTCTCATATTTGCGGCATTAATGCTATAGCAGATGCAGTTACTAATTTACCTAAATTTAAAGATGGTAAAATCTTAAGTTATACTCAATTTGACTTACCACTAACATCTTTAAATGATTTTGAAAAATTGGGCGAGACTAACCCACTTTTTAAAAAATTAAATTCAGCATGTCAAAAACATCATGGCTTGTGGAATGTTGAAGCTGAACAAATTTTATTGAAACATTTCCATGCAATCTAATGAAGAATATGAATTTAAATTTTAAAAGCATTAAAAACAAAAAAGTACTAACTGTCACGTTAAACCCTGCAATTGACAAACAATGAAGCGTTAAATCTTTAGAAATTGGCGAAGTCAATCGTATTAATCAAGTTAGTAACTCTGCAGGTGGCAAAGGATTAAACGAAGCCAGAGCGTTACATCAATTAGGTATTAATGTTGTAGTAACCGGAATTATCGCTGGAGAGAACGGTTCGTATTTAATGCGAGCTTTAGATAAAGAAAAAATTAAACATCAATTCTATAAACTGCAATATGGGCAAACTAGAATCTGTGTGAACGCTAATAATGTTGTCAACCATCAGATTACTGAATTATTAGAACCTGGGCCTACCGTTAATAAAACTGATGCTAATAAATTTCTTATTTTTTTTCAAAAGCTAATTAAAGGTTTTGATATCGTGAGTTTAGCTGGCAGTTTACCTCATGGATTAGAGCCAATGTTTTATGGCAAATTAATTAAGATTTGTCATAAACAAAAAATTGAAGTTTTTTTAGATACAAGCGGAGCGAGTTTAATTGATAATTTGATTAATAAACCCAACTTTGTAAAACCAAATGTTGATGAAATTCGTCAATTATTAAAACGAAAGAATTTTTCTAAAAAACAAGCTATTGATTTTGCAAAAGAACAAGTAAAGAATGGAATTTCAAATTTTGTTATTTCATTAGGAGAGGATGGTGCTTTATTAATAACAAAACAAGGTATCTATCATGCTATTCCGCCAAAGCATTTGATTGTAAATACTGTCGGTTGTGGCGATACACTAGTGGCAGGATTTTTAGCATGTGAACTTTTAGAAGCTAGTTCTGAACAGAAAATTACTTTCGCAACTGGACTAGCCACAAATGCTTCAACCACAAAAGGAACGGCTGAAATTAATTTAAAAACTTTAAATGACCACTTCCCTAAAGTGATAATTACTAGTAATTAATCGTAAAAAATAATTTGTTATAATCACTAAATCATGGTACAAATTTCAGTAAACGGTAAAACTAGAACATTCGCCTCTAAAATTGAAGCGATTGAATTTATTGTATCTGCCGACTATGAAGATTTATTGACTGCTAAATCAATTAAACAGTTTGATGATTCTAAACAACACAAAATTATTTCCTTAAAAGAAATTAAAAAAATATAGAATGTATAAATTAGACTTTTCAGCTATTGCTGAACAAGAGTTAAACGATCTTCGCAGTCGTGGCCCTGCTAGTGAATTTAAGAAACTTTTGCGTATTCTTGAAGAAATCTCACAAACTCCTTATGGAAAAGGGTTAGGTAAACCTGAACCGTTAAAACATAATTTTAGTGGATGATGAAGCAGACAAATTTCTGGTAGATATCGAATTATTTATCAAGTTGCTTCTAGCGATACTGTTCGCATTGCTCGTTGCAAATATGACTATCATAAATCATCTTAAAAATTACTATTAAATAAATTAGACGCCATATTTGTTGTTATAAATCCCTAATATAGTAATATCATTAATAACATTAATTAGATATATTTAGGAGTTAAAATGACAGATATTTTAAATGCAATGGCGCAAGCAGTAGGCGATGCTAATAGTAATGCTAGTTTAGGAGCTTTCATTGGTGCCGGTTTAGCAGCAATTGGTGGTTTAGGTGCCGGAATTGGACAAGGCTATGCCGCCGGTAAAGCTTGTGAGGCTATTGCTCGTAACCCAGAAATGGAATCAAGAGTAAGAACATTAATGATCGTTGGTGCAGCGATCGCTGAAACTTCTGCCATTTACTCTTTAATCGTGGCACTATTATTAATCTTCGTAGTTTCTAAATAAATTTAAATTTTATAACATTGGAATACATGAGTAGGCAAGGTACAAAACTTTTATTATTTATAAGCGCAATCATCGTTTTATTTTTACCTTTGACTATTATTTTAACATCTTGCCAACCGTTAAATTCGCAGGACGTTGTGGATGATTTGTTACCTAACTTATGAGTATTTTTAACGCATACATTTGCTTGTGTATTCTTGATTATTATTATTGTTTGATTAGCATGAAAACCCACAAAAAATTCATTGGCAAAGCGACGTGAATATATTGCTAACGAAATAGCTGAGGCAGAAAAATCACGACGCGAGGCTTTTGAAAAACTAAATGAAGCCGAACAAACTCGAATTCAAGCTCATTCACAAGCAAAAATTATCGTTGATAATGCCACCACTCAAGCTTATGTTAAGAAAGAAGCGATTGAGAGCGAAGGCAAAATCAACGCTAAAAAAATTATGGATGATGCTCAACAACAATCTTTAAGATTAGAAAAAACATTACGCGAAGGTAATGAAAAACAAATTTTAGATATTGCCTTTAGCGCTACAGAAGCTTTATTACAAAAGAATTTCAATAAAGAAGACAACGAAAAAATTGTCAAAGAATTTATTGACAAACTAGCTAAAAATCAGGTAAAGGGTAAATAGTATGATTACAAGTATTGATAATGGTTATGCAGCTGTATTATTTGATTTAGGAAAACAAAATAATAAATTACAAAATTATTTTGAATGAGCTAACGACTTGTTAATTTTGTTTGAACAAAATCAATCCTTTTGTCAATTGTTAGCCAATACCAGTATTGATAAAGATGAACGTAAAAAAATGATTAACGACATCTTTAATCAAACATTAGATGAAACCTTTATTTATTTTTTATGAACTTTAATTGATTTCAATCGTGCTCGAGATTTAATTGGAGTAATAAAATTATTTTTGAAACTAACACAACAATATTATGGTATTAGCTATGTGCAAGTAACTTCTGCTTATCCGCTTTCTAAAGATGAATTAACAGCTTTAGAAAGCGCTTTAAAGCAAGGTATGAACTTAACTAAAGTAACCATCAATAACGAAATTGACTCTACATTAATTGGAGGCGTTAAACTAAAAACGCATGCTATTTCAATTGATGATACCATTCGTAGTAAATTAAACAAAATGCGCGAAAGTTCTTTCAAACAAGCGCAAAAAGGAGAATAACATGCCACTAAAAAATGCCGATCAATTTTCAACTATCATTAAAGCTAAAATCGAAAAATACGCTCATCGTACTTCCGTTAGTGAAGAAGGTAAAGTTATTTCAATTGGTGATGGCATTGCTAATGTTACTGGTTTAGATAATGTAATGTTAAATGAATTAGTTCAATTTGAAAACGGTTCATATGGAATGGCGTTAAATCTAGAATCTGATTTTGTTGGTGTGGTAATGCTTGGTAAATTTGAAAACATTAATGAAAATAGTGTTGTCAAAAGAACCAACCGTGTTGTTTCGGTACCAGTGGGAGATATTTTATTAGGTAGAATTGTTGACCCGTTAGGAAATGCGATAGATGGTAAAGGAACGATTCAAACCGAAAAATTTATGCCAATTGAAAAAATTGCCCCTGGAGTTATGACACGTAAGTCTGTTTCACAACCATTGGAAACAGGTATCCTATCAATTGATTCAATGTTTCCAATTGGTAAAGGACAACGTGAACTTATTATTGGTGACCGTCAAACTGGTAAAACTACTATTGCTATTGATACTATCCTGAACCAAAAGGGTAAAGATGTTTATTGTGTTTATGTTGCAATTGGACAAAAAAATTCATCTGTAGCTCAATTAGTTCGTACGCTATCAGCAAAGGATGCTCTAGCATATACTGTCGTAGTTTCATCAACTGCTAGCGATATTCCTGCACTTAAATACATTGCCCCATATACTGGTGTAACTATTGCTGAAGAATGAATGAACAAAGGTAAAAATGTCTTAATTATTTATGACGACTTATCAAAGCATGCTGTTGCTTATCGTACCTTATCCTTGTTGCTAAGACGTCCGCCAGGTCGTGAAGCTTACCCTGGTGATGTTTTCTATTTGCACTCTCGTTTATTAGAACGTGCCTGTAAATTAAATGATGAAAATGGTGGCGGTTCAATTACAGCACTTCCGATTATTGAAACTCAAGCCGGTGATATTTCTGCTTATATTCCTACTAATGTAATTTCAATTACAGATGGGCAATTATTCATGATGTCATCTTTATTTAATGCTGGACAAAGACCTGCAATTGATGCTGGATTATCAGTGTCACGTGTAGGCAGTGCAGCACAAATTAAATGTATTAAACAAATGTCTGGTTCATTGAAATTAGAATTAGCACAATACCGTGAACTAGATGCCTTCAGTCAATTCGGTAGCGACCTTGATGCTGAAACTAAAAAAATTCTTGAACATGGTAAACGAGTTATGTTAATGATTAAGCAACCGCAAAACCAGCCACTCAATCAAATTGATGAATCCATTATGTTATTGACTATCAAAGAACGATTGATTAAATGAATTCCGTTAGATAACTTTGATGACTTTAAAATACAACTAGTTGCTCATTTTCAAAATTCAGCACTACGTACTGAATTAGAAAAGAAAATGACTTTTGATGATGAATTAACTAATAAATTTGTTACTGATGTTAAGCAATTCATTAAAACATATGTCTTAAGCATTAAAGATTATGATGCAAACAAATATGGCACACCAACCGAATTGGATTTAACAGGTGTAAAAAAACAATAATATGCAATCTCTTGACAAAATCAAACGTCGTATTCGTTCCATTGAAACCACTTCTAAAATTACTGGAGCAATGAAATTAGTGGCGACTGCCAAAATGAAAAGATTAATGAATCAACACAAAGTTGTTCATGATTTTTGTCAAGATTTTTATGATATTATTGAAATTTTAGTAAAAACAATACATCCTGAAGATACTAAGAAAAAAAATGAGAATCAGACTAATCTATGAATATTAATTAGTTCTTCACTTGGTCTTTGTGGTTCTTTTAACATTAATGTTTGTAAACATCTAATGAGTAAAATGAAACACGATGATAAAGTGATTGTGATTGGACGAAAAGGTTTTAATTATTTGAGATCACATGATTTATTAAATAGTGTAATTCAACATTTGGATTTTTCTAATAACAATCTGGATTATTTAGAAATGTTACCGTTATGTGAACAAATTATTAATGAGTATCATAGTCATAAATTTAATACAGTGCGTTTAGTTTATACTAAGTTTGTTAACTCTCTTACTTTTGATCCGATAGATATTCAGTTATTGCCTTTTGACAGTTCGTTGTTTCAGCATCTAAATCCTCAAGATAAAAAAATGAGCTTGGATTTAGATGAGAAAAAACGTGAAATTGAATACGAACCAAGCAAAGAGGATATCTTAGAAAGTTCGATTTCAATTTTTATTGCCACTACAATATTTGCTGCTATTTCTGAATCAAGAGTTTGTGAAAATGGCGCAAGACGCAATGCGATGGAAACAGCAACTGATAACGCAAAAGATTTAATGAATGAATTAACATTAGAATTTAATGATGCTCGTCAACAAAACATTACTCAGGAAATTAATGAGATTGTTGCTGGTGCAGATGGCAGTTCAAATTAGGAGATAATATGGTAAACGATAAACAAATTAAAGATAACAATGGAGCAATTCTAGAAATTCTAGGACCAGTTGTTAATGTTAAATTTCCATCTGGAAAATTACCAAATATCAATGATGCTCTTAGCGTTACAAGACCTAATGGTGTTAAATCTATTTTAGAAGTTGCTCAAATTATTGGCGACGATGTTGTTCGTTGTATCTCTATGGCTTCAACTGATGAATTACAAAGAGGTCAAGCGGTTGTGCAAACTAACGGACCAATTAAAGTTCCGGTAGGCAACGGTGTGCTAGGACGTATGTTTAATGTTATTGGCCAACCTATTGATGATAAACCAATGCCTAAAGATGTAAAATATTCTGGCATTCATCGTGATCCTCCGGGATTTGCCGAACAAGCTACCACTACTGAAATTTTAGAAACCGGTATTAAAGTTATCGACTTATTAATGCCCTATGTGAAGGGTGGAAAAATTGGTCTTTTTGGTGGAGCTGGCGTTGGCAAGACCGTATTGGTCCAAGAATTAATTCATAACATTGCAACCGGCCATGGTGGATTATCAGTATTTGCTGGTGTTGGTGAGAGAACACGTGAAGGTAATGATCTTTACCATGAAATGATTGAAGGCGGTGTTATTGATAAAACTGCCTTAGTATTCGGGCAAATGAACGAACCTCCTGGCGCTCGCATGCGTGTTGCTTTGACAGCTTTATCCATGGCTGAATATTTTCGAGATGAACAACACCAAGATGTTTTATTGTTCATTGATAACATCTTTCGTTTCACTCAAGCTGGTAGTGAGGTATCAGCTTTATTAGGGCGTATGCCATCTGCTGTTGGGTATCAACCAACATTAGATTATGAAATGGGGCAATTACAAGAAAGAATTACATCAACTAAAGATGGCTCGATTACATCAGTACAAGCAGTTTATGTACCAGCTGATGATTTTACTGACCCTGCTCCTGCGACAACCTTTACTCACTTGGATGCTAAAACCGTACTTGATCGAAAAGTAGCATCATTAGGAATTTATCCTGCCATTAATCCGTTAGCATCATCTAGTCGATTACTAGATCCTAATGTTGTTGGTATCGAACACTACAAGATTGCTCGGAACGTTCAAGAAATTCTCCAAAAATTTGAAGAGTTACAAGATATTATTGCCATTTTAGGTATGGATGAGTTAAGTGAAGTTGATAAATTAACCGTGTCTCGCGCTCGTCGTATCCGTAATTTTTTAAGTCAACCATTCTTTGTAGCGGAAAAGTTTTCCGGCTACAAGGGAGCGTACGTTAAAGTAAGTGACACCATTAAAGGGTTCAAAGAGATTATTGATGGCAATTGCGATAAGATTGCTGAACAACACTTCTTGTATGCTTCTACAATTGATGAAGTAAAAGAAAGAGCTAAAGTTAATAAATAATGCCTAATCCTTTTCATCTTAAAATAAATACCCCTGATGGTACTTCTTACGAAGATGATGTTTTGCAAGTAGAACTTAAGACACCGAATGGCATGATTGGTTTTCTAGCAGAACATCAACCATCTGTTGGTTCAATCTTACCATCCATTTGTTACATCAAAGATCAAAAAGGTAATCGTGTATCGGCCGTTATTAATACTGGGATATATAAAATGGATGGCAAACAAATTAATGTGATTACTGATTTCTTTAATTTTACTGATCGAATTGACGAATCTGTTTTTGAATTACGTCGTAAAAAAATTGAACAAGCAATTAATCAAAAAGATATTAAAGATGTAAAAATATATGAACAAATTCAACGTAAACTAGAAGAAGAAATTAAAGAATTGTCCGAAATCAGCAAAAAATAAACATATAATCGTAGAGATGTGTTTCACATATTAACGTGCTTAGGAATTGTTATTTTTATTTTTTTATTAGTAATATCTAGTAAGTTTATTATTAGACATAATTTTTTTCAAAAGAAATTAACGTCTAATCCCCCCCCCAATAAATTAATAGTTAATAAACTTGTTAATTTAAAAATTCACCAAATCATTCTATTTAGTATTTGAATTTTATTATTAATATTAGAAATTACCAAATACATAATATATAGTTATATTTGACACGATCATCGCATCTGACTATATTTGTCAATTCATATTTGTAGTTTACCAATGTATTTATTACCAATTTTAATATTTACCAAATCTACTAGTAAATTTCATAAGGTAATATTTAACTTCCTATTTATTACGGCTTTCATATGTTTAGTTAGTTTTGCCATAGGATTTGATACTCCGGATTTATTTGATAAAAATTATTGAGATTCAGAGCAATCTAAATTTTATGCGTTTCATTCTTATATTTGGCACTCTTTATTGGTATTGATATTTGTATATTTATCCGTCTTTCAAGTTGAAAGACTACATCTTAAAATTAATTTACCTGTATTCTTATTAATATTGGGAGTCAATATTTACATCTTCTTTTTCGCAGAAATATTAAAAGCTGCCGGCATAAGCGGAGCTGAATGAATTTTATACAATCAAGATGATACAGGAATTTTTAAATCGATTAATAGTTGATGCAAATCACTGTATTTAACAAATTTCATTTTACTGATTTGTACAACAATTGTTTATGAGGGCTGTTATTTTGCTTATTTTTATATAGATAAAGCAACACGACAATTTCGATTAAATAGAAATCGTAAATAATTCAAATCTATAAAAAGCTTTCAAACTTTTTACTTTTACTAGGGTGTTTTAATTTTCTTAAAGCTTTTGCTTCGATTTGTCTAACACGTTCGCGAGTGTTTCCATATTTTTGAGCAATTTCATCTAATGTGTATTCTTGGATATATGGCGCAATCCCAAAACGCATACGAATCACATCTTGTTCACGATCTGTTAAATTTTTCTTTAAGAAGGAGTCAAAATTATCAGTCAGTAAGGCCTCGTCTAAATGTTGATCAGGACGTTTACTCACATCATCAACTGCAAAGTCAGCGAAATTATTATCCTTTTCATCACCAACTGGTTTATCAATAGACGCAGGATTAACTGCAATCTTTTTTAGTTGTGAAACTTTGGCTTGACTAAAACCTCGAGAAGCACCGCCTAAACCTTCGGTTAATTCATCGATTGTTGGTTCACGTCCTAATTCGTTTTCAATTTCAGTCTGTTTTTTAATAACTTGATTAATTAATTCATTCATGTGCACTGGTACACGAATTGTTTTACTATGGTCTGCAATCGAACGAGTGATAGCTTGACGAATTCATCAAGTTGCATAGGTCGAAAATTTATTTCCAAGTTTGTAATCAAATTTCTCAATGGCTTTCATCAAACCCATACAACCTTCTTGAAATAAATCATCTAAATCTAAACCACGATTTAAATAAATACGTACATTTTTAACAACTAACCGCAAATTAGCAATTACTAACTTATCTCTTGCATATTGTCTATTCTCCACATCAGTATCTACCAACAATTTAGCCAATTCAATTTCTTCAGTATGAGTTAATAACTTTGATTCTCCTAAAACACCTAATAGGGCTTTAACGTTGTCAGTTAATTTATCAGAAGTTGATAGTTTTGTTTTGATAGTATTAACTTCTAAAGAGTCATCATAACCTTCTTCGTCAACAACTTCAATACCTCTTTCTAGTAATTTGTCAGTAATGTCATCATAAAGTTGTGATGTTCAGTTATAACTATCAAAAGCAGCACGAATTTTTTTAAATTTAATAGTATTTTTATTACGTCCACGTTTTTTAACTTCGCTAGCAAATTTACCAATAATTTCATTTAAAACAAATTGAGATACTTCTGTTTTGGCAACCGAACCTTCAAGCGCCTTAACCTTATCATGTCTCGCCTGTCTTGCCGTTAGCTCTTGTTGACTTTTACTTGCTTTTTGTTGTTTAGGCTTACTAGTTTCTGCTTCGTGTTTTTTAGTAGCAACTACTTTAGCAGCTATAGGATGCTTTATAGTTTTCTTAACTAATTTTTTCGCTGATTTGTGAGTAGTTTTACTACCAACCTTCTTTTTGGTTGCTTGTTTTTTAGTTTTCTTCATGTCTATAAATACTTAACAAAAAAATCAATGACTTAAGTGATATACTTAAGTAATGGCAAAAATAGGTAAAAGCAAGCAGCAATATGTTAAAAACCGTAAGTGATTGCAATGATATTGAACCAGTATCTTCCAAAGATTGAACAATCGTAAACCATCTAATGATGAAATAGAACATCTAAATGAAATCTTGACGAAAAGTAGACCAAGCGAACTTTATGAATGAGGAAGTGTTTATCATCACATTCATAAAAACAATGACCGTCTAAATATAAGATTATGAAGTAAGTCATTTCCTTCGTATCAGGATAATTCTATTGGTTACATAGTCAATCACGCTACTGGTATTATTTACATAATAGATAAAACTAATGAAACATGGCCGCCAAAAGAAGCTTTACTCAACAATAGTTATTCAATTTACCAAAATAAATTTACTTTTCAGCAGTATGTTGATAATAAAATTAAAAAAGATAGCAGGCCTGGCGCCTCAAAATTAGTGGGTCGAGCCATTAATTCAATTCAATCCTTATATGTCAAGAAAATAATAGGTAATAACCAAATCATAAAATGAAATAAAAAGAATTTCGCTGTATTTGTCAATACTCGTGCCAACAATTTACCATATTACTACGATAAGCCTAGAGGACATAAAGGATATTGGATCTCTTTAAATTTAGAATCAAGCGTCTTTAAAAACCCTAAGTTGCCAAAGTATGGACACTACACAAATTAAAAAATAGTTAGAAATTACAAAAAAAAAAAAAAAAGTATACTAATTAGGCGAACCATAGTATTTCAATTCATTTAATCGCATTTTTTAGGGAGAAAATATGAAAAATAAAAAAATATTAAATATTAGTTTGCTTTGTTTTACTTATGCATCATTGTTAATTTGTTTTTTAGTAGCAGCTTGTGTTGGATTAGTTATTCCTTCAGCAACTGCTAGCACTGTAAATATAGGCTTATATCAAATTAAACAGGGAGGGGCTAGTTTTGTTTTGTCTCCAGCCAGTGGAGCGGTAATTGCTTTTATGGTAATTTCTGCTATTTCGTTTGTTGCAACGCTATTTTTCAATAAAAATGTCAGAAAAGTCGAATTCGTATCATTATTTTCGTTAGTGATTGTATTTTCTATTCTATTATTGTCATCAAAACCTAATGAGACAAGTATTATGAACCAAATTGCTCAATGAGATGGAACGTCTACATTACATGTACACTATGGTTGAATATTTCAAATGACTTTAAAACCGGGAGAATATGTAGGTAATTTACACTATCAAGGTGGTGGTTATTTCCTTGTAGTATTTTCTGTTGTTATTGGTATTTTATATGCACTATTTGCGTGCTTACAAACGAAATCTTTGATAAAAAAGACAAACAAACAACAAACTGCCTCAAATCAATAGAAAATCCGCTATTTAACCTGTATTACAAGCAAATTCTTCCATTATTTCTTCAGGAAAATATTTGGGAGTTAGGGTGGGGTTTTATGATATATTTAACCACCAATGTGAAACCTGATTAAAAACGTTTTCCGTTCACTCAAAAGAAATAAAGCTTCAGTTGTTGGATTAACTTTTCTGGTTTTTTTATCCATCGGTATTTTTACAGTACTTAATAGTGTTTCCTCTAATATTTCCAAAGAATATAGTAGGATTACTACTTCTGGTAACATTCATGATTTTACTATTTCAGAAAATTATGTTATTGGCAATGTAAAGTACGATTTTGTTAATAATCCCGAGGACTCAACATATATGGGTTGATCTAACGACAATACTACCGATACTCCTGACATTCCGTGGCCTATACAAACAGGTAGTGGAACAGCGTGAGAAAGAACATATCAAGTTAGTTTAAATGCCGATAGTCAAATTGGATCATTGTTAAAAACATTCTATGATAATCACGGCAGCAATCCAAACGACCCATATTATTCGCTTTTACATCCTTTAATTACGATTAATAATTCAAAAGAGTTAGAGTATATAAACCACACCCCCACCCCTCCTAACCCTCGCCATTCTACTGATAGCAAGAGTGCTATCGACACTCAATTAGGTGCCGGAGAAGAAGGCACTGGTGATTTAAACTTATTAACAGCAGCTGAAGCGTCTAAAGAAGCAGAATTAATTAATGTTGTCACTCAAACTGATACACCGATGCAAGAATATCTTGACCAAGAAATGAAAGATAAGGTATCTTGAAGAAATTTTAAATCTTTAGATATTAGTAATTCACCAGATGGAAAACTATATAAGATTGTTCAATCCAATCCTGAAGATAAAATTGATAAAGTAATTTTATTTGGCGATAACCAGCAAGATAATTTCTCTACAACAGAATTTAACCCTTTAGTAGATACTGGTATTGACTTAAAGCAACTTTTCCCAGATACAAACGATCCGATTGGTGCGTGTTTATCTTACAACGATCAATTACCAACTAAATTTAGTGAATGAGACAAATTTAAAGGAAGTCAAGCTCAAGCTTTCTTTGCATTGCTGTCACGTGGAGATGATGTTTATAACTTAAATACCACACGTCCAGAATTGTACAATGATATTCAAAATCTTTCTTCTGATAACCCAGCCGAATCTTATTACACAAATTATGTTACATCATATAAAGAGAGCGGCTTTTTATTACAAAATAAAGGTTATCGTTATTCAATAAATTGAAGCCCTGGAGAACCTATCAATCCTCAATCTTGAACACTTACCGATTGAACTTCAAGATATGCTGTAGTGTCTCCAGCATATCTTGAACATAATGGTTTTAGTGCATACAATATTAAAGATCGTGGTAGTTTTATCCGACAGTTAAATGAAGGCTACGCAAATAATATTAACGGTACTTACACTAATGATAATTGAGATCAATTTTTAAAAGATCATCCAAAGAACGTAGTCATGAATTCAGATGGTATTAGTTTACCATTTGTTGTTATCGGTTCAGGAATTACCGCAGATTTCACTTATCCTATTTTAAATTTACAACATTCTACTCCCAATCCTGATAAAGAATCAGTTATTTTTGGCAACACCAATGCTTATAAAAGAGTTTTTGATTCATATCGTGGCAACCAAACTGAAAATTATTTAGTTGGTACTTTTAACAAAGATGTTAATCATTCTCAGACTTTAAACGAAATGAATCAAACTGCACAAGACAAAATGAGCTGACCAAAAAATATTAAAGCTTGTTATATGGCCGATGATACTAATAATGTTTTAAATGCCAGTGCTTTTAGAATCGCATTTATTCCATCATTAGTATCCAAAATACAATTAATTCAGATTGCATTGACTTCAGCGGTTATTATTTTAAGTTTATTTATATGCATAATTGTGATTCATCGTTATATTGGTAATACCCGTTCACAAATCGGAGTTATGCAAGCGAATGGTATTAACAAACGTAAAATTACAGTCTCGTTAATTCCATTCGCTTTATTGCCAGCAATTGCCGGAGGGTTTGGCGGTTATTTAGTAGGCTTCTTTTTACAAAGTCCTGCCGTTAGTCTATTTGGTAATTATTGAATGTTACCCACGCCAATCGCGTCGTTTAATATATGAGTATTGCTAATCTCAATCCTGCTACCGTTTTTCATATTCCTAGTTACTTCTATATTAACGACACTTGTTTTATTAAGAGAGAAAACTGTTAACTTAATGAAAAGTGGTAGTGAATTTAAAGGTAGCTTTATTGCACGGCATATTAAAGAACCTTTCCGTAGTTTTGGTATTATGACTAAATTTAGAATATCAACTGCTTTTAATTCCATTTGGAAATTAGTGATTTTATCAGTCATGGTATCTTTATCTATTTCAACTCTAATATTTGGTATTAATATGGTTGGTAAGTTCCGATATGCTCAAGAAAAAACATTTGCCAGTCGAAACTATTCATATGCTGTTGATTTATATACTCCTACTAGTCAAGGCGGACAATATGTGCCTGTTAATGCTGATGTTATGGGGCAATCAGGTTTCATTCAATCAAGCGAAGGCACAAATTGAATGCCTAATTTATATTTTGACCAAGTACTCGAAAAAAATCCACAACCAGATATGCCTATAGACATGTCTTACAACTATATTTTTGGTAACGATGGCACTGATGAAGCATATGAATATCACGGAATACCTAAATCTTACTATATAGAGACCTATGCAATGTATGACACTTTGAGTGATGGTACATCAGGCGACATTGAACGTAGTTTTATAAACACTGACAAAAATACTGGTAATAACGATATTGCCCACGGCACTAATTTCTATCCTTTAATGGGTGACGCTGGTGGCGAAACAAACGATGTAATGTTTTTAAAAAATCGTTCTATGTTTAAAACTGGGTTAGATTTTACTGTAGGCGCCCTAGGAATGACTTCGAATCCATGATCTGTCGCTGTTTCTTTGATGCCTGAAAACAACAAAAATTTAGCAGATGGCAGAACAACCAATATTATCCAAATGCTAGGTGAAGCTGTTATGTGAGGAAATGGTGATATCGCCAATCCCAACAACCCATATAAAGACTATTACGAACATGATGGTGAATTTAAAAAAGCCAGAGATGGTGAATTTTTTAAACCAGATAAACAACTCACATCAGGAAACGACTCTGATCCGCCAAATTATTCTTTAGACAAAGATAAATGCATTTCAAAAGGATCAATCTTAGGTTTTAGTTTTCCCATCGGAAATTTAGAACCAACATTTACACATTTTTTAAACTATGTTTATACCAACACTAACTTTATGTCCGTTGATCAAAACACAGCTGAGGATAATGATTATCAAGTTTCATATAACAAAATTCCTCTAAAAAACGATGATGAAACCTACACATATTTAGACGCTACCAAAACCGATGAAAGTTCTAGTGTTCGCATTCTTGGACTAAAAAATAATAGTCAGTATCTAAATTTAACAAATGCTGGCGGATACCAAATTAATAACTTAATTGACGATAAACATACACAACAAGATCTTACTAAAGGATACAACCCTATTATTGTTAATGCCTATGCCCAGCATAAATACAATTTAAAGGTGGGAGACACTATCCGATTTACCATTAATAATAAAGCCAATCGTGTTGAGTCACAAATCAATAATACTAACGATAATCCCTCTATTCCATTTAAAGTAGTTGGTGTTAACACAAGTTATCAAGGCGAAGAATATTTTACCAACCAACAGTTAGCAAATCAACTACTAGGATTAAGAAGTGAGTTTTCTAATACATATGATTTACATAACTATTATTTCAATTCTAAAAAACAAGACGGCATGTTAGACGATTGACCAACTCAACCTATTTATACTGAAGAAAATAAAGATCAACTTCCTCCTAATACATTCTATGATTTAATGGATTTATCAAATTTAACACCAGATTCAAGGGGCAATAATTTTTGAAATCCTGCTAGCGACTATATTAGTAAAGAAGGAGTAGACCCTGAACACGCTGCACACATTACTCCATACGGATTTAATGGTGTCTTTACCAAAAGAACTAATGGTAGTAGTATTTTAAATGGCGGACAATATCTATATGCTCCTTCTGGAATCTACCCAGGAAACGATGCGTTAGATTCTGATGTAGTTACAAATATTCTAAAACAATCTGCAAATCTTGAAGTAGCCAACATCGTTTCGGGAATTATAAACACTGAAATTGGTCAAAAAATCAATGAAGCATTCAAAACTTGACAAGGTACTAAAAACGAAGCTAATTTTAAAGCTATGGTTGATAATGACATCATCAACCAATTCACTTCCAAACTAAAAGAAATTTATGGTTCCACATCGGTTGTCGCTTTAGTTAATGGCGCGTCTGATAGAGACTCAACACATTTAATATTTACCAATCTATCTAATACGATTACACAAGTAGAAGTTGTAGCTTTAGCAATCGTTGGTTTAATGGTTATTCTTATTGTGATGTTAATAACTGTTATGTTAATTGGCGATTCTAAGAGATTGGCTGCTATTCTTAAAGCTTTGGGCTATTCAGATAATGAAAATTCACAATCATTCTTAGCCATCTATATCCCAGTAATTGCTATCGGATTATTATTATCTATTCCATTAAGCTTTGCTATTATCTATACCTTCCAAGCTGTAATTTTCTCAGCCGCCAGTATTTTATTAACAGCGTCGGTAAAATGGTGATCATTTATTGTGGGTACTTGCGCTATTCTAGCGGTATTCACGGCTAGTGGTTTCTGAGGCTATTATTCGCTACGCAGAGATCGATTGATTGATATGATGAAGGAGTAATGTATGGAAAATAATAAAGAAACATTAATTCGAAAAATAAAAGAAAATTTGAATAAATACCAAACCGATATCAGAAACAATCAAGCACTAATTAATAAAATTGAAAAACGATTTGTTTCTTTTGTTCCAAAAAGTCATAATGAATTTAGACAATCACTTAAATTTTCTCGTTCCTTAGTTAGACTAATCAATCGTAATAATTTATTCCAAGCCAAAGTTACAAGTTACAAATATGCCTTAAAGAAAGCTGAATTATCTACTGGTAACGATTACAATCGGTTAACTTTGCCTGAATTAGCTGAATATATTAATTACATTGAAGAACTAAGCAAAGACGAACTATTCCCAGCCAAACTACACACTGTTAATAGAATTAAAGAATCCACTAGAAAACTTTACGCGTTGAGAACTAAACATATCTATTTAAGCAATGTTGCCTTGCCTAAAGCTCGTGGACCTAAAAAAACATATTTACGAGTACGTATCAAACAATTAGCAAAAAATATTGATTATTATCGAGACTATATTAGAAATCTAAAATTAGTTTTTGCTAACAAATACATTGCAACATTAGTAAATCAATTAGAACACGATAGTAAAAAAAATCTAAATAAAAAAAGTAACAGTCCTTACATTATTGATTTTCAGAACGTACTTAAATACTATAGTAACGGTTCATTAGTGACTAAAGTATTAAAGGACGTCAATCTCCAAATTAAATATGGCGAGTTTGTTGTTATCTTAGGACCATCAGGTAGCGGCAAAACAACATTACTTAATATTATTTCAGGTATGGACACAGCAACATACGGACAAACGGTTGTTGCTAACCATAATCTAATTGGTTATAACTCCACACAATTAACTAAATTCCGTCGTGATAATATTGGTTATATTTTCCAACAATATGGTCTATTACCAAATTTAACTGTAAGAGAAAATGTGGAAATTGGTAGCAACCTACAAAAAGATAAAAGCAAACGTTTAGATATTGATGATTTACTAAAAACAGTTGGTATCTACGAACAACGTAATAAATATCCGAGAGAGTTATCAGGAGGACAACAACAACGTGTTTCCATCACTCGTAGTATGGCAAAAAACCCTCGCTTGATTTTTGGTGATGAACCAACTGGAGCAATTGACGAAGAAATGTCTAAACAAGTAATGCAATTATTTATAGATATCAATAGACGCTATAAAACAACTGTAATTATTGTTACTCATAATCCTATTCTAGCAGATTTAGCCACTATGACCATCAAAGTGGCTAATGGTAAAATCGATAAGATTATTCGCAATCCACACCCTAAATCAGTCTACCAATTAAATTGGGGAAAGATTTAGTTTAGGCATATTTAGTTACGTGCAAAATTTTGGGAATTCCCAAAATTTTGATGCCTATTTAATTCTTTCTTAGAATCTAATCAACGGTTTAAATAAAGGCGTTTTATTTTAAAGATGCAATTAGTAAGAAATTAATAGTTAGTCATATAATATGAAATATGAAAACAATTAAAATTCAAATTAATAATGATATTCAGAAGACATTTAATTCAGAATTAGATGCTGTAAAATTTATCCTTGCTGATAATCAACCTAAACCAGTCAAAGTAACTAAGAAATATACAGTTTGAAAATCATTAGAAGATTTTGGCAAAGTAAAAAACCTATAAATGTACATTATCACTGACAAACTTTTTGAGAATGAATTCGATTCATTGATATTTAGTGAGCGCCAACACGTTTATTCTGTAATGATGAAAATTCGCAACGCAAATGGTTTGGCAAAAGATGATTATGACAATCATTTGTTATCTCGTGGAAAATATAAAGGATGCTATGATTGTCACCCGTTAGTTAAACAAGGCAATAAGGATTTAATATTAATTTATAAAATCAAAGTAAATAAATTACATTTTATTCGTTTAAACACTCATAAAATATTGGGATTGTAATAACACATTAAAAATATATAAAATGAACTATAAACTTTTTTGCTAATTTTCAACTTTATAATCTTACAAGTGCATTATAATAATGTCCCTATTTTATGGCTAAACAACGTGGACTATATCGACTTAATGTATTTGCTCCTTGACGTCGTTTGTTAAAAAGAGCAAGAACAATTGCTAATAAGACAGATGCATTAAAAGACAAATACCGTAAGATGTCAAATCAAAATTTGTCTAACATGACAAGTGTTTTTTTGGCCGAACTTAAAAAAGGTAAAACGCTTGATGACATTATGCCCGAAGCTTTCGCTGTCGCTCGTGAAGCGTGTTTTAGAATTCATAAAATCTTTGCATATAAAGTACAAATTGTTGGTGCCGCCATCGTTCACTTTGGTGATTTTGCCGAAATGTATACTGGTGAAGGTAAAACTCTTACTTTAGTTATTGTGGCATATTTAAATGCTTTAGCAAAGCAAGGTGTCCACATTGTTACGGTTAACGAATATCTAGTACAACGTGATGCTAAGTTTTGTGCCCAAGCACTTAACCCATTAAATGTTACAGTTGGTTACAATGTTTCTAGTTTAGAAACTGAACAAAAGCGAAGTATGTTTGCTTGTGATATTACCTATACCACTAACTCTGAATTAGGTTTTGACTATCTAAGAGATAACATGGTGCAAAACTATGACGATAAAGTTATTCGTGGTTTGAACTTTGCCATCGTGGATGAAGGTGATTCCATTTTAATTGATGAGGCTAGAACACCATTGATTATTTCAGGTCAACCAAAACGAGATGTCTCAATGTACATTGAAGTAGATCAATTTGCTAAAACTTTAAAAGTGGAAGATTATAAAATTGATCCTGAAAGTAATTCCATTGTTTTAACTGATACTGGTGTTAAAAAAGCTGAGACTCGTTATAAACTTCAAAATTTATATGCCATTGAAAATTCTGATTTAGTTCACAAAATTAAAAACGCTTTAATGGCTAACTATATCTTTGAAGTTGGTGTGGAATACATTGTTAGAGATAACAAAATCATGTTAGTTGATCAATTCACAGGACGTATTCTAGAAGGACGTAGCTATAATGCTGGTCTTCACCAAGCGATTCAAGCTAAAGAATATGTTAAGATTGAACCAGAAAATGTAATTGTTGCAACTATTACCTACCAATCATTCTTCAGATTGTATAGAAAGTTGGCTGGTGTATCAGGAACTGCTATGACAGAATCTGAAGAATTCATGAAGATCTACAACATGGTAGTTGTGCCAATTCCGACTAACCGCCCAAACATTAGAAAAGACCACAACGATTATGTTTTTGCAAATAAAGTAAGTAAATGACACCACGTTGTGGCAGAAATTGAAAAAGTACACACCACTGGTCAGCCAATTCTTGTTGGTACAGCATCCGTTGAAGATTCTGAAGATTTAACTAAATACTTAAAAAATAAAGGTCTTCGTTTTGAATTATTAAACGCTAAAAACCATGCTCGTGAAGCTGACATCGTAACATTAGCTGGACAAAAAGATGCAATTACCATCTCTACTAACATGGCAGGACGTGGAACTGATATTAAATTAGGTGAAGGTGTTGCTAAATTGGGTGGTTTATATGTAATTGGTACCGAGAGACATGAATCACGAAGAATTGATAATCAATTACGAGGACGTAGCGGTAGACAGGGAGATGCTGGAACGACTCGTTTCTTTATTTCTTTACAAGATACATTGTTTAGACGTTTTGCAGTTGATAAATTAGATAAATCAGGTGAAAAAATTGATGATGATTATTATGATTCATGATTCTTCACTAGATTATTAAATTCCACTCAAAAAAAAGTGGAAGGGTTAAACTTTGACACGCGAAAAAACTTAATTGATTATGATAGCGTGTTAAGTAATCAACGTGAACTCGTTTATAAACAACGTGATCAAATTCTTAAGAATCTTGACAATATTAAGATTCTTAAGAATATGGCAGCAGTCGTATCTAAAGATGTAGTTAACTTATATAAATTACCAACTAATGAACTTTATGTTGATGCTGTTAAATTAACCCAAGCTATTAATTCTAAAATTCTAAATGCTAATTTATTGAGCCCTGAAATTTTTAATAACTTAAATCTTCAGGATGCAACATCCTTACTAAAAAAAATATTGAATTTAAGTATTGATACAAGAATGAAAATGATTGGTGAAAATGCCAAAAACATTTCTAAAACTATGATGATTCAGAATTTAGATCATCAATGAACCAATCATTTGGATCTTATTAGTAAAATCCGTGAAGGTGTTTCGCTTCGTTCTCTAGAACAACGTTCCCCTTTGAATATCTATGTTGAAGAAGCAGACTGACACTTCAACGAGATGCGTAAAAGTATCGCTCATCAAATCATTATTTCATTACACCGTTTATACATTCCTAAAATTAATGAAGAATTACATAATAATTTAGCTAAAGTTTTACCAGATATTCACTTGAATACTGACACTAAAATTGAAAATAAAAATATCGTTAATATTTTAAATTCTCAACCTAATTTAAAGATTGATGCATCACCAAAATTACCGAAAGATCGTCCTTATGTACCTGATTCACAAAAGGCTATAAATGCTAAAGAACAATTACTTGAAAAGATGCGTCAAGCTCAAAATAAAGAACAAACAAAAAATGAACAAGCAAAAGAAAAATAAGAAAATCAATCAAAATTCTATCAATGAATTTATCAAAAATGCCGACCAAAGCCCTAATAGTGTAGGTAAATGTTCTTGTGTAGATTGCAAGTATTCTAAATAAATCGCATTACATTTATAAATTTATTTTTATCTAAATTAGTCCTAAATAATAATTACTCGTTTATTATTAAATAGCAATGGATCAAACGGTTTTATTTGAAAAACGTAAGAATTTACTAGACAGTAGTAAAAAATCATCTGAATTATTTCTTAATTCTCATTATGTTGATCTAACTCATTTGTTTAGCGAACCTGAACTATTAACATTCATTGAGAATACCGGAGTAACTGAACTAAAAATTAGTAAAACAGATTTAGTAAATAAAATTACAACCGTTATTAATGATGCTAATAATTCTGATAATTTAACAAGTGCCCTTCAATCATTACATTTTAATAAAACTAGTAATTTAGCTAATAAAGAAAAATTAATTCAAGACATCATTGATGATAAATTACAGTTAATTGAGGAATTATTAGAATATTCTTTGAAAGCTAAACTGGAGTATTTTGACACATCAGTTTGAACATTTTACATATCCTACGGCCTCTTGGAAGGTAAGATAGTCTATGTTGAACACGAAGATCTATACACTCGTGCCCCATTAATAAATATTGAAATAGAGGTTATCAAGAATGAAAATGGCGACATTGTCCTTCGTAAGATAAATGAACAGCAAGAATCTAACGGAATTTTGGAATTGTCACTTGATGAGCAATTAGAAAAACGTACATTAATTGGTGAATCTATAAATAAAGAAATATTTAATGCTAATGAATATTTTCAATATTTCACTACTTTGCTTCCTAATCTTAACATTGATGCGGAGTACTCCGAAATTAACAAAGTTAACCTTGAACAATTTCGAAAAGAAGCAACATTGAAAATCAAGAAATCTTTTTTCGCATCACTAATTAATCCTGGTGGCGCTAAAATGTTAAGAGATTACGACGAAATCCTATCGCGTAATTATAAGTTTCCAGTATACGATACAATTTTCCACAAAGACCTCAATCATCTTATCTATGAACAAGATCAAATCTACGAAATTAATAATCCTTTAAACTTAACTCAAAAATTAGCAGTAATCAATTCACAAAATAAAAATACACTAATTTATGGTCCACCAGGAACCGGCAAATCTGAAGTAGTGGCTAATCTGATTGCTAATTTACTCTTGGCGAACAAGAATATTATTGTTATTTCAGAGAAAAAGGCTGCTCTTGATGTTTTAGACAACCGCTTAATGTCGTTAAGCGGTCTGGCTATGTCAGCCTTTGATGAACACAATAGCAATAGTTTTTACGAAAAAATTTTAAATTTAAACCATCTAATTGTTTCTTCTAATAAAGTTGATTTAAAATTGGGCAACAAACACTATCACGACTTATTAGACTATCAAAAATTATCATCGTCTCTCATGACTTATCTTGATGTTAATAGAAAAACTATCTACGATATTCTTTCCTCATACGATCAACTTGATTTGACTTTTTATCAACGCAACATTGAGATTATTAAATTTATTTTTAATAAACTATCAACTGATAAAACAGTTCTAGATGAATTCATTAAATCCATTAAATTACTATATGACATTCATAGATATTATGTATCAGTATTTGGTATTAATGAAATTCACAACAATGCTTATGACTACAAGTACGTACAACAACTTTTAGATCAGTTCTCAAGTGTTTCCGAGTCTGATCAAGGCTTTGTCATAATGAAATTTGTTTTGGAAGGGGAAATTTTACAAAAAAAATCGATTTTTCAAATTCGTAATAAACTTGCGCAAAGTATCAATGTACATGCTTTTATAGAAACATTTCATAAAATTGTAGATAACAAACTTCAATATGCTGTTAATTTCAAAAAGGTATTTGCCTTTATTAATGACAACAAAACAATCGCTGAATACATTTCTTTATACGATTGATTAACAAATACTGATTTTCAAAAAATGGTTAATGAAATTAAAAAAGGAAATACTTCGCAAACGTTAATCAACAGTTATTGAGATTACCATAAAATTCATGCTAAACATACAGATGAAATAATTCTTGATTACTACATCAATAATTTGAAAGATAAACTTATCGCAAAACATGAGGATGAAATAAAATGGACCGAATTAGTTCGAATTGCTAACTTATCGAAAAGACCTAATATTAATAAAGTAATAAAGGAATATTACCAAATCTTACGTGCTGCTTTTCCTATTTGGATTCTTTCACCAGAAGGTACTTCATCAATTATTCCTTTAAATCAAAACGAATTTGACTATGGTATTTTTGATGAGGCTAGTCAAATGCGTATTGAAAGAGGGTTAACGCTTGTGTATCGCTGTCAATTTTGTGTCGTTTCTGGAGATGATAAACAATTAAAACCCACTTCTTTCTTTTCCAGAGCCACATCACTTGACGAAACATACGATGGACATTTTGATAATGTTGACTCGTTACTTGATAAAGCTAAATCCTCTAATTGAATGAGTTTTACTTTAAATAATCATTACCGTTCTATAAATGAACAATTAATTAAGTTTTCAAGTCATTATTTCTATAATGACGAATTAATTTGTATCACCAAAAATGGCAAATTCAAAAAATCAATTGATGTCTTTGATGAAATGGGAGAATACGATCGCGAAAACGGTACCAATCCATCCGAAGCCAATAAAGTCATTCAATGTTTATTAGCATCACTTGATATCTATAAAAGTGCCATTGTCATTACATTCAATGCTAAACAGGCAGATTACATTCAACGTATTGCTCTTGGTAAATCTTCATTAAGAGAACGATTAGAACAATTAACTTTAAAGATTAGAAGTTTAGAGAACGTTCAAGGCGATGAAGGTGATTTAGTTATTATTTCTTGTACATTTGGCAAAGATAAGAATGGCAAATTTTTGCAAAACTTTGGGCCAGTCAATCAAGACGGTGGCAAAAATAGAATTAATGTAATGGTAAGCCGTGCCAAGGAGAAAATGATTATTGTTAAATCATTTATGTCTAGCGATATTACCAATGATAAAAACGAAAACACTTTGATATTTAAAAATTTCTTAAGCTACGCTGAAGAGATAAATAACAATAGTTTTGATGAAAAACAAAATCATTCTAGTATCTCTAATGACGCTAATACAATTCTTGATAAATTAGCTTCTGAATTGGTACTTGATGATTCATTAGTTATTGAAAAAAATAAAAAAATTGGTACTCACACAATTGATTTAGCTATTAGTAAAATCAATAATTCAAATATTTCATTATGTATATTGGTTGATAATAAATATCAAACTGAACAATACGGTAAAGATATTAAAAAATGAATATCTACTATCGATCGTCAAAAATACTACGAAGATCGTGGTTATCGTACATATCGATTAAATTTAATAGAGCTATCCATTGATCATCGAAATATTATTAATGCGATTCGCCAGCAGATAATTTAAAAACACACTTTCCTCAAGTGTGTTTTTAAAATCGTTTTCTTATTAATATCTTTCGCCAGTAGTTCGTGAAGCAGCTGATGAATTTTTACGCCCTGAAAGTGCACTTGAACTAAGTTTGCTTACTTTGTCAGTAATTTTATATGGGCTAGCCATAGTAAACAACATAATTATTGAACATAGTCCACCCAATAGTACTATCGCTACTAAAACACATGCAACGATACCGTATGCTGTAAGTTTTCATTCGCTACCTGTTGAATCTTTCACAAATTGAATTTGTCAAGCCTCAATAACATGAAGTTGTGCCAAAATGCCTAATAGTATGTAGACTGCACAAATAATGCTAATTATTAATGTTGTAAAGATTACCAATTTCTTAAAGCCATATCCTTTGTATAAAGATTTTTGCGTTTTGAATCGTTCTTTGTTTGAAATAAATGCCATATTTCCTCCTAAATGTTACTTTATTATATGAGTAAATTTAATTTATTACTTTTCATAAGAACATAGATTGCAATGACATTTACATTGTCAATTTCTTATTTTAGATTACATATTCTTTTATAATCGGTTCTACATGAATCAACATTCATCTGCTTCAAGAAGACAGAAAAGATTGTTTGCTGATAAAAACATTTGAATTTCTGTCTTAATCGTTTCCATACCGGCATTAATTTTGGGTTTAATGGCTGGTCTTTTTGCTTTTTGTGATCAATTAATGATGGTTAAATTGATACCTGAATTTTTAAAACCTGACCAAATCTGAAACAATGATGTCTACAACGGATATGCCGAGATATACAAAAATGCAGGTAACAATCAGAGTTTATTAATAAATTACCAAGAAGCTATTCCGTCAATGATTAGAACTGCAGTAGCTTATAGTGCGCCCATTACTGTTTTCATTAATGCAGCAGCTCTATTATTAGGTAATGGTACTGCGATTAATTATTCGAAATATAATGGCGCCAAAAACTCAACAATGGCTGAAAAAACTTGAACTCGTGGATTTTATGGTAATTTAGTTTTAAGTGTATTTATTACCGCTATTTGCATTGCTGGTTGCTCATTACTAATTAGTCTAGAACAAGGACAAGGTTTAAATGACCAACTAAATAGAATTAAAAATTCTGGAGCTTTTGATAACAACCAAATAACTACTATCACCAGTTTTTATGATCAATACTATGCTCAAGTTAGACAATACGCTTCACAATACATTTACATTATGGGCGGTGGTTGCATATTCGCTTTATTCTCCCAATTTATTTCATTATTAATCATTGCTGAAGGAAGACAAACTATTGTGGTTATTGCATCCACCGTATGTAATGGTGTCAATATTTTATTAGATTGAGTTTTAATAAAATATGGCCACTTAACTATGATGGGAGGAGCAATCGCAACCGACGGTGGGTGATTATTAAATACCATTATCTGTTTTAATTATATCTTCTACTTAGAACATAAGAATGACACTAACTTACATATGCATTCCTTACGGAGAATTCATTTTCAAATTCGTGAGTACTCAGAATTATTTGCTTTAGGTCTACCATCATTTGTGAGAAATCTTTCCATGGCAATTGCAGCAACAATTCAAGTGTCGTTATTAGTCAAAGTGGTGGATGCATCGTCGGGAACCCAAGGTATTAGTGATTATCAAAGTGTTTACGGAGCTATTAATGCTATTGCTAACTTATTCTGAACCGCATTATTTGGCATCATTAATGGGGCTCGCATTATTTGTTCATATAGTTATGGAGCCCGGAATTTTAAAAGAGTTCGAGATTCTTATTGGATATTGATCGCCTATACTTTAGTCTATTGTACTTTTGCATTTGCACTAGTTTGTTATGCAACTAATACTTTCTTCTTGGGATTGTTTGATATTGATAAATCTTCTACCGTTTTTAATCTTGCAAACTACATCCTTAAAATTTCGATCTCCCAAATGTGTATTACCACAATTGGAATTGGTGGCATGACACTTTTCCAAGCTACTGGTCGTTGGTGAAGAGCAGCAATTGCCGGAATAATGCAAGGTATTATTTATTGTTTACCATTAAGTTTCTTGCTGCAGTATTGTGCCGTTCAATCTCATAATGTTGATTTATTTTTATGATGTCCTTTCATTATTGTGTCATGCTCAGCTATTACCAATTTAGTTTGAAGTACAATCTATATCCACTTTCATTTCCTGGACAAACATGCTAAAATTGCTGCTACATTGAAAAATGTTAAATCAGTTGAACAAGAAGAAACCCTATTAAAAAGGCATGTAGATTAAAAATAACAACAAAATTAGTAAATTTTGTTTCAATTACTATAGGGTTATGGTTTTAGTGCACAAAGAGGTATAACGTTAATACCGTCTTTACGTTTATGAAGAATACCATCAAAAGTAATAATGTTTAAAGATTTAGGGCGTCCTATTTTGCTTAAATCCACAACATCCATAAATTTCTTCAGTGTTTTGACGGCTTTGTCTACTCCACTATACCCTAATTTTATTTCAAACGCTGATCAACTACCATCGGGTAATTCGATGATAGCATCTACCTCATTACCGTATGAATCACCATAATAATATAACTTACCATTATATTGTTCTGCATAAATGCGCAAATTTTTGATTACTTCATTTTCAAAAACTAATCCTAAATAATTTAAATCATTCAAAATTTCATGTTCATTGATACTCAAAATTGAAAATGCAATTGATGGGTCTACAAAATATCTTTTCACATTTTTTTTGAGCGATGCGCTTGAACGAATGTGTACATTTCAAGCAGATAAATCTTCAACTATATGTATTCTTTCAAGAGCGTCATAATATTTTGCATATGTATTGGGCGAGACACTTGCGTCATCTCCCATTTCATTTATTAAAGTCCGGTTGGTTACTGGTGTAGCAATGTTCCTTGCAAGACTTCTCAGCAATCTTCGAACCATATGCGGATCTTTTTTAACACCGTCAACTTGAGAAATATCGATTTCACATATTCCATTAATATAGCCGTTAAGCAATTGTTTACCAACATTAACATCTAAACCTAGTAAAAATGGCCAACCGCCTACCGTTAAATGTTTAATAATTTCGCTTATTTTAGTTGTGTATTGTTTTGTGTGACTAATTTTATTATCAAATATATCTTTTAAGCTAATCATCCCATCTGATCAACCTATTTCTCATCATGACATCGGTCTCATATGCAAAAATACAAATCTTCCAGCCCCTGAATGCATTTTAATATCAGGACTCGGTGTCGAAGAACCTGTTAAAATTAAAGCGCCATCTGTACCGTTATCTATTTCGTGTCGCAAATAATTTCAAATTCACGGTATTAGTTGTCATTCATCAATTAGACGTGGTTTCTCACCACTAATCAGCATTGTTCTATCAATGTTCAACAATTCAGATAATTTACTTGAATCATCAATTATGATTTCACTCTTAGCAATTTGTTTAGCACTTTCTGTTTTTCCACACCCCTTAACTCCTGTAATTAAAATACCAATGTTATTTTTTGATAGGGTATTTAAAGAATTATCAATGATTCGTTTTTTGTATATCTTTTTCATGCTATAAGTATACAATATTTTAATTATTTTAATGATAATTTTTTAATCATTTCAGTGATATTATATTAATCATTAAAATGAATACATAGATCATATTAGTGTTTAAAAAAATCCTTAGTCAAGTCGACTTAAGGATTTTTATTTGCGTGCCATTTCTGGTAGCATATGGTGGAGATGATGGGAATTGAACCCATTTCCACAAATAATCTTCTAACAAATTCTACAGTTTAGTTCTAATTTAGCATTTCATTACTACCATCGGTATTAGAACAACCTTGAAGTAACTTAGCCTATGAATTCATTAAGTCTATAGGCGTCAACTTAACATAACTACTTATTCTACTGTATTAAGGTAAGTAGTCTAACCCTAACACCTGGAGACACAAAGGCCTAGGCTACAAATGCGTAGTTAAGGTTGTTTTGTGTTGATAATTGGTTAACTAAGAATGCTTCGTCTAAATTAACGTTATCTTCTCTTGAGTCTGCATTTAGCGTTCTCGATAGCTATAAGGGGCAAACCCCACTGCCTTTGAAAGTCAATTATTCATGTCGAAACCATGACATCCCCAAAGTTTTTCCCAATTACGAGTAATTGGGAAAATGATTATACAATACTTTCGTTAGCGGCAATAGATAGGGTTTTAAAAAAAGAGTGGGGGTATCATAGACGCCATAGTCAGTTTGTCATATTACTTTCAATTAGAAATGTGCTTAAAATGAGGAAAATTATAGAACTACATAAGACTATGTCGATCACAGAACTGATAAACAATTTATTTAGTCAAACGAAACATCTATGAACGACAATTTTGGAGATTAGCGAGTAAATGTAAAAACTATTAGTAGAAAAACTTTTAGACAAAGAAACGCTAGAAGGAAATTTATCAGTAAGATAAAAGGCTTAAACGGTTGTTAATTTTGAATATATGTTCCAAATACCACAATCATAATTTATAGATATGTTAGTCAATAACTACTTAGAAAAGCATAAAATAAAATTGTTATTTAATTATTATTTAACAAGGGTTTGACAGAGGCTCAAGATACAACTAATTTAATTTCATTTCAACTGTATGATGAAAAATCAATACTTTCATCAGCCAAATTTGGCAGAACTTGTTCTGTTGCTCAGGCCTTAATTGTTCTTTGGTCATTTGGTTTGGGAATGGTTCTAAATTCTAGAAAACACACATTTGTTGGAAAGTCACCCACCGTCCCAGCAGTAAAAAATAATTGTTGAGAAACACTAAAAAAATACTCATCGTGGTTAGAGTTAACGCCAGCTGGTTTGTCATCAAATTCGGTTGTAATGATGGTTTTATATTTGTTTTCAATGGAATTATAAGCACCAGCGGAAACTGCAAATGCCGAAGTGTATTCATCATATTCATATAAAAACATATCTCCGAGGTAAATTTTTAAAGACTCATCTCTTGCACAATTTGTCAAACCGACAAGCGGGACAAAACTAACAACACCTAATAATCCCCCCCCCTCCAATAATTTTAATTAAATTTAATTTCTTTATCATTTCCATAATTATCTGATAATAATTAATCTACAATCTTATTTAAAAGATGCGGTAATATCCAATTTAATTCATTCATATACAGACAAATTATCTGTAAATAAATCAGTTGTAGTTTGTTTTGAACCCCATGCATGAATTTTTATTTTGTCTCCTTTTTTATGAAAATTTGTAGAAATTAGATACATAATAGATGTGCCAATTTTAGAAGAATAAGCTCCTGTAATTCTAATATCTTGCCCAATATCAAAGAAAAAAGCATCACCCATCCCTGAACTTTCGGCAGAGCCTGAGGGGGCACCTCCCATGTGAGTTGTGACGATAGTTTTATATTCAGCTTTATCAAAATCATAAATACCTATTGCATCTCAGATTCCCTTTTCTGGTTCTCAAATTTCATCATCTGACAAAAAGTCGATTTTTAAAGAATTGTCTCCCGAACAATTTGTCACACCAACAACAGCACCACCACAAACACCTACTGTCAATAATGGTGCTAGCAATTTTATTTTGTTCAATTTTTTCATTTTTTATCTTCCTTATTAATTTGTATTTAAGTTAATAGACAAAAAAACAAGATATAGTAACCACTATATCTTGTTCGGAGAAAGAAGAAAAAACTATGCCGTAGGCATATTTACTCTCTCTCTCTCTCTCTCTCTTAACATAAGTTTAATTATAATGTTAATTGCTTATTTTTTCTGATAATAATTTATCAAAAATATCAAGGAGGTATAGTGGCGCTCATACTGGAGAAAAATTATTAGACATTGATTACACCACAACTATTCCCAATGAGTGAAATATAACTCCAAAAGATTCTGTTATATGACAACCATTTATTGATAAACCAGGTTATTATGAAAATTGAGCTAAAGAAGGCTGAAGCCAAAAATATAATGCCGAAGGAACTGAATGATTTAATTCGACTGTCGAAGTATATTCTTATGGTTATGACTTTATGCGTCATCCTGCCGTTTCTTATAACCATTTAACCGATTGAAATGGGTGATTTCGTTTTTGTGCTTGGAAAAAAATGCAAAGTTTGGCTGATTCAAAACATATGAAAATATTAAACCAGGCAATGGTTATACACTCAATAACAATGATCGTAAATGATACGATGATTGATTGGAAGATTTAAATAGTAGTTTTGATGATTTTTTCGAATGGGATGCAACTCATGTTAACGGATACTAATATCTCTATCTGATTCCAAAATAATTAATAGTTTTGAGATGGTGCTTTTAAACTAAATTTAATAGCAACTGGCATGTGATCAGAATAAATAAAATTATTATCAAATGAAAAGGTGGAGTCAACATCAATATTGTAGGAAGCTAGAAAACCATCAATATTAAATTTAAAGATATTTAAATCGCTTGTAGTTACATTTTGATTTGATCCATCATAACTTTCGCCGGCTTGTCTTGCGGTTGGAGTGGCATGTGTAGAATAGAACGTAGCACCACGATAATTATCCAATGGTTCTGCTTGCTGCACATTACTTATTGGCACAATTTTTTTATCAGAATCTGCCACAGGAATATAGTTTCTTCGTGCCTCCCTTGTAATTGATGTGCCTTTCGCCACATGATGAATAAAATATCTTCAATATTGGTTATTTAATTCATCGTCTTTAAGTGGAGATTCCCCATTTGGCACATTACCAATCGCTTGATAAAGTGTTGTTCCTTTTCCATCAGTTTTATTAAAATCAGTATAAGGTGACAAAGAGGAATCGTGTTTGGATGTGCCTGAACCTGGGATACCGGCTACATCATCTAAATCCGAGTTCGTAACATCATACCTTACAACATCACCATTTTTATATTGATTTTGTACATCATAAGAATTGTATGAAACCCAATTACTCTCATCTCCACCTTTAGAAACATCAGCACCAGATTTGTATTCTGCAAAATTTCAAGGAACAATCGCTGGATCATCATCGGTGTTATCACCTTCGTAATCTTTAGTTTGTGGCATTAATAAGTTTCAATCAGCTCCCATCAAGACATAATTACCAGTTTCACCAGTGCGTTTACCATTAGCGTCGTGAGTGAATAATTCATTCTCAAATATTTGATTCACACCCTGTAATTGCACTCTTCGAACTGTACCACCATTATCATAGGCGTCAAGATGTCCAGTAATGTATGTAAAATGAATTGGATTCCCTTGTGGTCCTAAAATAGGATTCCCATTATTATCAACAATAGCAATTTGGTTAATAGATAAACAACGGCGTAATTGATATAACCCTAGAATACCACCAAGACTTGGTAACGCAAATCGCTGGGAGTCCTGAATGGCAAAACGAGACATTGTAGCCATACCCCCCATTACTTTACCAGTCATTTGGTTTAGTGGCATAGGTACCAATGGAATTACATAATTGTAGGCATAATTAGAAGCATAGACTTGTGACATGTTAATAAAATTTTTGGTATTTCCATATCCTTGCATCACACTAGCATTTCTTAATGTATCATATTCAGGTACAAATCATGATCTAGTAGAATCCTGATCTAGCTCTTCAAATGATAAAAAATCAAATAAACCTGTGGTTGTTCCTAATGTATTATCAGCTAAAAGATTTTCCGGAGTGCTTTGAGCAAATATATTTTCGCTTGGGTCTATAGCAGAATAATAAACTGGATCGTCAGATATTCAATTCCCATAATTTAATTGAGTTTCATCATTTTCAAACTTGGTTTGTTGAATATCTCGTACACCTCTTAGATTGGCAGCAACGGTGGAACCATCGTTTCAATTATAGTTATACTCTCCTTCTATGGCTGTGTCATGATCAGAACCTAGTGTTCTCGCAATTCCATTAATTGATTGGCTGATTGCTACAGCAGATTCAGCTCGTGATTGTCCGTTAAAAAAATGACCATCTTCATCCATAAAGAAATGCATGTTATGGTTATAGGCATTGAAGCCAGTGTTGTACGTTAATGCACTATAGATTCGTGGGTCAGTGCTTCCAGTTTTATTTAAAGTCATAGCCTGATATTGTTCTTGCAAATTACCAATTCTATTATCAGAAACATCCAATTTTTTAAAGCTGTATGGAGTAGGGTTGTATTTAACAGTTAACGATGCTCCTAAAAAAGAACCTAAAACAACAATAGAAGAAGCCATTATTAAGGAAATGACATTAAAAAAAGTTATGAAAACAATCATATGCACTCTTCGTTTTCTTTTAATCAGAATTTGTTCACGTTTATGAGCAAATTCATTTCTACGATATTTGATTTCGGTAATTGCTCCAAGAAATGGCACGCAAATAGCAAAAGCGTATGACAAATAGTCTTTTCGCTGTTTGTATTTGTCATATTTTCGACAACGTCTTAAGCTTCAAGTAGTGTTAATGATTAAAGTACCTAAAAATATAAAAGATAATATTCAAAATGTAAATGTCACTCAAAATCAATTTTGGGTATCAAGCGGGTTATCAGAACGAAACAAGCAACCGTATAATATTCAAAAAATAATTGAAGTAATAAATATGGATGAATATACAATATTCACAAATACATATTTATTAACCAAATATCAACGGCTTAATTTATTTTGGAATTGCTGTCTTTTTTTCAAATGATGCCATCAAACAAAAATTTTTCCATACATTAAAGTTACGGAATCCTTATGGTTAGCATATACGTGAGTAAGTAAATCAATATCATTTGGGTTAATCAAACTAATTCTTGACCTTAAAAGAACTGTGTGGACATAACCGATGATAAATTCATAGGCAAAATATAACCCATATAAACTTCAAATGACTATCACAATAATACCTACAGTGGTTAATGAGACGTGTCCGTTATGATTTGCTCATAACATGTTAGTTACATAATCACTGCTCACACTTGGTTGTGAAATAGCACCACTAATAAAAGCTAATAAACTAAGAACACATGTAAAAAAGGCCACTCTCATAAAAGGAGCAGACGCATTAAAACGATAGGTTCTTTGATCAAAAGACAGCATAAAAATCGTTAATCCAAAAGATATGAGTGTTAAACTAATAGATAGATATAAGGTTCAAGCTGCTGAGTTGGTTACTAATCCTGGCACTCATAATCCAAAAAGTTTTACTGTCTCAATGTCACTTCCACCGATTGGACCTAGAGTAGTTACAATTACTGTGAACATAGCTGTTAGTAACGAAAAGCAAGCAACTCCAATTCATGAAAAAGTATAAAAGGCTGAATTATGAATATTCGGTTGCTTTATTGTGGATTGCGTTACACTATTAGACAATTTTGTCCTTTTATTTGTTTCTTAAACTTGCTTCATTATTATAGTCATTGGAGATATTAAAATCATTAATTTACTTCAATACAAAATCTTTGATTAAAAACTTGTAATTACGAAACTTACTCAATAAATTAAAACTGACATTGCATAAGCCACCGCAAATGAAGATCATAAGGATATGCCTAATTTTTTTCAGCCACCTTCTTTTTTAAGCACCGCCATAGTTGCTACACAAGGTGTCATCAATAAGATCATCGTCATATAACTTAATCCTTCAGCAATATGAGTTGATCAAAATTGTGCGTTATCTAACCCCAACATACTAATATTTGCAATAGCAATTTCTTTGGCAGGCAAAGCACTTAACAAGGATGCTGTCAATTTTCAACCATCATTAGTTCCTAACGATCCGCTACCAATATTACCAAAACCAATTGGTACAAAAACATATTGCAAACCTTTGGAAGCATAACCTAATAATGAACTACCAATGGTTTCGTCGTTATTATCATATCAAGTACTAAATGGCTTACCTGGACAAATATGTAGCAGTAACCAAATAATTAAACTAGCTAACACAATCATGACAGCCGCTTTCTTAATAAACTCTTTTAACTGTAATCAAACACTTTTAGCAATGACTACCACATCTGGTTTTCTTCAACCTACCATTTCTATTAAAAAGAATGACTTGGTTTTACGAAACATTGTTTTGGAAAAAATTAAACCCATAATTAGTGCAACTAATCCTGAAGAAACAGTAAATAAAATCATGGCTGTTCATCCTCATGTAAGCCCGAATAGAAGATTGGATACAAAAGCAATAACTATTACTCTAGCACTGCAAGCAATAAATGGAGCAATTAAAATGGAAATGATTCTTTCCTTCGTTGAGTTAGCGCTACGTGCTAACATAATAGCTGGTACATTACAACCAAATCCAGTTAATAGATTCACCACGCTTCTACCACTAATGCCAAATCTTTCGAACATTTGGTCCAACAAAACTGATACTCTGGACAATATGCCTACTTGATTAATGATATTAACTAGGATAAATAGAATCACAATGACTGGAATGAATGATAACACTGCAAAAAATCCATTTAATACACCATCCACAAAAAAATCACTAACTCATTGCGCTGCAGGCGAACCGTTTGCATACAAATTATGAATATTATTAATAATGAGTTTGTTAAATAAATCATCAGCGATTAGTGTTTGTAGTCCACCACCAGTTCACGGCCCAAAAGAAATGAAATAAATACTAACTATCAATAAAATAAATAAAGGAATACCAATTCATTTATTTAAAAAAAATCGATCTGCTTTATAGTGCTTATGTTTAGCTACTTTGACATATTTGTCTTTAGGAATGGTTGTGGAATTATTAATAATTTTTTCAATATATGCTTTTTTAGTATTAATAATTTCATCATACAAACAAACATTACCTAAAACTTGTTTCACTTTCTTATAGTACTCAGGGTAATGTTTTTGTAATTGTTCAACAATATATTGATTACCTTCCAGTAACATCAAAGCATAAAACCGATTTGATACTCTTCGGTTTGGTAAAACATTTGATAATTTACGAATATAAGTTTCAACTCGGTTAGAATAAGTGATGACGTGAGGATCTACAAATTTACTTTTGATGCTAGAATCTTTTGCCTTATCAATACCAATATTCCGATTGGATTGTGCTAAAACAATATTGGTGCCATTTAAATATTTACTTAATTTTTTACAATCAATTGACTTGTTATGGATTTCATCAACCATATTGATAACTACGGTATTCAACATGCCGGTTTCGATGCATTGTAATGTAAGCATCAAATCTCGTTGAATGGATTGTGCACCGATAATGTTGATAATTTTATTAAAATGTTCATTGAATATCTCGTGACCGACAACCTTTTCTTCGTCAATTGGGTGTGATAAATTATGAATCCCTGGTAAATCCATTAAGGCAATACTTTTATTGTTGCGATATCTACCGATAGTATCTTCTACCGTTAATCGGTCAATATTAGAAACTTGAGCTGTTGCTGTTGTAATTTTATTAAAGAACGTAGACTTACCTACATTAGGAGTTCCTAATAATAAATAGATTTCTTTAACATTTTTTAAGTTAAAGTGACCACCATGGTGGTGATGTGCTGTTTTATGATGATGCTTGTGCCAAGCATCAAACAACTGATTATTTTCTACTTTGGAACTGTTTATTGTCTTGATATTCCCTGACATTGATGTACCTACAATCTTCTGCTCTTAACACATATTCCACGCCATAAACTAACAAATGAAGCAATGTATTGCTTTTATCATAGTCTAGTACTTTCAGAATCGTGTTTTTAGTAATACCGATGTTATTCATTTTGTGCAAGATATACTGATCCTTAAAATTAACATCGGTTACTTTCACCACTTCCCCTTTTAAACGGTAAGATAGTTGCATATGTTAACTATTATAAAACAATTATTGGCTAGCAGAAATAGATTCAAAAATCTAATAATCGAGGATTTGAGCAGAGATTGATTCAGTATTAATATATTATTTCTGCTATAAAGTTGATTTAGAAATGAAAAATAGTCCTCTAACGAAGACTATTAGCACATCTTTTCAGTAATTGTAAAATGAAATATAAAGATGTAAAGAAACTATTGATAATTTTAAATATCGAGGTTGTCAAAACTTATCCAACAACAAAGACACAACTATCGTTAATTATTGTATTTTATGCGGCTTTGTGTAGAACTGGGTATGTCTTAATATTATTAGTGAAGGTGTAACCAGTTTTTACAATAGTGAATCCGGTAATAGCATCACCTTCTTTTCAATTACCACTAATTTCAAAGCGATAGACACCGGCACTAAAAGCACTAACTTCAGTAATGTTAACAGTGGCACCATTATTAGCAGTAATAGTAATATCACTTGCGGTTAAATCCTTAACTGCCGCACTAATAGTTAAATTTAACTGGGTGGTAGTTTCAATGTTAGCTGTACCATTAACTACTAAATTACTATATTGTATTGGGGTAGTAGTAAATTTGTGTAGAACTGGGTATGTCTTAATATTATTAGTGAAGGTGTAACCAGTTTTTACAATAGTGAATCCGGTAATAATGTGTCCCTGGCTTCAATTACCAATAATATTTAAACGATATCTACCGGCACTAAAAGCACTAACATTGGTAACGGTGACGGTTGCACCGTTATTAGCAGTAATTTTGATATCTCTGGCTGTTAAATCAGTGATTGCTGAACTAACGAATAAAGTTAATTGCGTGGTGTCTTGGATATTAGCTTCACCGTTCGCTACTAACGAAGTAAATGTTATTTGCGTAGATTTGTCTTTGGAACATTGGGATAATACAATAGCTGAACCAGACCCAATAATTCCTAAAGAACTAACTCCAACCATTAATTTAATTAATTTTAATTTTTTCATATTTTTTCTCTCCTGTAATAATGAAATATTTAGATGTTGGATAGGCTTAGACGCAAAAAATTGATGCGCTTGAAACGAAAATAAAAAAATATAGTAATAGTTTCCTAAAAAATAATTGTAGTTTCTTGAAAATCAGATGTTGTTTATTTCTAAAACACATCCAACTTTAACATTATAACAGACAATATGAAATTCAAAAAAAATGTACTTATAGGCACATTATGTGCCGACTTTTATTCGTTAGATTTAGTACGAAAATGTTTGCTATTCAATAAATTTACCATTAATAATATCGTAAACTTTCTTATTTGTTTCTTTCGCAGCATTTTCAATCATAAAAATAGGATAGTCATGGTACATACCTTTTTTAATATCTAAATAATACTTAATACCTTCTTTATCAAGATGGGTACAATATAGTTTGACAAAATATAAAAAGAATTCGTTTGCACCAACAAAAATATGGATGTTACCTACATTATTACTATCCCCATATAGTGGCGAAAACAATGGATTTTTAGGGTCATTTTTTTGAAGTTGTCAATTAATTAAAGTTTTTAACATATCATAGGGAAGAATGGGGTCATTTTTAGCTAGCACTTCAGCGGTTACAGTATCTTCCATAGAAAGTACTGGAGAAAACAAAATAAGATTTTGAGGATGTTTGTAATTATTCATTTTAATTTGTTGAGCCAGTATTAACCCTAAATTGCCGCCAGCTGAATCACCGAATATATGATAAATCTTATTTGGTTCGTTTTCAGTTATTTGCTTATATAAATTTACTAAGAAATCAATACTATCAAGTTGTCCTGAATATTCATTAGTTGTTAAAGGATAGATTGGTACATATATTTTAGCGTTTGTTTTTTTAATTAAATTTCTAATATAAAACCAGTGTATCTGGCTAATTTCACCCACATATGCACCACCATGAATAAAAACAATCCGATTATCATTAGGTTCATGATGCTTGTCTTGCACCACGAAACATTTGAATCCATTCACAATTTTTATTGTAATAGATAAAGCGTTCTTGACAATACCATTCGGCCAAGGATCCTGCTTTTTAGCTAAAGAATTGATTAATGTTTTCTCATCTTTACCAAAACGAGCCTGTTGAGCTTTAAATAATTTTTCTATTAATGACGACATAGAACCATTATAAGTAAGTTATTAATTTATAATGTAGAAGTGTCTAATTCTTCTACTATAGATAATAAAACTAACTTAGAACAAGCTACAAATAATAATTTTTTTTCAAAAAGAAATGTCATTATTATTGTTACTGCTTTGCTCTTATCAATTGCCTTAATTGTCATAACTATTATTTTTATCTTAAAGATTAATTGACAAACTTTATTTGAACAATTTGGATTAGGTTTTCAAAATTCTAATGGGTGATTGTGATTTTTATTATTACTCTTGTTTATACCCTGGTCTTGTTTTGCTAGAGCCTTTACCATTACTGTAAAATTAAAAAAACTAGGATATAAGATTAAATTGTGAGACCAAATTATGTATGCCACTACCTGTGTATTTTTAGTGGCGGTTACTCCGGCTAATTTTGTAAGTGACCCATATACTATTTATTGAGTAAAATCTCATGGTGTAAGTACCTCTAAAGCTTCTGCTTTAACTGCATGTAATGCTTTACTATGAGAAATTGCTCAATTAATAATAACTATGCCTTCACTTATTTGAATGTGTGTTAGATGACAAGATATATTTGGCAATAATGCTTATGATTCTGCAGCCGGACGTCTAGTATTCATTTTTATGTTTATTGGTATAACTGTTGATTTTGTCGGATTGGCTGTAATGTTGATAGTAGGTTTTAATCGTAAACTCCATTATTCACTTTCACGTTTATTTAATAGAGTTAAAAAATTCTTACATCTTTCTTACCATACGAAAGAGCAGACTTATCAAACTTATGTTGTTGAAGCTAAATTGCAAAGAGAATTTATTCTACTTTTAAAAATGTGAAAATCTAGTATCGCCATTCTTATTGTTGTATTTTTTACCGAAGTTTATCTTTATGTTGCTGTGTTTCTATCAGTCCGTTTTATTGCTAATGCTACATACACATTAAGTTTTTGAGAAATTTTTAACGTAGCAAATGTTACTACAACTGCCAATCGATTCGTTCCTTTACCTGGTAATGAATTATCAATTGAATGAATTATGAAAGAATTTATGTATACAAAGATTGGTGGTATAACAGCAGATCCAAATGTTCACAACCGAGCTGATATAGAAAAATTAGTAGATCATTCTATTATTATTTGACGTTGTTGGACTAGTTATTTTCCTGCTATCATAGGTGTTTTTGGTTTTGGTTCACTGACTGCTACTCAAATTAAACAATATCGTCTCAAACATAAAAAATAACAACAGGTTATTTTAAATTATTCTTTAAGACTATTAACCTTAACAAGATTATCAAAACGAGTAATTAGTTGCAGCATCAATTCTCGAAGCGTAGGTTTTTTCGAAGTCTTGTATTGCTTCTTCTTAGTAATTCTGGGACTAGTAGTTGCATTAGTAATAATTTTAATCTTATCCCCTATTTCCACTGGGCTATGGTCTGCTTTTACTAATTTTCCATCAATGTCTTTCATACCAATAATTATACAGGTGTTTAGAACACTTGTATCCTTTCTCCAATTAAGCGAAGCTTATTTTGCCTATAAATTCAAGCAACGACATGAGAGATGTCGTTGCTGGACTAGCTATTTTCCTGCTATCATTGGTGTTTTTGGTTTTGGTCCCTTAACTGCTACTCAAATTAAACAATATCGTCTCGAACATAAGAAATAATCAATGCATTATTTTGCGCTGCGAACTTAAGGATGAGATTCCATATAGTCTTTTACAACTTTATTGAATTCATCATGCCCTTCTAAGCGAAATTCTATTTTATCCAAACGATTATCCATTTTATCTAAACGAGAATCCATTTTATCTAAACGATTAACAACTGGTTCTAAAGCTTCTTGAATCATACTAGGAACAGTAGCTTTGATAACATTAGCTACACGTTCCTCTAAGCTTTTTCTTGGAGGTTTATTAATAATAACATCTATGTCAGGACTACGAGATTTTGCTTTACGAGTTAACGTAACGTTATCACCACGTTTTACTGGGTCGTGATCAGATTTAGTTACTTGATAATTTGTTGAAATAGTTTTATTTTTCATATCAATGATTATACAGGTGTTTAGAACACTTGTACCCTTTCTCTAATTAAGCGTAGCTTATTTTGCCTATAAAATTAAAGCAACGACATGAAAGATGCCGTTGCTTTAATAAACTAGTAACTATTATTGATAATTGTTCTGGTGTGAACAATTGTGATCAACTCTAGCCGCTCGTTCTTCCACTTTACCTGGCCCAAATCTTTCGTCGAGTGATAGATAACCAGTTACTCTGCTAATAGATTGAATATTGTGCGAACCGCAGATTGGGCAAGCTTTATCTGATGAGGATAGATAAGTTACTTTGCATGACATATGTTTGATGTGCTCCTAAAAATGTTTTCCCTAATTAGTTGTAGTATAACGATACTTTTATAAATTGTCAAATTTTTGCCACAATTTTCCCCACAATAAACTTTTTGTGGAGAAAATAACATATGTTATAAGAAGGAAACACATACATTGTGTGGGTAACTAAAATGTTAAAGTTTTTATTTTATGAGTCTTAAAATACGATGGTACATCAATGATTCTTTGGTTGGCTGAACCACGATATTTGAGTTGACCATCAGCTTGTTCTTTTTTATATTTACCATCTATTAGAACATCTATATTTAATAATATTTGTTTAATGCTTTTATCTTTTTTTGACATTTGCAGTAATTCTTCAAATGTATACCCAGTATAAGACCAAATATTGATGTTGTGTTGTTTCAGTTGAATAGCTAGTGCAGCAAATGCCTCTGCTTGTTGAAATGGGTCGCCACCAGAGAAAGTAACACCTGTTAAATATTTTTCTTTAACAACTTGTTTAACTAAATCGCTAATTTCCAATTCTTGCCCATTTGTAAAAGGTCAAGTTTCTGGATTAAAACATTCATCACAGTGATGACTACACCCTTGAGAAAAGAAAACTTTACGTAAACCTTGGCCGTTTACAGTACTTTGTTGTGCAATACCAGCTAATCTGATTTTAGAAACCATAAAAAGGAACTATTTGCGCTTCTTCGGTGTGGCAACAGATTTTTTAATATTATCTGAAGAGCGTTCTTTATTAGCTCTTGCAGCACAATCGCGACAATAACGAATGTGGAAATTCATACCAATGTAGTTAATATTAGTATTTTCGTAAGATCAACGGACTACATTTTCAATCATTTCACCTGTTGGGTATGAATCAAATTCCACATAAGAGATGTGACCGCCATTACATAGTTTATGATAAGGAGCTTCAATTTCTAATTTTTCAGCAAATGCAATCGGATAATCTACTGGAACATGAAAACTATTGGTGTAAAACCCTTTGGAAATAACCCAGGGTACATTACCAAAACGAATTTTATCTTGACGTGTAAATTTACCCGACAAACCTTCGGCAGGTGTTGCATAACAACTAAAATTCATCTTATATTTATTTTTATACTCATCACATTTTTCTCTTAAATGTGTAATGATTTGTAACCCCAACTCACGAGCTTCTTCTGATTCGCCATGGTGTTTACCAGTTAAAGCCTTTAAAGTTTCAGCCAAACCAATAAAACCAATTGCTCAAGAACCGTTCTTCATGATGTTCTCAATGGAATCGTCTGGTTTTAAATTTTCTGAACCTTTCATTAAACCCTGACCAGCAACAAACGGTAAATCTTTTACTTTCAATTGTTTTAATACTTCATGACGGTGTAATAATTGATCTCTCGCCCATTCAATCCGTTCGTCAAATAATTCTCAAAACTTATCAATTTTTTTATCAGCCAACACTGCGATTCTTGGTAAGTTAATAGTAGCAGGAGCATTATTACCTCTACCTTCCACACCTGGTTCGCCATTTACATTACTCATGATATAGGTACGACAACCCATGGTAGCTGGCATATAACCTTTGTCGTAATATTCTTTATTAAAATCAGCATCAATGTTCATGAAAGTAGGATTCATTCTTTGGCTCGCTACATGACAAGCAATTTTAAATAAATAATTGTATGGGTCATTAGGATTACGGTTCACACCTTTTTTTACTCTAAATATAATGTTAGGAAAAATTGGTTGTTCACCTTGCCCCATACCTTTTAGGTATTGTTCTAGAAAAGATTGACAAATCATTGCGGCTTCAGGAGAATCTGGGATACCAATATTAATTGATGAAAAAGGTACTTGGCTACCAGCGCGAGAATGCATAGTGTTTAGGTTGTACACTACAGCTTGCATTGCTTGATTGACTTTTTTAATTAACTCATGCGTAACTTTGGCTTCTAATTCTTTTTTAGGTATACCTAAGTCTTTGAATTTCTTTTGGATCTCAATTCTAGATAATCTTACAAAAGGAGCTAAATCATTATCAAAGTTGGGATGAGATTGGCCACCAAACATATCATTTTGAGTGGCTTGTAAAATGATGCAAAGTAATTCCGCCGCTACTTCGATATGTTTCGGAGAATTAATTGTTCCATAACCAGTATTAAAACCTTCGGTTAGCATCTTTTTAGTAGGAATATGTAAACAATTTAATGTAAGGTTATAACTATCTAAATCATGAATATAAACATCACCCATTTCGTGAGCTTTGGCCATGTGTTCTGGCAGTACCGATAACAAAACATGTCATTTATTTGCTTCGGAGGCAATTCTTAATAATTTTGCCGAAAAATTATTGCCAACATTAGCGTTATCACGATCAGTTTCTACCCCAATCTTGCTAATAACCTTCATTAAATCTGTTTTACGTTCTCTTTGATGAGTACGTTGACGACGATACAAATTGTAATCACGAGCTAATTTATGATGGCCTTTTTCATTAAGTGCTTGAACAACAATATCTTGAATTTCTTCGACATCAAATTCCTCTTTATCAATTTGGTCTAAAAGTTCAATTACATAGTCTTTTACTATTTTAATATCGCTAGCCTTAATATCACTAGTCGTTCCTTCAGCAGCTTTATTCAAAGCATCACTTATTTTGGAGTCGTGAAAGCGAATTTTACGACCGTCTCGTTTGATTACAAATTTCATATGGTTATTCCTTGATTAATTTTCTTTAGTATACTCGAAAATATTAATGTTTTAGTTATGGCAAAAATTATCATCCTGTTTTACTAAATGTGTATTACAAAATTAATAAATATTGTCTTACTTTAGTTTTTTATGACAATTATGTCGCTTCTCAAAATTTATTTCGTTTTCAATAAATAGCGAATCACCCCAAAATGATACAGGATCACGGAATAAACAAAGATAACCAAATATATCATGCCGGAAATTTATTAATAGAAATATAGGGATAATATTGATTAACATAATAATCATCTAACGGATTAAAAACCGATCCGTTTAAACTTGGTAATCCATTTACATAATACGAATTTGATGCAGATAAAGCCATTTCCGATTGTCCAGTTAAATAGTTTGGAGGCCATAACAAACATAAATAATAGTAAAGATCATTGTTAGGAATATTGTAATTGTCAACCACTAATGCACCTAATAGTAAAGCAAAAATTATGATGATTAGATTAATAATTAATAGTCACATACGAGATTTTATAAAAAAACATAACAATACTGCTAAAGTAGAATCAAATATGACTGTCACTATAAGACTATAAATTAGCTGTGAAAAATTTACACCGATGCCACTCGCAATATAAAATGTTTTATTAAAAATTATGGCAACGATTCATATTGCGTGCGGCATAGTAATCAGTATGGATAACATATTAATCAAAAAAAGTGCAATAGCTATGTAGATTTTTTTAACATGATTAACATAAAATATTTGATTCAAAGATGAAGAAAATAAAGCATTCATCATTATTGGTATGTAAAACAAACTTATTATTATGGCAACTCATTGAAAACTTCGAGCTAACATATCACGGCCAAAATTTGTAGAACTAACATTATATCCAGTAGTATCATCAATAACTTTGATAAAATAGTTATATATAGCAATCAAAATCGGAACAAGCACCATCGTTAGCACTCAAAAATGTCAATTTGTATAAATATATTTAAATAAGAATTTAAAAGTGACTCCAAAATGTGAAAATTGTTGTTTAGCATCAACAAAACTCAACAATTTTCTTTGAGCTTTCACATTCATTATTTTCATATCTGGCATTTACCAATTATATAATGTAATTGTTCACGTTTTAATTTATGAAAATACTCCCTATAATTTCTATATCTCATTTATATTTTGCTAATATTTACAAAGACTTTTCATTAAATATCCCTGCCAACACTAATTTTGCAATATGCGGTGAAAACGGTACAGGAAAGACATCGTTAATAAAAATATTGTGTGATTTATTAACCTTAGATAAGGGTAGTGTTGTATTTAGAGGAATGAATAAAAATCACAAAACTATAGGTTATTGTTCTCAACATACGACTTGACCTAACAATCTTAAAGTTAAAACGTTACTAGAATTGTTAATCAAAATTCATAATCAAACACTACCGCAAATATTTAACATATCTTTGTACAAAGACCTACTTATTGATACTATCATTAACTTCAAGCTGAAACATTTATCAGGTGGACAAACACGAAGACTCGCATTATTTTTAGCTTTGTTCTATAACCCACGCATTGTGTTTTTGGACGAATCATTTAACGATATTGATCAACGCAAAATTACAATTTCAATCATCAAAAAATATTGCCAAGTACATCAAATTCAAATTATTTTAATTTCTCATTCTGTTTATGAAATTAGTCAATTGACTAATGCAGGTGTTTTTTTAGTAAGAAATCAAAAAAAATCCAAAATCTATTCGACCCAACAATTAAGTAAAATTTTAGTTAGTCAATTTAAAAATTAAGTTTTAATTATTTGTATTTATCAGTATCATCATTTGCGATTTTTATAATTTTTATGAAAATAATAATATTGGGGGGGCACATATTTATAAGCTGGTATCGATTTAATATGATTGAAAATTATTTGTAACAATATTGATGATCCTACAAGTAATATTAACAATAAAATCATTGGTAATGGATAAAGGCTATGGATGCCACTCAGGATATGAAATTGCCCATTAATCGTTCAGTCTTGAGGATAAATACCTAAACAATTGTAATAAAGTCTATCATATGGCACTCATAGCGATATTAAATTACTAATAATTAAAACATAAGCTAAATAACCCGTAAAACAAGCTATAAAAAATCATAAATCTGTTCTCACAAATCGTTGACTCTTAAAAAGAAACTTAGGTGAAGAAAACATTAAAGCGTAACAAACAATTACTAACAAAGTGTGTCGCATAATTGTTCCGTAATTTTCAAAGAAAATTGAGTAAACGGAATGAAAAGCAGGATGATTGTAATATGTTATTAACGTTACTAAAGCAGCAATAAAACCCAAAGGAGCGAACTGTTGCATAATTTTTCTAGACGGATTGAATATTAGGAAAAAAGTCCCAAAAAAACTTATAAAATTACAAATCGTTGTAAATGTAGCATCCCCGAAAATGGCGTAGTAACTTAATCGTTGATCGGGATCATCTATTGGGGGGGGTGTATCAACACTATAATTTCCTAGTATACCGTGCATTCATACTCAAGTAACGTATAGGTACAAATTATAAATTAATCATATAACAGATAAACAACTTCAAAAATATCATTTACCCATAAAAGCTTTAATCTTTTTATACAAAATTGGATAAGCCACTAAAAAGACTCCAACGATTACATAAAGTATGATTTCCACAGTAAATTAATTGTTATTTTTATGAGATGGATTATTTTGTTTGTTGTGGTGGATTTAACGAAAGATTAGACAGGTAATACGAAACTGGTCCAATAGACATCATTCATTGGCCCATCATAAGTCCACTATATAAATAACCACCTGGAAAATCATAGCTAATTGTCTTGTCAAATGGCGCAACTACATGAATTTTAACATTTGCCCCACTAGTATCTACCGCATCGGTAATTGATGTTTGATACATTGGGCCTATAAATGCCAATGGATCATCTCACGACCAATCAAAGCTATAGAAGGCATTCATATGATTAAAACTAGCTGTAGGACTACTACTCATTGCAGCTCTAGATCCCTCATCATCTCCGTTTCTTCTATCGCTCGGACCAAATATGCCATCCATTAAATTTAAACAACTTATAGCGATTGGAAAATTATTAACTGACAAAGAAACACTATCTATATTTCAATCTGGAAGAGTAATTGGTGTAGGCATTATCTTCAACGCATTCAATAAAGTAGACAATGCGTCAAGTGGAATGGAAGGAAATACTTTAATCTTTAAACTAAACGACCATAAGATAATGTCATTTTTATTAAAGTTTCCTGTTGCATAATTATAGATTTCAGTATTTTTAGACCATTGGAAAGCACTTTTATAAACCTCAATTGAAACTGGGGATTGTTGGCCAGAAGGATCGTAAAATGGCTCTAAATATGTTTCCATAAGAGCCAACGGTAAGCTGAACATATCCAAAGTTTTTTCTTTATCACTTAAATTATCCATTCATAAATTAAGTGCTGTAGATTGGTCCATCATATAATATTCTTTATTATCAGTTGGCACGTAAGGGGTTATGCTATCAAAAATTTGAGTAGATCAGCTAATTGTATATTTTGGTTTATTACTACACGAAGTAAGCAAAGTTGGCACCAATATTGCAACAGACGATAATGCAATAGCACCAGTCAACAAAGATTTTTTTATTTTAATTTCTCTCATATTTTTACCTCTTAAGCAATGCTAAACGTTATTCAATCTACTGAATAAATTCTATTCATACTAGTTGCACTGCTTCTTGCAGGATCTATTTGATAAAAATCAG
>JAISBY010000005.1 GCA_031265955.1 Mycoplasmataceae bacterium | reverse complement strand
TATAATTTTTATTGTTCATAAGAACCTTTCGTAATTAAATTTTTTGTCAAACTTAATTATATGAATAGGTCCTTATGGACTTTTTTATTTATCGTTGCAGTTACAATTGGAATTTGGATTAAATCATTCTAATCGGAAGTATTAAAGAAGTGTAATTAACATCATTTGGATCTTTAACAAAGAAATGCTTGTTTCCATCTGTAAATTGAAAAAGAATTTCGTTATTGTCAATATTTTTAATTAAATTTTGCAAATATTTAACATTAAAAGAAACACTTACACTTCCTGATTTAAAATTTTTAATAACTACCTCTTCATAAGAACTACCATATTCAATACTACGACAACTTAATTTTAAAATATCTGGGTTAATATTAAATAACACTGAAGGTTTTTTATCAGCACTAGCTAAAACTAATCCTCTTTCAATTGCGTTAAATATTTCTTGTTTATTAACTAAGAAATGAAATTGTAATTGGGTTTCTAGCGCTTTTATTGCGGATGGATATTCACCTTCTAATAAACGACAGTTAAATAAAATGTTATTAATATCAATAATCAATTGTTTGTTTTTTAAATAAAATAAAATTTCTTTTTTATTTGATAGTAATTCTTCAATCGTTCTTAAAATATCAACGCTAATAATAATTTTAAATTTCTCACCTTGATATTCTTGCTTTAAATAAGAAAGGTGGTGACCATCTGTTCCGATGCTCTCCACAAATCCATCTAACCTGGTGGAATCGAACAAAATACCATTTAGTGGCGTGGTCCTATCGTTTGATATATTTGTGGTGTTTAAAAGTTTTTTAACTACTTTTCTTAAATAATCACCATTGATTGGACATTTGGTTCAATCTTGGTACTCAAAATTGATTGATGGATAACCAAAATTATCTAAAAGAATTAAATCAGATGAGAATGATGGTGTGGAAATTCTCATAATTGAGTTATCAACTACTTCCAGAGTAATAGAGGTTTCTTTTAATTTATTGATGACGTTGTAAAGCAATTTACCATGAATTAAAACTTTGCCTTCTTTTTCTATTTTTAGATCTTGTGTTGATGATTTAATAGAAAGGTTGTTGTTGGAACTAACAATTGTTAAATGGTTATTTTTACATTCTAGTAATATACCCATAAGTATTGGGTTGATACCACCACTATCAATTATTGATGAAGGAATCTTTAAAATGTTAATAAATTTTTGTTTTTCAATTGTGAATTTCATAGTAGTTTGTTTATATATTTAGTTTATTTTAATTTATATATTATTATATTGTTTTGTGGGAATGTGGATAAAATACTGAATCTTTCGCTTTTTCAATCAAAATTTCCCCACATACTTCCAATACTAAATTTTCTTATAAAGTTGGGAAATGAAGTTTCTCAAACCTTCATCTTTCTTTAAAATCTTCTCCACTTTTTCAATAGCTTCCATCACTGTTGTATGGTCTCTATGGAAAAAAGAACCTATTTGTTCTAAAGACATATTAAATTTAGTTCTTAAAGCATGCATACAAATATGTCTAACTAAAGTGATTTGTTTGGTTCTAATTTTGGATTTCACCAAATCACTACCAACACTATAAGCACGGCTAATTTGTTCAATTACTAAATTAGGATCAACATCATAACCAATATCTTTTCATTCTCTTTCTCCTTCTTTTTCAATGTATTGTTGAATGATATTTACATCAATAATGGCATTTGGAGGTAAATTATTAATAGCATAGAATAAAATACGATGCAAATACCCTTCTAGTTGTCTAACATCTCGACTATTTCGATGAACGATATAGTTAATAGCGTCTTTTGTAAAAATAAACCCATCTTCAATATCTTTTATTTTTTGTTCTAAGATATTAGTCATCGCTTGTAAGTCTGGTTTGTTAATTCTAATGGTTAACCCAGACACAAAGCGAGATTTCATACGATCTTCAAAATTATCTAAATAGTTAGGTAATTTATCGGAAGTCATCACTATTACTTTACCTTCAGCAATATTGCTATTAAAGATATTGAAAAATATTTCATTAATTTTTTCTTTTTTTGCCAAAAATTGAATGTCGTCTAGTAATAGTAAATCATATTGACGATATTTATCTTTAATAGATTCAGCGGCGTTAGTACCAACAGTAAAAGCGTTATATATTTCTCTAATAAATTCATCAGTAGTTGTGTAACAAATGTTTTTCTCAGGGTTTAATTTTAAATACTCATTACCAATTGCATGTAATAAATGTGTTTTACCCAAACCCACGCCACCGCTAATGAAGATGGGATTTCAATAAATTTTTTTAAAAATAGATTGAGCAGCATTGTATGCTGATTTATTAAAATCAGTAACGATAAAATTATCGAAATTGTAATTCTTATTAATATTAGTGGTTTTTGCAATCTTATGCGAGAAAGATACAGAAACATGATTAGGGGTATAAACTTCTTCTTTAATTTTAAAAGCCACTTCTATATTGGCATTTAATTGGTTACTTAAAGCTTTAGTTATAGGTTTTATAAAATCAGAAGATAGAACTTGTTTGGCAAATAAATTTTTGACATTAAGTATTAGTTTGTTGCTTTCCACACAATCTAATGTAAGAGTGTTAATGAATTCATTTCAAAAACCATCATTATTGATTGTTTCTTTAATTATGGTTTTTGATTCTTCTAAAGCTTTTTCAGCAACTTTAGTTTCAATTTGTTCACTCATATCAATGGGACAATAATGATAAAACAAAAATAGTGATTATGGTTATTAATATTAATGAATATAATCTGTCTATCTTATAGATGCAAATAACGGTTAATATATGGCAAAGAATGAATTATTTTCAATATCAATTAATAACATTATTGCTAACGCTGAATTAGAAGGGTTTAAAGTGGATGAGGACGATAAACAACGTCTTGAATTACTTTCCTTAACTACAACTTCCAAAGAAAAAAACGTTTGATTTCTAAAATGAAAAAAGAAATATTAAAGAGTTTTAATGTAAAATAGTTGGAATGTCTAAATACGAAACCAACAGTAATTTATATGAATATCCAAATGGTGTTTTAAAAAATAACTTAGATATTCATGATGCCCAAAAACTACAAACCATCGAGCATAAATTTGTTATTATCAATACCAAATCTTTAAATTTTAACCAAATCAAGTTGCCTATAAGTAATATTAATTATTTTTGTAGTATTCATAAACATTTGTTTAAAGACTTATATACATGAGCCGGAAAATTGAGAAAAATTCATATTTCTAAAGGTTCTACGAGATTTGCAAATTTTTCATACATCATAACATCGTGAGATGACTTGGTTGAACCGAAGGTGAATAATTTAACGAATTCAAAGAACAAAATACAACTTTTAGCCGAAATCTGAGGAGATATAAATGCTATTCACCCATTTAGAGAGGGCAACGGAAGAGTTTGTAGACTGTACATAGCCAAACTGGCAAGTTTGCATGGTTTGCCAATAGATTTTTCTAACATTACACACAAAGAAAAGTTAAATGCCTCCACTCAATCTATAAAAGGTAAATTGAATTTGATAATTAAACTTATTAATAAATCATTAATTTAAAACCAAATATTAGCTTAACACTATATTATCGGTTGCCGTTGGAGAAGTTACAGCCGTTACATTGGCATGATATATTTTATTGTTAATATAAATGTCGTTGTATGTACCAACCGGTAAATAGATTACACCACTATATTGAACGGTTGAATCATAGTCTGTGAAATTTACTAAATTAACACTATATTCCGCGCTCGGGATGACCAACACATTGCCATAAGTAGTATCGCCATTAATTGTGTTTGGAACATAGCATGGATAAAGTGTGTTGTTGTTTTCATCTACCGGTTGCTTATCTACTACATATTTATTCATCATGATAGAAGCGTTATTTACTTTGAAAGTACCAATAGATCCGGCGTGACAGGTGGAGTCTGCTGGCGGATTTTGAAAAAAATTAATAGAGCCCCTACCAATAGTTTGTAATGTAGCCTTAACATTTTGGGTTGCATCGCGATTTAAATTCTTAATTAGGTAAATGCTGCCACCAGATATTTCAAAATTGTCCAAACCGCCGCTAGTAAAATTAGAATTGGTTGTTGGAGTCCCGCTTTGTGTTTTGAAAGTACCACCCCCACCGATTATCGCGCCAGCAGCATAATATTGGCTACCCAAAAAAGTACCGGTTGTTTCTTTACATATTAAAGTACCGCCAGTCATTATGAAATTTCTGAGCGACCCGCCAACCGCTATATATTGTACACCACTTGTCATTCCATCTACCGCTGATCCTCCACCAATTACAGAACCTGAACCAATTGATCGACTGTTAGCATCACCATTTGAAACAATGATTGTACCGCTACGGATTTCTATGTTTTCCAAATCTCCACCATACATAGCGCCAGTGCCATAATATCCAACGTTACCGCCACCAATTCCCGGAGCACTTCCACCATATACATAATTCGAGTTATTGTAGCCACCACCCTTAGCGGTTACCACACCAGTTGTATTAATGTAGACCGACTTGCATTTGCCAGCATAGCCATACAAACAACCGGCACCGCCAATCCCGGCGGATGCTCCGCCTCTATCGTTATCTGTAGATACTTTACCATAAGCAGTTATAGAAACCGTTCCTAAAATGTTAACTGTTCCACAATTTAAAATGGAATTATCTCCGCCCGGACCGGCGTCTGATGTTACCACACCGCCGATACCAGCCCCACACCGAGTACCCGTTGCCCCGCCGTTACATGTAATATTAGAACTTCCATCCAAAGTTAATGTGGAAGAATATGGGACTCTAATGCCCGCATATCCTGGGGCGCCAGTCAAATTTAATGTGGGAGCGTTAATTTTAATGTTGGCATTAACATTTTCGCCAAGAGTAATAGAACTTGCACCACTAGTTGGATTAATGTTAATGGTGTTTCCTACTAAATTAATAGAGGTGTTAGTGTAATTATTAGGAACATTAATACTGCGATTACTTACACCAGTACCATCATCAGTAACGTTGTACTCACCGTCATAATTTAAAGTAATGATACTACCTGATGCGGTAGGAATGTTGGCGTCACTAATGTCTGCGTCAAATTTAAAATTTAAGCCTAGTAGGTTAACAGTTTTTTGGTGCAAGGCAAAATATACATTAGTACTACCACTATATTTGTTAGAGTTTGGCGGAGCTAACACAACAAGATAATACAATTGTTTGGTTGTATCATATTGCATATTTTCCGTTTTGACGTCTACTTCATTCAAATCTAAATTAGAGGTAGCGGGTTGCTGCTTAATAGTTTGGAGAAAATCAATTTGCGAAGGAGTAGTTTTTCAAGGAGATGTTTGAGGATCTTTATATAAAGTGTAATCGTCACCAAATATGGTTGATAAATCGGTGATAGGAGTTATATTTACGATGTAAGTAATGTCTGTTTTACTACCTTCCAAATTTGGAGCTCAATCATAAGCAGAAATCGTAAATTTATTATTGGTAGCATCGTTAATAATAGAGACTTGATTGTAATATGTACCGCCAATTGTGGAACTGTACTGGTCAAAGAATGATCTTATGAGAGTATTGTTGGTCGGTGTTTCCGTAAATGTTTCGTTTAAGCTAGAATCTGTCAAAGTGCTTAAATCAAATTTTGTAGCATTACTATTCATTAATTGAATCTTTTCATCTGTTGTAACATGTGAAACATTTATTCCATTCACAAGAGGAATCATAATAATTCCACCTAATGATACGCATTGAAATCAAAACTTATATTTTTTCATAATTACGTTCCCACAATATCAAAAGTAAGCACAACATTGTTTTTTCAATAGAAGCCAGCTCCAGTAACGGTTGCGGTTCGGGTTGTATCTTTTGCAGAAATAGACACATCAACATATGGTCAAAAAACGGTAGCAAATCATTCGTGATCATGGTTGATATCAGTGTTTAAAATTTCTGTTCTTCAAATAATATCAGAATAATTGGGTCACTCAGAAAATGGCTGAGTGTGGTTTTCGGATAAATCAGTATTTGTAATTATGGTATTAACATCAATTGGGTTAAATTGTACTTGTCAAGATAAGGCCACGGTTCCCGTTCATAAATCTGCATTAGAACAAGTTAATTGGGCAGATTCATCAGTGCTAAGATTGACCACCAGCGGCTCGTTATCAAATTCACTTGGATTATATCTATCCTGATTTAAAGAAATTGCTCGCGCCAAAATTTCTGCTTGATTTGGCAAAAAACTAAATTGTTCTAAATCAGTAATAGTAAATATACGATTTAAATCTTGTTGCCTCAAAAAAACATTAATAGTTATTTTGTTGCTAAAAGTATTGTTAAAAACACATTGTAAATATAGATGAAAAGTACTAAAGTCGTCTGGATTAGGGATGTCGTTTAAAAATTTAATACCAATTAATAACGAATTTGAATCTTTAACATTTTCTTTCCTGTCGTTAATCTGGAGAAAATTACTTCATGTTAATCCAGAGGTTGATTGTTCTGCAATGTCATCTGATTTTTGTAATGTTATTTTATTGGCATTTATTCCTTTAGTATCAATTTTAATGGTTGTGGTTTTTCTTTCTGACTTAAAATTGATAGTCTCATCACCGTTAATAATTAGAGTAATTTCTCCGGTAGAAGACGGTCTTAATGCGAACCAATAAACACAAAAACCGCTAGCTCCAAGTATTGGAACTAGTAGGAGTAAAACAATTAACAAAATTTTTTTACGTTTTTGCATTAGCCATTCTCTTGGTTCGCCACGAGTTTAAGAATTAAGCAATAGTTCAAGTAATGCTAAGTGCTGTAGTTGTGTAGTAAATAGAACCAGTTCTTGGCGTTAATGTTACCCCAGTATCTGAGATTGCACCTATGGTAATTTCATTTCATTGAATACTTGCACTAGGATTAGCCTGCTGTACTAGATATTTTACCGTATCATTATTTTGTGGTTTTTCAACTAGCGCCCCAAGGTTAGTTGTGGTAATTATTGTGGCCAAAGGAATTTGTTGAGTAGCGGTTCATGTTAAAGAAACATTAGCATTTGTGTAGTAATACTCATTCCCGTTTACTGTAAATGTAACACCGGTTAAACCGATGCTACCCCATGTGAAGTCGGTTGCAGGTAAATTACTTCCAGTTATCTTGGAATTATTACTATACATAAACTGAGCATAAACTTCGGCGTCTGCTGGAGTGGTTAAAAAGTCTAGGGTAGTATCTAGATCAGTAATAGTGTTAATTAACGTTCTTCCAACAGTAAGTGTTACTTCCAAAGAGTCAGATGTATAGACGTTGGAACCGTTTTTAGCATTAATAGTGAATGAATATAAATTAGATGCAGCTACCCATGATAATGATGTTGTTACATTAATTTGGTTAATGTCTAAACTACCAGCGTATAAATCAGAACCATCCAATCATCTAAGTAAAGCAATAGTAGCACCGTCTCCTTTTAAACCAGAAATACTGGTGGCGGTTTGATCGTTTAAAAAACTAGAATATTTATCATTTAGTGATACCGCTCCAGTTCCGGAAAAGCCCATTGCTGTTCTTAGAGTTTGTTGTGTTGGTTTAGTTGTCGTAAAAACAACATTGGTAGTAACGTTTGTGTTATAGTCGGGCGATCACGCTAAAGGAGTGATTGTACAACCGTTTTCTGCAATATTTTGGCAGGCTACCTGATTTATATGCCAAGCATTTTGTCTTTCTGGTGATTGAGTTTGCATTCAAATATTAATCGCACCTAAAATTTGAGAGTTATTTGGTACTGTTTCACCAACAATAATTTGAATTGAACCAATATCTGAGTTTGCGGGTATTGCTACAGTAATATCAATAGCATTAGACGGACTTGTTATGTTATTTGTTTTTAATTCATAACTTACAATTGGTGTAGCTATCGCTCCTCCCATTAATAGACTTGTAGGTAGCAAGATTGCTACTTTAGTTCTTTTTGTTAATTTTGATCATCTAGACATTGTTTTATCCCTTCCGTTTGATGTTTTATATTTTTGATTTTTTTAAATATCTTTTTTATTTTCTCTTATTGATTTTGTTTTATGTATTTATCTAAGAGCGTTTATGGTGAAAAAATATTTTTGTAATACAAAAAACATACGTTGTAAGTATTTTGTAGTGAAAAATAAAAAGGCAAGTACGAAAGATCTATGCTTGCATTTTGTGTTGAAATTAGTGTTTTTAAAAAACCAGTTAACGAACTGTGTGTGTGTGTGTGTGTGTGTGTGTGTGTGTGTGTGTGGTTGCGAAAATCATGAAATGATTATACTAAATTAAGACAATTAGCTATTATTAAAAAGTATTGCTAATTTGCGAGGTATTTGTGTATGGTTTGTTGTCTTGATTATGATCAATGAAGAATATTCTAGCCAAATAATCTTTGACTAATGCAACCATCTTATCATAATCAGCAACATCGCCATCGTGTTCAATTATCTTATCGGCTATTTTTTGACATAATTTTTGATATGTATTAGCAAGGATTTTAATTCTAGAGTCAGGTGCATTGTTTTTAAGCAGATGAAGATGGTAGTTATCGCTTTCACTAGGATTAGATGCATTTGGAACTTTAATAGAAATATCCCCCCCCGCTAATAGTTGCTGCATCAAAGTAACCAATGAAATCTTGGTTGGATCACCACCAGGAGTGTAATCTAAACTAATATTTTCAGCATTTATTTCTTCGTAAGTAATGTTTTTGGCATCTAAATAATTACTGAATAATTCTGGAACCGCATTAGATAATTCTTTAGGTAACATAAATTGTGAAGTTAGACTAGAAACGGTACGGTTCATATAGAATTGTTTAGCAAAATAATCTTCATCTAATCATTTAACATAAAAATGAAGCTCGTCATTGGTAGAAGTGTCTTGCTTAAAGTTAGTAGTAATATATTTTTGAAATGCATCAATGCTTGAACCGTCAAAGTAAAAGAATTTACTAAAGCCATCTTTAATAAATTCATAAGGGTGTTGTTGCTTACCATCTGGTGTATCAATATTAGAGAAGTAAATCTTATCTAGTGCTTGTAAAGCATCTAGATTAATACGAGTGTGATTTGTATACGTAATTATTGATAATGCATCAAAGGTTTTACCCACACCTTTACTGGTCTTATTAATATGTGATTGTGATGTGGTTGCAGATTCTATTAATGTACCAGAAGAAATGGTAATAGGTGCATAAGCTACAATTGATAGAAGAATCATACCTATTTTTATTTGTACTTGTTTTTTATTGAGATGAACTTTAGTGCCCTTAAGTTGTTTTAGACCAGTTACTTTTTTATATCAAGTAAAGTAATTGGGTATGAGAACAGCTGTATTTCAAATTAATAGAAATACAGGGAATCAAAGTATGGGAATTATTTGGTTAAACATTGGTGCTAATGTAGATGCTTTAATATCAATATCTCCTGGGATAACCAATTTCATAATGGCGGTAGAGATAGACGGTCCTATTAGAAATAATAGTAGCCAGCCAATAAAATAACCAACACAATTACCAATTGATCAATAAAGTGTTTTCTTGTGATGCATTAAAATAGCGGGAATAATCGTAACTATAAAAATAACAATAGTTACGATTAAACCAATGTATGGAAAGATGCTATCTCTAAAGTCTAGAAAATTATTCATGCGGCTTATTATTTTATAAGGTTTATGAAAGAAATCTAATTATTTCAGCATTTATTTACTCAAAACATGTAACATTAAATATACGAACATTCATCTTCTCAAACACCATCAAGATTTTTTGCATTAGTTTTTGTAAAAGAATATCAAAGTTTTCGGATCTTCATCTTTTTTCAATTAATCACAACTCCGCATATTCCGTAAATCATTAACGGGATAGCCAAAGGCAAAAACAATGCAGCACTGAAAAAATAACGAGTTGCTGATAGTGACAAAGAATCATTGCCGTGCCAAGAGATTAAGCAGACAATTATTGGCATTATGAATATAAGTTCTAAAGATGTTCATATATTAACAAAATGAGATATACATCTTGTTAATTTTCCGAAATGTCAAAATGTCTTTTTATATTTTATCCTGCAACATATAGTAAAAATTAATACGAATAAAATTCCTGACATTCCTAAAACGTTTAAAATAGTTCCTAGTAATATAGAATATCAAAATTTGGATATTAATATAAGCAAAAGTTCTGATATGAGAAAACCGCCGAATTCTAGCGCAAAAGACATAATCATATAAAAAAAATCGTTATGTTTAAGAATCACATCTATTGAACTAATTTGCATATATTTAATTGTATTAGTTAATAGGTCTCAAAATAGTTATTTTAATCAATGTTAAAATATTCCGTTTTATCATAGAGGTAAATATGATATTGTTATAATAAATGACATGAAAAAGAAGAAACCAGAGACTGCGAGCGAATGAATAGAGTACTTTGAAGAAGAAGCATTTAGGTTGCTTGGTTACGGCAGAAAAGATCGCCACTAATTCAACTTAAACATACGCATTAATTGGCTTTGATATAATCAAAATATGAAAAAGAAAAATCCCCAGACTGCTTTAGAATGAGCTAAATACTTTGAAGAAGAAGATTTTGCTTTGTTATTTGGCACTAGTAAACAAAAAAAATAGTATTTATTTGGCTGAAGTTTTTAATTCAGCCCGTGTTTCTCATTTGCTATTTTTAGATTCATCTAAAAGCTTTTTGGTTGCTTCGTCCAATCCGTTAGCCTCAATTACTTTAGTTATTGTCCTAGTTGTAAGCAATGTAGCTGTTACTTTAAATTTACTCATTTTTATATTTTCTCTCTTTCGTAATTTTAATTGGCACATATTCTACGACTAAAAATCTTTTATTTGAAATTTTGTAATAATTAATGAAAACATGAACAATTAATATTAACTATGAATTGTATAATGTTTTCATAGTATATAAGGGATTGATATGAATCTATTGAGTATTGATAAAGTTATTAATAATTTTAAAGAATTTTTAAATTACATAGATCAACAAGATGAACATATCTGTTTAGTAGAATCTTTAAAAACTATTACCAATAAAGAATTTGTGAAAGATTGTAATGATGTTAGGGCATTTCTTAAGGTTAAACAAGTCAACGCCGGTGATATTGTAGTAGTGTATTGTGATAAAAATAGTTATGAATACATAATGCTTCTAACCGGTATATTATCATACGGTGCTATTTGTCTTCCGTTTGAACCATCTTTACTTAAAAGAAGTGGTTTAACTCAAGAAGCACTAAAGTTTAATGCGAAAGTTATTTTTGTATCTAAAGATAGTCCTATGAATGGTTGCTGTACCATTAATGATTTTCAGAAAAACTCTGATTATGTACCGATTCATGATGTTAATGATTTAACACCAGCAATGGTTAGACAAACTAGTGGGACTACAGGTAAGTCTAAAAATGCCTTAATTCCGCAATGTTCGTTATTAATCTATTTAAATCCCAACGGAACTTTATATAAAAACATTATGCAAGAAAAGTATCCCAATGATTTTAATGTAATTTTATTTTCGCCATATACAGCAAATGTACTGTGTGGTTTGTATTTTTCGATTGCATTAGGTGTTACCGCATATATTGAACCTATGTCAATTTTGAGAAATACCGCACTTCTAACCAAACGGTTTAACGAAATAAAGCCTACATTGATTTGTGCGCCACAAATAACACTACCATTATTCTATAGTTTACCTTTAGACACATCTAATTTAAAATGATTGTTAAATGTGGGGCAAGTGGCCATTAGAGATAATGGAACCATTGAAAATAAAATCTGATTTGGAAAATTTAATGCTAAGGGCATAAATGTATTAAATATTTATGCTTCTGCAGAAGCAAGCAATATTTTGATTACAAGCAAACCAGAAGACATAAAGTTTCCTGATGCTGCAGGCAGAGTAGAGAATGAAGATATTGAACTTAACATTATCAACCACGAACTATTAGTTAAAAGTAAATACAATTTGCTCGGTTATTATGTTAATGGTAAATTATTACCAGCAGTAGATGAACAAGGTTATTTTCATACCAACGATGAATTCGAGACAAAAGATGAGCGTTGGTATATAAATGGGAGAATCTTAAATTTTTCTTCTGATAGACAAAAGTTAAACCCCACCTATAAAAACGATGCCATTCAAGCATATGATAAAAATGAAGATGAATAGTTTATGAGAACAAACCATCTATTTATTCCCGATAAAAATGTAACAGAAGTCGATTATATTTCTCTTGTAGACATTATTTTGGGTATTGAAAATGTTGATGGAATTGAATTACAACATTTGAAAGATGAGTGTGCTAGGAAAATGAAATATTTTCAAGAACACATTATTAGTGATGAAGAATATAGACAACTAAAGCATATTCATTTTAAGAATACATATTCACCTCAGGATTTGTGAGAGCCAGTTTTTTCTGAAATATCATTACAAGAATATCAAGTCATACCATTCGCCAATTCTCAAGAACTGGATATTAATTTTTACAAGAAATATCTTTATGATATTTTTAATAATAAATATTCATCACTAGATAAAGATGTAATAGATAAATACAATCAGTATTTTTATACAAAAGCTTATGATTCATCGCTAGAATTAGAATTAAAAAATCGTAAATCTAATAAATATGATTACTTTTATATAAGTACAATAGCAAAAGACGGAATGATAAGGTGCGGAGTCAAGGGTATAGTTTTAAACAGTAAGACTAAGAAAGCTGTTTATATATTCACAGAACAATTATCTAGTAGAGACATGTACATACTAGGGGAGCCCAACACTATATATTTAACACCCACCACCAACCTTCATAGTTATTCATCTTGGAATGTAAATTTATTTATTAAAAACGCTATTCATATAAAAGAGATGAATAAAAATAAACGATTATTGTTAACCATACAAAAAATTCAAGAAATATTGGAGTAATTAATTAGATTCATATATTTTATAAAGATCCATTTCCTTTTTGAATGAAGTTTGTAGTTTTATTTGACCATTTTTAATAACTACTACATCGGTTGCATATTTACTTATTTCATCTAATTGATGAGTAGAAACAAAAATGGTTGTGCCCTTTTTATGTTCTTCAGCAATTAATTTATAAAATTGTGTTCTTGATTCTGGGTCCATGTTTTCAGTTGGCTCATCCATAATAAGCAAACTAGGGTTATGTAATAATGCTTGAATAATCATTATCTTCTTTTTTTCTCCTGACGATAAGCCGTGAAAACTTCTTGTTAATAACGATTCACAGTTTAATGAATGAGCAAGAAACTGTAACCTAGAATCAAAAATATTTTTATCAATGTGAAACACTTCTTCAATATCTTTTAGAAAAGTTAATGTCTTCATTCAAGGAAAATTCTCTTTCTCAGGTACATAACCTATTAAGTCACGAGAGCTAGATAGTTTTGTAGCAATGCCATTAATTGAAACATGACCTTCAAAAATGGGATTAAGGTTTAATATACAACGAATGGTAGTGGTTTTACCTGCACCATTGGAACCGATAAAAGCAGTTACAGAACCTTTTTTCACAGAAAAATTTAAATTATTAAGAATTGTTTTTTTTCAAGTTTTAAATGACAAGTTTTCTACATTAATACTATTCATAATTTTTTATATATTTATCTTCATATATTTTGTAGAAAAAATTGCAAAAACTACGACAAATATTGATGATATGGAGAACACAATGCATGGAAAAAATAACAATGATCAATTGGCATATTTTTGATATTCATAAATGTGATTTAATGCTGGGCTAAGTCAAAAAAATATAGGAGAAAAGCCAATAATTACACATATTAAAATCGAAAAGATGCTTTTTGCATAGTATTTCAAAGAAATACCAATCACACTAGAAAAAACAGTAAGCAAAATTAACGGAATAATTATTTGGACAAGAGAAACATAGTATTTTCCATCTAATATATTTAAATGATGATCATCAAAGTGGTTGTATATCATAGTATGTATTATTAACCAGTAACCTATATAGACTATAGATATAAGTAAGCATATTGTAAAGATGGTTAATAATTTAGCATAAAAATAAGCTGATCTATTGATCGGGCGAGACATATAAAAAATTGTCAAACCCGAAGGGGTACCTGCCGATGATACAAATGAAAAAAGTAGCGAGGAAAATACAAAATTTATCATTAAATTCATATTTAATTGCTCGCTTTTAAATAACCCGTCTAGCAATTGAGTTCATGGTATTACGATAACCAATCAAGCACTTAATGATAAATAAATTAAAATTGAAATTCAAACATATCACAATCTAAATATATTTTTAATTGTACCTTTTGAAATTAGTCATCATTGTTTCATAAATTATCATCTACCAACATATCTACCCACTGGATAGTTATTATTGTATTCGTAATTAATAACATTTGTTGCCTTTGGTGTATCGTGAGAACTACCAGTATATTGTGCGTCTTGTTCATATATGGAACTCTCAACAATACCAAGAGAATTCACAATTAAATCGTAATGACAAACACTATAATTCGTATTTTCTTGTTCAGTTCATGTGTCTTCTTCTGTATCATCTTTTTGACCACTATTAATATAAAAACCATTTGGTGAATTTAGAGAATAAACAATTCGATCTCAATGATAATATTTTGTGCTAGTAAAATTTCATTCATCAGGGTTTATTTGATAAGTTTCACCTATTACAGATTGAAATCATTTTTGTGGAGTCGGATCAATCGGTCCCCAAAATAATCACAAGTTTAATAAATAATAAGGTAATGAATCATTGATTGTAATTTTATGATTTACATGCGATTCTTTTTCGGTAAAAGCAGTTATGTCTTGTATTGAGTCATAAATGTACATGTTATGGAAATAACGAATATATGGAAGCCCACTAGCCGGCATGTCAGTACCGTATATGAGACCTGGTCTTGTTGATTTTGTATATGTAAAGGAAGCTTCTCTTTGATTTCCATCAATGCCAAACATTGTTTTCAAATCATAATCATCGGGTGCTTCAATTTTTAATTCAGTAGTAGTATGCGTATCTAACGAATAGTCAAGAAAGCGTGTATTGTTAGTAGGCACATATACATAGGATAAGTGCGAGCAGTTGTAAAAAGCTAAAGTTCCAACAGTTAATGTATTAGGTGAAATCATAATTTTTTCAAGAGTTGCATTATTAGCAAAAGCACCAGCATCTATTGTGGTTACTTTAATACCGTTATATTCTCCTGGAACGGAAAGAATTTTTTGGGTTTTGCCATCATCACTCAATCCTGTAATAGCGTATTCACTATTATTTATTTGTCTAAATGTAAAATAATCAGTATTAGCATTAACGGAATTGCGAACCATCTTTCAATTCGGTTCATGTTTACCGTTTTTAACCATTGCGATTGTAGGAACTGATAAAACGGCTGCTCCAATAGTTAAAGTTATATATTTGGTAATTTTTATCTTATTTTTGTTCATATTTTACCTCTCATTTTCTATTTACCATTGACAGTTCATGTTCTAGGTAAACCTCCTTGCGAGAATTCATCCATTATTTCTTCTTTTGAATTTCATAAACCACTACAAGATATATTTCCATTAAATGGTAAATTTTTAAAGGAATTATTTTCAACAATTAGTTTTTCGTTTCTTTCGCCTAAATCAATGTTAGCAATTTGGATAGAGTCAGCGAATACGCCTTCTTTTATTGTACTTAAGCTTGTAGGAATAGATATTGATGTTAAAGAACTACAACCATTAAAAGCATTACTACTAATATTTTGTAAACCATTTCCTAAATAAAGAGATGTAAGATATTTGCTGTCCGAAAATGCGTAGTGACCAATATTTGCAACCCCATCAGAAATAGTTGCCATACCAACTATGCGTGTTTGAGCGAATACAAAATCATCAATTTCTACTTTGTAAAAATTATTTTCATTATCAAAAACAAAAGCTGGGATTACTAAATCAGCCCCTTTAAAATTGGACGAATAATAGTAAGACACTAAATCACTGTTAATTCTTCATCTTAATGTACCAGCTATTTTACCAATTCAATTGTCAGCATTCAAAGTAGGCTTAATTAAATTAAGAGTAATTGTTTGACTAACTATCGCATAATTTTTATGTTTGTATTGAACGGTGACATCGTAAGAACCTGAATTAACATTTTCATCTCAAATTAAGTTATTGTTTATGATTTGAAAATGTTCAGTAGGTTTAATAGATCAAGAACCACCTTGTATATTGGCAACTAATTCTGTTCTGCCACCAAATATAGGATTGTAATATGACGAATAATTGGCCTGAATTATTGGTAATTTATGAGTATTAGGTTCCACATTTATAGATATTGGTACTATTACATCATAATTTTGGACATCAGAGTAGGTGATAGTAAAACGGACATTAACTATGTGAGGAGCATTTAAATCGGTAACATCTAATGGTTTAGATCAATATAAATAGTTTTTACTGGTTATTGAATAGAATGGTTGTTCTGAATCTACACTTCAAGAACCAACGGTAGAAATGTCGCCTCCAGAAGAAATGTCTGTAGCAATAAGTTTTACACTACCACCAGATGAACTATATTCAACATTGTAGCTAGTAGTTACTGTAAATGGTAAATCAACATCAATGTTATTACCAAAAACATTGATGTTGTTAGTGTGTTGCCCGACGACACCCATAGTTGCTGGAGCAACGATAACAGGAACCGAACATAATGCTTTAGTGATAGACTTCTTTTTCATACTTTAATTATATTAAAAATTCGTTAACAAACTGTTATAAAAAAGCCTTAATTTATGGCTAAAACCTACGGAATTTATATACATATTTAACTAGAAAATTTGTTAAAATAATTATGAGAAAGAGATTGGTAAAAATTATGAGATGAACACAAAATATAACTAAAAAAGTGACTGGTATTCTTGGGGCAGGATTACTTATTACATTCCCTTTATTTTGATCTTCCACATTCAGTAAAAATAACGAACAATTAACTGTCCTATCTTCCAAAATAGCTAATACATCATTTCCACAACAAACATTAAATTATGAATTAGATGAGTACTTATTTGATCGAAAGAATGAAGATTTATCTTGAAAAATACAATTAGTTTCCGTAGATATAAAGTGTATTTCCACAAGTGACATACTGCTTTTACAATATTTTTTAAATCCCGCTCATCAAGAATGAGCGTTTGTTAATAGAGGACAATTGGCCGATTTAATTGCAAACATTCAAATAACTTTCACTTTTTACCAACAAATTTTGGATTACAACAATATGGAACTGTATGAAAGTTACCCAACATTTACAACCACTTGCTACGATGATTCTCACGAAATTATTTATACTCCTACTTTTTCTTACATTGATTCAAACTTATTCGGTATTAATGTTCCTTCAATATTTCAGGCTTCAGGTTTTTATGGTTTTTCTGACCCAGCGGCATCAGCTTATATAGCTAATATTTTAATGGTCAGCTGAGACTCAATAAGAGAAGAGATGGTTCTTAAAATTGATTACAGCAACTTACCTGACTATATTGATAAAAGAGCACACACATTTGGTTGAGATTTATTAGGCGGAGAGGCTTTTTACGGTAAAGATAGAAAAACCATTGCATTTCCAATGTACGACATTATTTTGAGCTAAGTAATAGTTCAAACAAACAAAGAGGTAAAATATGAAAATTAAAAATTTCAATGCTAATAAGATAGTTATTTGTGCTGGAATATCAGCATCTTTAGTTGCTGCTACTTCTTTTCTTACAAGTTGAGCTAGTGTAACTAGGTCTAATGATAATTTTCGACTTAATAACACTAACACAGCATATGCTTTGGAACAAGTTGAACAGTTTAAGAAACAATCAATTGAAAAACTAGCATCTCAAATTAAGAATTTGGGTTCAGGTTATTTAGGTAAAATAACTAGTGAAATTAACATAATAATTGAAAAACAAATAGGGATTTATAACAAAAATACTAATTTAAGTGATTTCATAATAGATTTGAGCGCTCCAACCCAAGAAGAACTTTCTAATGCTTACAATGCTATTTTAAGCGAAAATCAAAAATTGCAATTGGATGTAATGGATTGATATGATTTCAATCATAATGCTATTCCACAGTTATCGCAACAATTAAATGTAGATTTGACAAACCAAGGTTACTTTGATACAAAAGCTGAACAAATTTCAAGTGAGATGGAAGGGTTTCTTAGAACTTCCATTGCCTCTTTTGGTGAAAAGTACTATTATTCATCATTTGATGCAGCATCTAGTATTATTTTAAATTTTACTTCTAAATACACTACTAATGATGTATCAAAGACTGATCAATTATTAGCAATTGCCAATGATTACCTAAAAACTCATCAAACTTCTTTCTTTTTTGTAAATGATGAATTTGATATTTCTAATTTGTTAGCCATTTATTCTAAAGATGGTAATGTGGGTTACAACTTGAATGATGAGATCAATTTAGGTGATTTACAAAACTTTTTCAAATATTCATATGACCCTATTTATGGTAGTATTCTAACAAAACCTCAAGTAGACTACACTTCTGTCTCTGGTGCCGATGAAGAAGACTATGATTTTTCATTGAGAGTTACTGAATCGTTAAAAGCTCATACATTTAATAATGGAGCAAGCTATTATGATGGTGAGTTTTTGCCAGGTTATACCTTGCATGCACGAATCGTTTCACTTGATGCTGATACAGATTCACATAAATGTACTATAAGATTTCAATTTGGAGTGCAAAGTACATTTCACGATCCATACGGAGAATATATTTTGTGACAGGAATTACCTAAATTATTTGATGCTGATAATGTTAATTATGATGCTTTGCCTACATATGTTTACGATATTAAATCAGAAGAATCTATTTGAAATATTAGTAATAATGTTTACTATCAAAATGTAGAATCAGTTTTAGCGGACGACTATTTAGTGGAAAGTGAAACATATTTTAACACAACATCAGATCAAAGAGAATATTTGGATAATGTTCTTGCTGGTGTACCAGTAGATCCATCAACACATCAATATGTATTGTCTAACAAAAACCCATTGTACTTAGATCCGAATGCAATTAATTTGGATGGTATTAGCAAACCAAAACAATGAGAACCAAACAAATTCATGCATACAAATCAACAATATCGTTTAAAAGTTATAGAGGCTAATACCAATCTAAGTGGAACAGAAGTACATGCTGAATCATTAAAAGCTCAATGGGTTATTGTTGATGTAATTAATGAGAACAAATTGCTGGAAGTTGTGAGTTTACCATGAGAAATCAATTCAAAAACACAAGATGATGCTATTTGAATCAGATTCAACATTTCGGAAGAGGTTAAGTTTAAATTAATTCTGGCTGATGCATTTCTAGGTATCATTGATATTTTAAATACATCTATTTCTTTAACTAACTCGGTATTTGATTCTATAAATAATGTCGGTGAATATATTAATATTGCTTCTAATTTAATTATTGCACAAACTGTTGTATCTGCGCTATCGGCTGTAGTTTCTGCTATTTATCCAAATTCCAATTGTAACTGCAACGATAAATAAAAAAGTCCATAAGGACCTATTCATATAATTAAGTTTGACAAAAAATTTAATTACGAAAGGTTCTTATGAACAATAAAAATTATA